>NC_002620.2:0-357650 GCF_000006685.1 Chlamydia muridarum str. Nigg | reverse complement strand
AATCCATAGTTCCACTAATGTATCCGATTGGAGCATCAAACCATACATAGAATACTTTGTTCTCTAAACCTGGAACGGGTACCCCCCAAGACAAATCTCTAGTAACTGCTCGAGGACGCAAATTTTTAATGTAATCTATTACAAAGTTACGCATGTGGGGACGTAAATAAATGCCCTCTACAAAGGTAAGCAGTTCTTCCTTCATGCGTTCTAAATGAAAATAAGCATGTTCTGTTTCGCGCAAAGACAAAGCTTTCCCAGTTAATTTAGAACGAGGATCTTTTAAATCTCTGGCTTCGTAATCGGCTCCACACTGCTGACATTCGTCTCCCCTAGCCCGATCAAACCCACACTTAGGACAGGTCCCCACAACATAACGGTCAGCTAAAAACTTTTCTTCTTCCTCAGAATAAAGCTGATCCGTTACAAGGTTTTCCATCAACCCTTTGTCCTGCAAATTTCTATAGAAATCCTGAACAATAGCGGGATGATGAGGGTTTGTGGTTCTGGAAAAGAAATCTACAGAAATCCCGAGCTTCTTAAGGGTATCTTTATGAAGCTTATGATACATATCAACATATTCTTGATACCCCATACCTGCTAATTCTGCATTTAGGGTAATCGCTATTCCGTACTCATCAGAACCACAAATGTATAATACTTCTTTTCCTAGCAATCTTTGAAAACGCGCATAAACATCTGCAGGTAAATAAGCACCCGTAATGTGTCCGAAATGAAGAGGTCCATTTGCATAAGGCAAAGCAGAAGTTATAAGAATGCGAGAAGATGCCACTATTTCACGTCGCTCCAATTGTACAGAGACGGATCCTTTCTTCTGGAGTTTCCAGAACTTTGTTCTTTTCGCTTTTCTCCTGCTCCGGACGCATATTGCTCCCGATCATCCCTTTCTAAGCATTCAGATTGAATACCATAAAGATCTAGGAAATTCAGAGCCTCTATCGCTACGTTGGAAGAACGTACATCACCCCTAGCAATTCTGTTTTTAGTTTGTTTAATCACATAATTAACCAAACTAAAAGGGCTATCGAATAGCTTATTTAGTTTTTCATTAGTTAAACGCTCTTTTCTAGCCATGACTCATCCTATGTTCTTCAGCTATAAAAATACTTCTTAAAACTTGATACGCAGTGGTTAAATCATCGTTAACAACAACGTAATCGAATTGACTGGCAGCAGCAATTTCCACATTGCTATGCTCCAATCTCTCTTTTTTTTGGAGATCCTTTTCTGAATCCCGAGTATTTAGACGTCTCTCGAGTTCTTCTTGAGAAGGAGCCTGAATAAAAATAGCCACTGTTTGCATTTGCTTTTTCAAAGTCAAAGCGCCTTGCACATCAATCACCGCAATGCAATGTTTCCCCTTTTGGAGAATTCTAGAAATCCCTTCCTTACTAGTCCCATAATAGGTCCCAAATAAAAAGACCCATTCTAAAAAACCGTCCTTATCTAGAACATCCTTAAATTCGTCCTCAGACATAAACACATAATCAACGCCATGAACTTCTCCGGGACGAGGCGAACGCGTTGTTGAAGAAACAGTTTTTTCAAAAGCAGAAGGGAATTCTTCTTGTAACATATGAACTAAAGTTGTCTTCCCCGCTCCAGCAGGAGCACTGATAGTAAAAAGTTTAGGAAGGCATTGGACCCCATCTGGAGAAAAAGGGGAAGCAACCTTTACTGACATATTCCCTCTCGGATACTCTCTTTTACAGGAGAGAAACTCTTTCTGTGATATACGCAAGGGCCAAACTGTTTTAAAGCTTGCAAATGCGCAACCGTTCCATACCCCTTATGTTTGTCAAACCCATACTCAGGATATTCAGAATGAAGCTTCCGCATCAATTCATCACGATATTCTTTGGCTATTATGGATGCGGCAGCTATTGACACGGAACGAGAATCTCCTTTTATAATTTTAAGACAGGGGATCTCATGCGGCAAAAACAACCCGTCAACCAATAAAAAATCAGGAGTGCTCCGCAAAGAAGCTATGGCCTGAACCATAGCTTCTTTGGTAGCCTCTAAAATATTGATCTCATCTATTCGCTCAACAGAGACAACTCCGACCCCACAAGTGACTTCGGGATCTTCAAGCAAAAGTTCATACAAATACCGTCTCTGCTTAGGGGATAACTTCTTACTGTCATCAATACCTAAAAAAAGCTTCCCTCCAGGCAGAATGCAAGCCCCAGCAACGACAGGACCCGCAAGAGGCCCCCTCCCAGCCTCATCTACACCAGCAATTCGTGAGTATCCTTGTTTGATAGCTTGATCCTCAAAAACACTCTTCTCTCTAAAAAGCAGCTCCTGCTCAACGATTGATTTCATATAAAGAGGTCTCTTAACGTTGATAACAGCAGAAAGAGGCTTATGCTGCTCTCTTTCTTTTACTATTTCTTAGCAGCCCGAGGACCAATAAGCTCTTTAACTTTAGCAGCTTTACCTGTTTTTCCTCTCAAATAGAAGAGACGTGCACGCGATACCTTCCCGCGTTTGACAACTTCAATACTTACTACTTTAGGACTATTGAGTAGGAAACTTTTTTCCATTCCTTCGCCGTAAGCAACCCTATGAAGAGAAACTGTTTCTCCTGCTCCGCCGCCTTTACGGGCCATTACTGTTCCTTGGAATACCTGAACCCGCTCTTTGCCTCCTTCTGAAATATTTGTAGCCACACGAATCGTGTCACCAACACAGAAATCAACGAGATCAGTTCTGCACTGCTCGTCTTGCAATTCCTTAATTAAGTTCCCCATTGTATTTCACCTAAAATTCTTTTTCTATTTCTGTACACAAGAGACAACCCAAATATGGCCATCCAAATCAAAAACCTGCCTTAGAGGTAGATTTCCCATTCCAACCTCTCCGAGCTGTCCACCAAGCATTTCCCACCTTCTTAAAAAGCGGACAAAACCATCCTCAGTTTCTAACTCTACAAATACCTTGGTTGCACCCCTTCTTTCATTTGTCTGTTGCAGATACAGACTCGTCTTCTCCCCAAGGAGTAATTTATCCCCATCCCAGTGTTCTTTTCCGAACATTCTGGAATAAAATTTTTTAGCTTTTCGAAGATCTTTAACTTCTAAAACTACAGAAAAAGCTTGGGGAGAAGTTTCTCTCATTTTAAGAGGATCCTCCTGGGCACCCCAAAAAGCTCTATCACCATAAAAATACTGCAGATACAGGTCCGGTCGGCGTTCTCTTGTTCTCTCTAAACTAACCTTCTTTCGCCAATTTGCGATTCTTTGGTGATCTCCACAAAAAAGTATCTCTGGAACTTGTACGCCTTCAAAAACTCGTGGACGGGTGTAATGAGGCCCCTCTAACAACCCATTTTCAAGAGAATCGCATTCCGCACTTTCTTGGTTTCCCAAAACGCCTGGAATAAAGCGAGCAAGAGCGTCTACAAGAACCAACGCTGCCGCACACCCATTGGTAAGAACGTAATCACCAATACTTATCTCTTCATCCACTTCAGAAGCTAAAGCTCTTTCATCAATCCCTTCATAATGTCCACATAACAAAATTAAATGCGGACACAACGAGAGCTCTCGACTCTTTTTAGCAGAAAGAAGCTGCCCCTGCGGGGATAGGTATACAACTTTAGATTTCTCTCTTTTTACGCTTCTAATAGCCTGCACAACCGGCTCAGCCATCAAAAGCATTCCCTCCCCACTATAAGGGGCATCGTCTACTTGCTTCCATTTCCCTAAACCAAACTCTCGAATATCGCGGGAACGAATAGATAAAGCTCCCTGCTTGATAGCTCGGCCCAAAATGGTTGCTTGTAGTGGACTAGTAAAATAGTCCGGGAATAAAGAAAGAATATCTATCTCCATCCCTTATATCCTTTTACTTAGCAGCTGCTTCTGCCCTTCTCGCAGCAAGTCGCTGACGATAAGCTCGTCTCTTTTGTCTAACGACTGCTCTACGAGCATTTTTTTTAGCCATTAACTCAGCATAAACTCCAGGAGCTCCTTGTTTGACCAACGCCCCAGCTTTTTCAGTAAGCTCGGCTCCTTGATTCAGCCAATAAAAAATCCGTTCGCTTTTTAGCTGATAATTTTGTTCACTATGAGGATCATACCACCCTAACAACTCGATATATTTACCATCTCTAGGAGATTCTACATCAGCTAGTACTAATCTATATACAACATGGTTCTTGCGTCCTTGTTGTCTTAAACGAATTTTTAACGCCACAGATTCCCTCCAGACATTTTTTTACCCATCTGTTCCATTTTTTCTCGGGTCATCCCTTTAAAAAATTTCTTAGATTGCATCATTTGCTTACGGAACTGATTTACATCACCTAAAGTCAGGCCACAGCCCGCAGCGATTCTTTTCATCCGGCTCATATTCAGTTCGACCAACTCCTTCCTTTCCTCTGGAGTCATAGAAAGAATAATCGCCTCATTTCTTTTCATTTGCTTCTCGGATTCTTCCAAATCCTTATCACTAGGCCTCATGCCACCGAAGCTTGGCATCATATTCATGATTTTGCGCAAAGGCCCTAAACGACGGAAAGCTCGCATTTGCTTATAAAAATCCTCATAAGTAAACGTCGCTTTCGTTAATTTTTCTTCTAACTCTTTGTTCTCTTCTTCAGAGACACACTCACGCATCTTATCAACTAAACTTATTGTATCTCCCATTCCTAGGATACGTTCAGCCATAGACTGTGCGTTAAAAGGACGTAGATCTTTTATTTTTTCCCCACACCCTTCAAATTTAATAGGTCTGCCAAGCAAAGACTTCACTGATAAGACTGCTCCAGCCCGAGCATCGCCATCTGCCATGGACACGACGATACCAGTTAACCCTAAGCGCTCATCAAAAGCCTTCGCAGTAGTTACTGCATCCTGGCCCATCGCTAAATTCATAACGAATAAGATTTCGGACGGATTCGTTACACGAGCAATGGCCACCAGCTCATCCATCAATGCATCATCCACATGAAGTCGACCAGCAGTATCAACGATTAATAAATCATAACCTTGATCCTTTGCGTAGCGAACCGCCTCTGATGCCATACTCACAGGATTTTCTCCTTTTTTTCGGAAAAAATCTGCCCCAGTTTGCTTTATTAAGCCCTCCAGCTGGTCCACTGCTGAAAAACGCTTTAAATCACAAGAAGCCACTAACACTTTTTTTGCTTTCTTCTCTCGAAGAACGTAGTCGGCAAGCTTGGCACATGTAGTCGTCTTACCCGCTCCCTGCAATCCACAAAATAAAACAACCGCAGGACGCCCCTGCAACAATAAACTAGCCTGTTGTGAAGAAAGCAAAGCCGCAAGCTCTTCATGCAAACATTTCACAAACTGTTGTCCTGGGGATACGTGTTTCCAGACCTCTTCCCCAATGACTTTCTGCTTTACCTTGGATATAAAATCTTTCACCGCCTGATAATTCACATCAGCATCTAGAAGAGCTAGGCGAATTTCTCTAATGGAATCAGAAATACTCTCCTCTGTTACTCTCTTTGCAGTAAAAAGTGAGGAGAAAATACTAGATAATTTTTGCGATAAAGAATTAATCATCTCTCGGAAAAGCCAGAAACCTCCCCAGAGGATACAGCATCACCAGCTTGATTTTCAAGGAAAAAAAACCTATCTAACTGAGCGTAATCTTTGAATACACATCCAGAAATTCCCTTATCACGAAAAATTTTTTTGACACTCTCCCCTTGATTTGAGCCAATTTCTAACCAACCAACTCCCCCGGGAACCAAAATTTTGTGAATATGTTCGGCTATACGATGATAAAATTCCAACCCAGAAACGCCCCCAACTAAAGCCTTCCAAGGTTCATGACAGCGCACTTCAGGATCCACTTTAAAAAACTCTTTATATGACAGATAAGGAGGATTGCAGACGAAAGCATCTGCTGGAATACGGAAAGGCTCGAATAAATCCCCACAAAGAAAATCTACAATAAGATCGTTTCTTTTTGCATTTGACTTAGCAACAGCCAAAGCCTGTGAACAAATATCTGACAGCACAACGTGTACATGGGGACAGTGTTTCTTTACAGACAACCCAATACACCCACTCCCACAGCAAACATCATAAAAAATCTTTTTTTCTTTATGCGTCTGCAAATAACCAATAATCTTTTCAACAAAAATTTCAGTTTCTTGCCTAGGAATAAGAACCTCAGGGGATACCTGCAACTCAATTCCTAAAAAATGCACCTTGCCATGAATATAAGCAGTAGGACAACGATTTCCCCTTTTCTGCACACGTTCCCAGTATGAAACCCGCTCTCCGCTCGATAATTTTATATCATGAAGAGCCCCTCTAGAAGAAACCTCTAGTAAATCCATCATGATATCTTCGGCTTCCCTTTGAGGAAACCGAATCCCTCGAGATAACAGATATTCTGAAGCTTCCTTAATTAGTCTCTTCATGACCGAACAGTTGGCGATGTGCATGGGAAACAAGAGCTGTTGTAATCATATCCAACTCTCCCTGCATTACACGATCCAAGTTATATAAAGTCAGACCGATTCGATGATCAGTCACACGATTTTGAGGAAAATTATAAGTCCTAATTCTTTCTGAGCGATCCCCACTCCCTACTTGCGCTGAACGCATAGCAGAAGCCTCCTGTTCTCGCTTCTGCACTTCCGCATCTCGAATACGCGCCTTCAACACTCGCATAGCTTTCGCCTTATTTTTATGTTGACTACGCTCATCTTGACAGGAAACCACCACGCCAGTAGGAATATGCGTAATACGTACGGCAGAATCTGTAACGTTTACGTGCTGCCCTCCAGCTCCTGAAGAACGGAAGGTATCTATACGTAGATCCTTCTCATCAATAAAAACTTCCTCGTCATCTTCTGCAGGTTCAGGAAGGACAGCAATAGTCACGGCCGAAGTATGCACTCTTCCCTGAGTTTCCGTCTCCGGAACTCTTTGGACACGATGCGTCCCTGCCTCATATTGTAAGAATCGTTTCACAGAGGTCCCTGAAACTCCCATGATATATTCTTTGTATCCACCAAGATCGGACTCCGAGGCAGAAAGCACTTCACACTGCCACCCTTTGATGGATGCATAAAGATGATACATTCGCACACAATCGCCTACGAAAAGAGCCGCTTCATCTCCTCCTGTCCCTGCTCGCAACTCCATAATGACACTTAAATCATCATCCGGATCAGGTGGGATGAGAAGGTTTTCCAATTGCTTAGACAGACGTTCTAAGGACTCCTCTCCTCCTTGAATACCCTCTTCCAACATAGCAATCATCTCCGGATCCTTCTCTGTTGACAAGGCTAACTTGTCATCATGAAGAATTTTTTTTGCCGCAAGAATCGATTCGTGAGCATTTTTAATCTCCGAAAGACGAGCATGCTCCTTACTTAAAGAACTATATTCCTTGGGATTACTAAAAATATTTGGATCAGATATTAGCTTTTCGACTTCTTCAAGGCGTCTCAAACACTCTAAAACTTTTACTTCCATGAACGACTTCTTCTACTCTGGTGTCTTTCAAACAAAGATCAGAGTGTACATTGGCAATCAATTTTGGGGAACACTAGACTTTGACAGAAGAGACAACTTCAAACTACGAGACTTCCTCTTGAAGCAAAAAAAAAGCGGGGAACATCCCCGCTCTTCTCCATAACTCAAAAGAAGTCTTTAACAGACACTACTTTTTCTTTTTAGCAGGAGCTTTTTTCTTACCTTTTGGAAGAACTTCTTCTACAGAAGTTTCAGGCTTAGGAGCCATCTGCTTAACGCCACTGTATCGTTTCAAGAACTTATCAACGCGACCCTCTGCGTCCACAAGTTTCTTACTTCCCGTAAAGAACGGATGCGAAGATGAGGAAACGCTGACGTAACATACAGGGTACTCTTGTCCTTCAAAAACCTCTGTTTTATCTGTTTGGTACGTAGATCCACAAACAAACTTATAACCGGTAGAAGAATCTACAAACAGAACTTGTCTATACTCAGGATGAGTGTTTTTTTTCATTTGACAACCCCAAAATCTCTATCTTAGTATGTGAAAATCTCACATAACAGAAGGGAAAGCATACCCGAACGTTTTATGAAAAAGCAAGAAAAAATGCACCCTAGGAATCTTCTTAAACTTTTTATTTTTTTCTTTGCTTTTTTCGTATTTTTACCATTCGCGGAAGCGCGTTCTCTACACCACTCATCAATGCAAGAAAAAATTTTAAACTCTTGCTCAGGCGATTACGCTATTTTTAGCCGCGGATCCCAAAAAATTTTCTTTTTAGTTCGTGAAAATTCCCCAGAAACAACTTGGGTGGAAATCACTGAATTTTCTAATCTGACGCAACAAGAAAAAAAAATGATCGAACAGCAGTCTTGGAAACAAGCTTTCCATCAACTGCAATCCCCCAGAAAAGTATACCTTTTACGAATTTCTAGAGATTCTCTTTCCATTTTTGTTCTCAAGAATACGCACTGGGTAGCTTTTCAAAGGAAAGATCCCCTACCTTTTTTTGTGAAAATCCTTCGTCTTCCTCTATCCCCAGCTCCCAATCACTTAATAAAATATAAAGGGAAAGAACGCACTCCTTGGTCTCCTAAAACCTCTTTTGATGGTAACCCAGTTATCCTTCCCTCTCGTGCTTGGATTTCCATTTGGCCCAAAGACTCTTCCCCATTATCAGAAAAAAACATCCTTATGTATTTCTCTGATGAAGAAAATTTAGCTTTCCCTCTATGGACTAGCATTGACACCCCTACAGGAACCGTCATTATCAAAACTCTTGAATTAGGACACCAAGCCTCGTCACCCTACCCAGCTCTTCCAAATTTTTAGCCCCTGTTCATACTTTCATCGAAAACGGTTTCCATGTAGTTTCGAAAAAGCATTTTGTGTAAGATGAGCTTTGGCTTAAAGATCTCCGTATGAGTTCAGTAGATCTTGTTTTTAAAAATCTATGAGACTCCGCACAAGCAAGCAAAGAGGGAGCTCTCCTAACATGAATATCGTTAAATTCTCCTAATGACGAGCAATTACATGAGTCGCTTATATTCCTTGAATAAGAGTCGTCGCATTCTTCATTCCTCCTATAAATTGCTGAAAAATAAGAAAATGCTCTCTTATCCTGATACTCAGAAGGAATTACTTGAAATCTTAAAACAGCTTGAAGAAGCCATTTTGGATCAAAATAGAGAAGACGCCTCTCTTTTCGCTAAACAAGCTCAAGCTATTCAAAAACGATTCCCTCGGTCAAAAATACAGGCAACTTTTGATCTCATCTATGCTTTAGCATTTGCTGCAGTTCTTGCTTTTTTAATTCGTCAATTCTGGTTTGAACTATATGAAGTTCCTACAGGATCAATGCGACCTACAATCCTTGAACAAGATCGGATTCTGGTCTCTAAAACTACATTTGGACTTCGCCTGCCTTTTAGTAATGAAAGTATTGGCTATACACCGGAGACTATTACCCGAGGAGAACTTGTTGTCTTTACCGTTGGAGACCTTCCCATCCCGAACGCTGACACCAAATATTTCGGAATTATACCTGGGAAAAAACGTTATATAAAGCGGTGCATGGGCAAACCTGGAGACACTTTATACTTTTATGGGGGGAAAATTTATGGAATAGATCGTAATGGCGTCCCTATCACCACAAAAAATACAGAAAACCTTTATCACATCCCCTATATCTCTTTTGATGGCGTTACAGAAATCGTTAATCATTCAGATGATCAAACTGATGTGATCTTTAACCAATTCCATACTCCCTGTGGGAAAATTTCCTTCCCCCACTATTCTCATGGGCAATTTTTCTACAAAGATGCTTGGCACAAAGACACCCCCTATGCTTTAAAAGACCTTCATACCGAGCCTTTAAGCTATGCAGACCTATTTGGCATAAAAAATTTTGCAATGGTGCGTATTCTTACAAAAAAACAAGCTGCGCTTACTCACGTACTTTCTTCTCCTTTAGCAGATGCCTACTTAGAAATTGCACATACTCCTAATGTCTCTTATCCTCATCCGCATTTGCGTCCGTTAGAAACGCAACTTATCCCCACTATTGAGCCTATGAAAACTCTCCTTCCTCTAAGGAAGGAGCACATGCATTTGATCCGTAATAACCTTACAACATCTCGTTTCACAGTTATTGATGGATATGCCTACAAATATCAACCCACTCCAATTAATACTTCTGGCATAGCAAAAATATTTGCTCTTCCAATGCCAAACATTCCGGATGGCTGTTATGAGTTTTCTAAAGGGGATGTGTTTAAAATTAGTATAGGAGGTTTCCGCACTAAACTGAAACAACCCCATCCTTTGACGCAATTGAGCCATTCTCAGATTATTGATTTATTCAACTGCGGCATTAGTTTTCATACAGTCTATATCCCCAAAAATCCTCAATACGCCCCTTTTCCTAATCGTTATGCTTTTTTCAATCAGGGAAACCTATTTGTTATGGATTCCCCAGTTTTCATTGACAGTGATCCTTCATTACAAAAATTTATCTTGGCGGAAAAAGAAAAGGAGCTTCAGTCCTCTGAAGAAAAACCCTACATTGCCTTCATTGATCGAGGACCTCCCCCTGAATCTGCAGAAGAATTTACTTCTTTTATTACAAATTTTGGACTTAAAATACCGGAAGGGCATGTGCTCGTTTTAGGAGATAATTGTCCTATGAGTGCAGACAGCCGTGATTTTGGGTTCGTTCCCGTAGAAAACCTTTTAGGATCCCCGGTAGCTATTTTTTGGCCTATTAACCGTATAGGATCATTATCTTCTAGTATCACCCCGTTGAGCTTACCTGGTTATCTTGTTAATGGATTAGCCTTAGGAGCTCTTATTTACTTTGTGGGTGCGTGGTATTATCGAAAGAATCACAGGTTATTCCCCTAACAAATAACAAAAAAAAGAGGTCCTATAGGACCTCTTTTATATGTCATCTCAATGACCAATCACCTCTAGGGACAGTGAGACCGCGTGACCGTTAACATCCCACTCCTCTCCCTCCTTGTCATCTATAAAGGAAACCGAAGTTGTTAATGTCTCTTCGCAAATATATTCTTCATATTGAGAAAAAGCTTCCTGAACAATTTTAGGAGCATGCAAACGTATAGCAATACGATCCGAAACGTGTAATTTCCCATTTCTTCGCATAGTATTGATCTTATTTACAATTTCTCTGGCTATCCCTTCCATAATCAGAGGAGAAGTTAGTTGACAATCTAAAATCGCTACAAAAGAGGCTGAGCTTCTTGCTACAAACCCCGGAGCGGCTTCCCAGGACACGGTAATATCCTCTTCATTTAGAGAAATCGTTTCTTCTCCTAAAGAAAGAACCATAAAGCCATTATGCATAAACGCTTGAATTTGCTCTTGAGAAAGTCCTGCCAAAGCCTTTTGAATTTCGGGGAGACGATTCCCAACCCTTTTTCCTAGAGAACGGAAATTGGGCTTAACAAGAGTAGTCACATATTCTGGAGTCTCTGAGCAAAAATGCACTTCCTTAACATTCAACTCCTCTCCAATCAATGAGTCAACTTGAGCCAACGCAGCCATTCGTTCTTTAGCACCGACAATATACATATGTTGAAGTGGCTGTCGAACTTTAAGCTTATGTTCTTTACGTAGAGAATGTCCTAAAGCAACGATCTCCCGAATGTCTTGCATCTTCTTTTCTAAATCAGGAAGGATTTTTTCCAAAACAACGTGAGGGAAATCACACAAATGCACAGATTCAGGATCCGTTTCAACCCGCAATTGCTGATACATATCCTCAGCAGTAAAAGGAATGAACGGAGCTATAATCTTAGAAAAAACCATCAGTACTTCATAAAGGGTAGCAAAAGCAGCTCGACGGTCTGGAGAATCCTCTGATTCCCAGAAGCGCCGACGTGATCGACGAATGTACCAATTTGTTAGATCCTCAATGAAATCTATAAAGGGACTTACTGCGGCATGTAAATCATACTGCGCCATGTTTTCCCTAGTTTTCCCTACTAAGCTATACAAAGAAGAAAGAATCCAGCGATCTATCTCAGCAAGCTCTAAGTCTGTTGTTTCATTTGGAGAAAAACCATACAACTCTGCATAAGTCTTGTAAAAAGCCAAAGCATTAGACAAAGGTAAAAGCACTTGCTTGAGTACAGCCTCCACCCCTTTGTCAGAGAACCTTAAATCTTCGGCTTTGACAACGACACTATTCAACAAATACAGGCGCAAAGCATCCGCACCATACGTATCCATAATTTTTTTAGGACTTGGATAATTATTCAGTCGCTTAGACATTTTATTTCCGTCTTCAGCAAGAACAATTCCATTCACAATTACGTTCTTAAAAGCTGGTTGATCAAACAAAGCTGCAGCAATTACAGTTAAAGTATAAAACCAGCCCCGAGTCTGATCAAGCCCTTCAGCAATGAAATCTGCTGGGAAACGCGCTTCAGTTTCTTCGGCACGTTCAAAAGGATAATGGTTTTGGGCATAAGGCATTGCCCCAGAATCAAACCAACAATCAAAAACATAAGGAATTCTATGGAAACTTTTTCCATTTTTATGAATGACAATCTCATCAATAAAATGACGATGTAAATCAACAATCTTCTGCCCAGATAATTCTTCTAGCTCCTGGATAGACCTTATGACAAGAAGCTCCCCATCTTCACTACGCCAGATAGGTATAGGCGTTCCCCAGTAACGATTTCTGCTAATGGCCCAATCACGAGCCCCCTCAAGCCATTTACCAAAACGCCCGTGCTTGATATGTCCCGGAGTCCAATGAATCGATTCATTGGCTTTCAGCATTTTGTGTTTTACTTTTTCTACAGAGACAAACCAAGAATTAACTGCTTTGTAGATTAATGGAGAATCTGTTCTCCAACAAAATGGATAACGGTGACGAATAGTGCCTTGATAGAACAATTTATTTTCATTCTTCAACCGACGAGCAATTCCCTTATCTGCAAACTTAATGTATTCTCCGACAAAATCAGTCACTTCAGAAGTAAAACACCCTTGGTTATCAACAGGACATACCAAAGGCACATTATGTTCCTGGCAAGCAAAAAAGTCTGCTTCTCCGAAAGCTGGAGCCATGTGAACAACACCAGTCCCTTCACTTTCTTCGATAAAGTCTGCAGGAATAACACGAAAAGCTCCCCGATCCTGTTGATCCTGGAAATAAGGGAACAAAGGACAGTATCTTCGACCAACAAGGCTTTCCCCAGACAATTGTCCTATCCATTTATAGGATTCCCGATCAGGGAACCAACGAGCCAGACTTTCTTGACCAAGAATGTACTCTTCTCCTGATTCCTTGTCTTGAATACGGACATAGGTAAGTCCTGGATGCACAGCCAAAGCCATATTCGAAACAAGCGTCCAAGGAGTTGTTGTCCATGCTAAAAGAATGCCCTGATCATCTTGCAAGGCAAACTTCGCAACAACAGATGGATCATCCACCTCTTTATAATTTTGACCAGCTTCGAAATTAGACAGCGGAGTCCCTAGTTTGGTAGAAAAGGGAACAACCTTCGTCCCTTCATACACAAGCCCCTGTTTATAAAGAGAATGGAATACCCACCAAACACTTTCCATGAAAGATAGGTCCATAGTCTTCCACGTTGCTGAAAAATCAACCCATCGTCCAATTCTATCTACAAAATATTTCCATTCATCGACGTATCGAAAAACAATCTTACGGCACTCTTCATTAAAGTTAGCTATACCAAACCGATCAATAGCTCCAGGTTCCGTTAAACCTAATGATTTCTCCACTTCATACTCAACGGGAACCCCATGGCAATCCCAACCAAAGCGTCGAGGCACATAATGCCCATCCATCGTAGCATAACGACATACAACATCTTTAATTGTGCCAGCTAATAAATGGCCATAATGGGGTAATCCCGTCGCAAATGGAGGCCCATCATAAAAAGAAAAAGTGGGGCTCCCATCTCGATTTTCTAAAGTTTTTTGAAAAATGTTTTGTTCTTTCCAAAAAGTTAGAACCTTTTCCTCTTTGGCGGGAAAACTCACCTTATCTTCGTTATCCATTATTTCTTCGATGATTCACTTTGGTTTTTGATACTGGAAGGCATTATTATTCTGCTCATAAGGTTTGCAGTTTGACAGCTTTCCGAAACAGTCTTATTGGTGAATTATGGTAGATCGCCCTTTTAAATCGTTAATTAAATCATACCTATTGACCAAACTAAATGGAAAATAGTAAAAATTCTCATCCTCTCCCTCAATAAAGTATTTGCATGATTTGCATGATCTTTTAAAAACCTCTCCTTGCTATCTTCTAAAAGATTAATTCTCTCTTAGTTAATTCGTTATACAAAAAACTCATCAAAACATTGCGGAAAAGCCCTGCAATCCTTACAATCCTCGGCTCAGGGGGTGTAAAGGTTTCGACTTAGAAATGAAGCGTTAATTGCATGCGGAGGGCGTTGGCTGGCCTCCTAAAAAGCCGACAAAACAATAAATGCCGAACCTAAGGCTGAATGCGAAATTATCAGCTTCGCTGATCTTAATGATCTAAGAGTTGCTGCTTAATTAGCAAAGTTGTTACCTAAGTACTGGTAACCCGGTGTTCGCGAGCTCCACCAGAGGTTTTCGAAACGCCGTCATTTATCTGGTTAGAATTAGGGCCTTTTAACTCTCAAGGGAACTAATTTGAATTTTAATGAGAGTCGTTGGTCTCTATAGAGGTTTCTAGCTGAGGAGATATAACGTAAAATATTCTAGAAACTAAGCATGTAGAGGTTAGCGGGGAGTTTACTAAGGACGAGAGTTCGAATCTCTCCACCTCCATAGGTCTCTTCTTCTGTTTTTGCTTAGCAAGGAGCCTTGGATCTTCGTGTCCTCCCAAATAACGAGTCCACCAAGGATCCTAAGAAGTAGTCAGGAGGAGGGATCGTTTTTTAAGTTTCTTTACACAAAAACTATCAATCGAATTTTTTCTTTATTTTTGGTACAATTCATCCCTAGCTTTTAATAATTCTTTCAAAATTGTTCACATCTCTCCCTTCATTCAGAAAGCTAAAAACCCAATTTTTAGGGAGTATTGTTCATGTACATTTTTTCTAGCTCTTTCTTTTTCATGCAGCATGCCCATAATGCTGACACCTTTCCGGCGTGGGATTGCTTGCAACGCAACTATCTTCATCGCGATAGGATAACCTCTTTCTGCAGCTATGTTCCTGTTTTGAGCACCGTTGTAGGAATACGCACTTTGTGCAACATGCGCAGATTAGAGAAGGAACTAACAGAGAGAACCGGGGGATTCCTTTGCAAAAACGATCCCACCATCCCCTGCTCCTGGTTCCCGTGCTCAATTATTAGAAAAGAATGGCCGAAAGCCCGAGCAACGGCCATACAAGAAGTGTTGGGAATTAAAGCGCTTGTTTCTCTTGGAGCTCTTCTCTTGAAGGTCTTCCGAGCAGTCAAAACGTTTTTCTACAAAAACTTCTCTTTTGCCCTTGCTATTCCAAGTAACAGAGATTCTATTGGCTCGCCGGGATACCCCCCTTCGGCTATACCTTTTCCTAAACACCACTTTGTTGAAACACCAAACAGCTTTTGAATAACTCAAAAAGCCTTGCTTCTTAGAAAAAGCAAGGCTTTCTTAGCTCAATCAAGCGCCCTCTTTTATCGACAAAACAATATAGGCAGGAAAGGCAAAGTGATTATTCGGCCTAGAAACGCATTCTAAAACCACACGTTTCCCTAGCCATTTACTTAAATCAATACTCGTGGCGTAAACAAATGCCACTACATCTTCTCCATTTTTCAAAAGATAATCACCTGGATTATTTTTAACGATATGAGGATATACCTCAAGTTCCCCGGTCAGCACCCGTTTTTTCTTCTGCTCATCTCTATAGAAAGACTCCATAGTCAGTCCATTTCGAATCTCTTCAGGTTGAAGATTTACCCAAACCTCAAACAAAGATCGTTCAAAGCTCTCTCTCCCTTCTACCACAGGAGAAGTCTTAACAAATCCCTTTTTACGAATATAATGAGATAACAGCGAACCTTTTATAGGACCAACGTCCTGCAAAGGTTCTACTTCACTAGAGGAAGTTAGGACACTCTTCGGCTCTTCTACTTGCGACAAAACCGGCGCCTCTGGAACCACCGACACATTCTTTTCTTCTATAACCTGACGCTGTGGCTGTAATTGAGCTTGAGTTTCCACAGGTTTGTAGGATTCTACAGTTTTGTGTGAGCCCTTTTCCAAGGACTTTGCAAGAAAAGCTTCCTGAACTCTTTCCAAAGCCTTCTGTACTAAAGGTTGTAACCCGGGAACATCTTTAAACTCTTCTGCCTGAGCTAGATTCATTTTCTTATAAATGGCATCTAGATCAATGTCTTCTACCTTTTTCTGCAACTCAGCATCAGCGAAACTCATAGCAGAATTTAACAAGTCTAAAGCGATTTTCTTCTGCCCTTCTTTCTGATTGTATAGCTCTAAAGCACCCACATTTTTGACGAAATTCTTAGCAACATAGAAGACACACTGCTTAGGAAGAGCAATTTCCACCCATTTCCCCTGCGCAGCACCCAAGGTTTTCACAACAGTTCCTTTGGATAATCTTGCTAAAATAGGTGCGGAAGTCGAAGGTTCCAAACGAACGTTAACCTTCTCCCCTTCAATAACATTATCTAAAACGAAAGTGCGGAACACATAACCCCTAACCCCTTCAGGAGCAGCCACTACATAATAGTCCTTGCTTTCTCCTAAAACAGCCAGGCAGTCACCTTTAGATAATTCTTTGATGATAGAACTATCCGTGTGTGGAGCCAGACGTAGACGCACACGATTTCCTTTGATTTCTCCTGTAAATGGAGAAAAACTTGCCCCATTACCGATGGAAGCATCAACTTTCGCTTTGGGGGAATCCGCAGCACATAAGCAGGTGTTTTCCCCACAAGAAAGGGCAAGAATGAGCATAGAAATAGACAACGTTCGCACGCAAAAACTCCTGCAATTTGCTAAAAACCAGGCCTCTACATAGGCATCCGCAGCCCTAGAAGACGAGACCCCTAGAGAGGGAGATTATTATTGACTTAAAGGAAAAAGTCAACCGAGACGATTTGACCTTTATTTCCCTCCCACAAAACCATTACGTATAAAGAACTGCTTTCACATGCTCGCAATATGGCTGCCCGCATGTACACCCAATTGGAGTCCCTAAGTACACATTGAACTGCTCTTCTGGATTCAAAGGATCCGTAACGGTATACATTTTCTCTCCATACTGAGAGATATCCCACGAGCGGAAAGTTAAATCTTCTTCTGAAACCTCAATATCCTCTTCCTCTACCGCAATCCGGCCGATCTGACAATGTAAACAATTACAATGAGGCTCAGGTTTAGCCAAAATAGATGTAGATCCTATAGACAAAGAACGCATCATCTGCGCTAACTTCTCCAAAAGATCGATTGGAAGATCAGGGTGATCTTTATGTTCCGGAGAATGTTGCAACAACATATCGATAGGACCCGACCCTCCTAAAAGCATAGATACCAAACCTTTTTGAGGGAAAATTTGTACTTCACATCCTTTAGTAACCTGTTGGATAGCTCCTAATAGCGAACCAATTTTGTCCTCCTCTCTACCTTTCTGAGGAGCTAGCGATTCTAAATAGAGCAAATGCTCTTGAAACGCTTCATTGATAATATTTTGGTCAAGATTCGGTATAGAAACAGTCTCTCCATCCACCAGATGAAGTTTTAAGGTAGCACAACCTTCTGTGCCCCCATCATAGGACTCTATGAAAGCTATTTGACTCCATTGAGCAGAAATATATGGGGGGATACAAATTAACTGATCATTAATTTTGACTTTCATAACAACCTCCAACAGAAGGACTCGCTTTCCTCGGCATTGTAGTTAAGGTGGGATATTTTTGACAAACAGATTAGCAGACATGCGACCTGATTGCTAAAAACCAATCTTGTTTTCCCTATCTAATAAAGACATGTTTTAATTTTTATTAATATGATACACATCGAAGTAGTTTACCTCTTACCATCGAGTGAATTAGGAACTTGTAATGAAAAAAACCTCCGTTATCGACACTAGCGTTTTTATTTATGACCCTGAGGCTCTCTCCTCTTTTTCCAATACTCGCATTATCGTTCCTTTCACGGTAATTGAAGAGCTAGAATCTTGCGCTAAATTCCGTGATGAATCGGGGAAAAATGCTTCTCGAGCATTAAGTCATATTCGTTTGCTACTGGAACAATCAGAAAAACCCACTACTGGGCAGATTTTATTAAAAAATGGTAGCGAGTTATGTATAGAAGTTTCTCCTCTTGCAAATCTTTCAAACAGTGAGAAGCAAAAAAAACACCTCACTCTAGAATTACTTCAAATCATTTCTCAAAGAGAACCTGTTGTTTTTGTAACTAAAAGTCTTGGACGACGAGTCCATGCAGAGGCTTTGGGTATTGAATCCAAAGATTACGAAAACAAATGCGTATCGTTTCGCTCCCTTTATCGTGGCCACAGAAAACTCAAAGTATCTAATAGCAAGATCGAATACTTTTATAAGGACGGAGCGATAGCCCTCCCCTCCGATCTCTCCTCCCCACCTTCTCCCAATGAGTACTTTTTCCTTTCAGGAGATGATGAAACCCATTCCGCTTGTGGTCGTTTTAGTCCTAATGATCAAAAAATTATAGCACTAAAACCTTCCCCAGAAAAAATTTGGGGAGTTAAACCTCTTAACATAGAACAACGCTGCGCATTAGATCTATTGCTAAGAGATGACATTAAACTCGTTACACTAATGGGACAAGCTGGATCAGGGAAAACTATCCTAGCTTTAGCAGCGGCTATGTATCAAGTTTTCGAAAACCCCAAATATAATAAGCTGCTGGTTAGCAGACCTATTATTCCTATGGGGAAAGATATTGGATTTCTTCCCGGAATAAAAGAAGAAAAACTCATGCACTGGATGCAGCCTATCTATGATAATATGGAATTCCTGTTCGATGTCAATCATATGGGGGATTTTGCAGAAACCCTCCACAGCTTAATGGAAACCAAAAAACTAGAGATGGAAGCACTGACCTATATTCGGGGACGCTCCCTACCTAAGGTATTTATGATCATTGATGAAGCGCAAAACCTCACCCCTCATGAAGTCAAAACAATCATTTCTCGAGCAGGGAAGGGAACAAAAATCGTTTTAACAGGAGATCCCACTCAAATAGATAGTTTGTACTTTGACGAAAACTCCAATGGCCTTACCTATCTGGTAGGAAAATTTCGCCACTTGCCTTTATACGGGCATATGTTCATGACTAGAACTGAACGTTCTGAACTCGCAGCAGCAGCAGCGACACTGCTTTAACTATTTTCAACAAAATCTGTTTCCCCCACTGCTTCCTGTCTTCAGAAATATAGAGCTTTTAACAAGCCCTATATTTCTGACAGTAGCAACCATTCAATAAATTGAAGGGAAATCTGTTTTTCCTCTGAACACTCGATACACGTATACTGCGTAAGCAATGACAAAGGGAAGACCGATTAAAACAATAGTAATGAGGTGCTGTAAAGCCTTAGGGTCCACAGCTGCATTAAAAATCGTTATAGTGTAACGACCATCTACAGAAGACACTAGCAAATTAGGGAAAAGCAATACGTTATAAGCTAATATTGGGAATAACAAATTAATACAGGAGAAAGCAAAAGCTTTGCCGTATTTAGAGACATCCATAGCTTTCTTTTCTGCATAACAACAAGAAAATGTTGCTACAGCCAATAAAATCAATAATGGATAAGCGGGAATACCCGTCCCAATTCCCAAACGACAACAAACTCCAATAGCATGAGGTCTCCCTAGCATTGTAGCGATAAGTAAACCAAGATACAAAACTAAGTAAGCAGATAGAACATAATAGAACCGATTTTTCAATCGTAATTGAAACCCTTCTGCTGTTTTAGTCAAAGCGAAACTAATCCCATGTAAAGCGAAGGCAGCAACTACAAATAGCCCGCATAATACAGAATAAGGTCGAAAAAATAGTCCCCAAGACAAAGAACTGTAAGAAGTCTCCGGAGCTATTGGCAGTCCAAGCAATAAATTTCCAGATAAAGTTCCGAGAAAGAAGCTAATAAACGTCCCTGAAGCAGAAAAAAGAATGTCCCAGAAAAACTTCCAACGACGAGACTCAGCCTTACTTCGGAACTCTAAAGAACAGCCTCGAAACACGTATAACATGACCATTGTCCAAATAGGCATGTAAAAGATAGAAAGCAATGTTCCATAAGCAGATGGAAATCCTGCAAATAACCCTGCAAATATGATCACAAACCAAACTTCATTACCATCCCAGACAGGGCCTATCGAATTTAATAACAAACGACGCTCTTTCTCTTCTTTCGAAAGAAAATAGATCGTGCTTAATCCCAAATCAAACCCATCCCCTAAAGCATAAGCAAATACTGCAATACAAAGAATGGCATACCAAATAACAGGAAGAATCGTTGCTAACTCCATTATGAAAGCCCTCACCAATCTGCTTCTACAAGGTCTTTATCATCTGGTCCCTCTCCTATTTTTTTCAAAAGAAGAGAAATAAAAACACTCAATAAACATACAAAAACTATCGAAAATAGAGTCAAAGACTGCCAAATTTGTCCTGCATTAACGATAGGCGACGTTGCATCTTTGGTTTTTAATAAACCATAGACGACCCAGGGCTGACGCCCAACTTCTGTAGAAATCCAGCCAATTTCATTGCATAGCTCTGGACATAACACGGAAAGCGAAAGCATCCATAGAACTCCTTTTCTGCAAGCCCAAGCTTTTTTCTTATGCACAGCAAACGCTATTAGGGATAAAAGAACCATAGCTCCCCAAAGCATGACCATCAGATGATAAGTTTGAAAGACGAAAGATACATTTGGCCATTCGTCTTTAGGGAACTGATCAAGTCCTGTAACAGGTGTTTTTGCATTTCGATGAACTAGAAACGATAATCCGGAAGGAATGGGAATGCCAATTACTCGCTCCTTTTTCATGTCAACAATGCCAAGCAGATAAATCGGTGTATGCTCTTGTGTTTTAAACACTCCCTCAAAAGCAGCGAGTTTTGCAGGCTGGTGCTTAGCAACTCCTCGAGCAGTGACATCCGCTGACCAAAGCTGCAAAACCAAAACTAGCAAAGCAGAAAACATACTAAGCTTTAACCCTTGTTTCGCAAATTCTGTATGTCGATCTTTACGCAAATAATGAGCACTTACAGATAAAACAAGAAATATTCCAGATAACCATGCTCCAAGAACAACATGTGTAAAACGCTGCAAAGCAGAAGGAGATAGTACAGCCGCCCAAAAAGAAGTCATTTGGGGAATCAGGACTCCATTTCGCATAACCATTTCATAACCAGAAGGCGTCTGCATCCAAGAATTCGCACAAACAATCCAAAAAGCACTCATATGAGCACCTAAAGCTACCATACAAGCTGCAAAAAAATGCATTTTCTTAGATACCTTATGACGGCCAAATAACAAAACTCCTAAAAATCCCGATTCCAAGAAGAAAGCAAACATTCCTTCGCTACCTAAGAACATCCCAAAAATATTTCCAGTGTATTCTGAAAATCGAGACCAATTTGATCCGAAAGAAAAAATTTGCATAAGTCCAGAAACAACACCGACTACAAAAGTTAGCGTGAAAATTTTAATCCAAAACCAAGTTAGCTGATTATAAATACTCTTTTTTGTGAATAGATAGAGCCCTTCCATAAGAACTATCATCATGCTTAATCCTAAGCTGATAGGAACGAAGAGGTAATGAAATCCAATAAACAACGCAAACTGCACTCTCGCCAACATCTCAGCACTCATATTTGGCTCTCCAAATCAAAAACTATTTGCATTCTCTGTAGTATATATACTACGCACGTTTCCCTGTCATCAGTTGTTAAATCAGTCCTCTCCATAAAATACTTTGCCATTAACCCTCTTCCAGCTAAACTGAGGGAGGGTCTTCTCCTTTAGACATTATTAAGACCTCCATTGAACTCGATTCGTCCGCGATAATTTTCAAGGATTTTACTAAGAAATAATGAAAACACTTCAACAGCTAGGGTTATCTTAATAAATGTTTGTAGGTATGATGTATTACACCACACCTCTGTTGGAGATAGCCTTAATTTGGATTGTCCTTAATTACTTACTAAAGTTTTTCTGGGGAACAGCGGCCATGGACCTGGTCTTTGGCTTACTTTCTTTTCTCAGTTTGTTCGTTCTTTCAGAAAAACTGCATCTCCCAGTTATCCGTAATTTGATGCTCCGTGTAGTAAATATTGCGGCAATCGTGGTGTTCATTATTTTCCAGCCTGAAATTCGTCTTGCACTATCTAGGGTGCGCTTGCGCAGAGGGAATTTTGTAGTTAACATGCAGAACGAATTCATCGACCATTTGACAAGCTGCATTTATCGCATGTCTGAGCGACAAATTGGAGCTCTTATTGTGTTAGAGAACGAACATCTTGTAAATGAACTACTTTCTCTCTCTGCTGTGAAAATCAACGCTGTCTTTTCTGAAGAACTTCTTGAAGCTATCTTTGAGCCGTCTTCCCATCTACATGATGGAGCAGTCCTAATGCAAGGAGAAACTATTTCCTATGCAAGAGTGATTCTTCCTCTTGCTCATGACACTACACAACTCTCGCGCTCCATGGGGACTCGCCATCGAGCAGCACTTGGGGCTAGCCAACGCACCGACGCTCTCATAATCGTTGTGTCAGAAGAGACCGGAGCAGTTTCTTTAGCACGAGACGGAGTCTTAACTCGCGGAGTGAAGCCAGATAGATTTAAAGCCATCTTACGAAGTATCCTAACACGCAATGAAAGAAAAACAAACCCTATTATCTCCTGGATGCGTAAAAAATGATCCCTTTCGTCTCGTGGATTTCACATAATTGGTTACAAAAACTTGTTTCTTTAGGTTTTGCCATTATTATCTGGGTATTAGCTAATCAGTCTATGACTGTGACAAGGACCTTTCATAATATTCCAGTACGCGTAATTGATCTATCTCCAGAACAAACAGTCATTGGCTTGCAACCCGATGGCTTGCTAAAGAAAAAAGTAGCACTGATGATAACTGGGAATAAGTCGGTTATTGAAAAACTTCGCCCCACCGACCTAGAGATTGTGATTAGTGCTAAAGGACGAACCGAAAGTTGGATAGAAACTATTGATCCTTATAATTTGGTTTGTTTAGATACAGACATTCGCCTGCGCCAAAATATCAAAAATTTAACATCTGAAGATATTTTTATTCGTCTAACTCAACTTGTTACGGAAGATATTGCTGTCACTATTACAAAGCCTATAGGGAAAGCCCCTAAAGGATATGAATATCTTGATGTTTGGCCAAAGTACTTAGTACAAAAGGTAAGTGGCCCTAAAGAATTCGTCTCTTCTTTGAAGGATCAAGGGCTAAATCTTACCTTCAATCTCAATACAGTTTCTTTTGAAGAACTAGACAGTAGTCGCCTAGCTCAAGGAAATCCTGATGAAATAGTATACCATGTTCCTGAAGATTGGAAAAAAGTGTATATCCCTTTTAATAACAGCTATGTGGAATTAAATGATCCTCGAGCAGATTTTTTACGGCTTGTTTTCTTAAAACAAGAGTTCATCCCCCTCAATATCAATCTTCCTGTTCTTTTGTTTTTCCCTGTAGAGGACAGTCTATTTATAAATCCTCAAAATTATTATCTTGAGCAGAATCCTCCACTGGTCCTGAATCATGGAATTTACCAATTAGACCTTCCTCTCTATGTAAAAGATGTCAGCCATCTATTTCTGAATGTTGTAAAGAATAATATTGCTCTCACCATCATTATGGAACCTTCCATAAAATCTCAGAAAGAACGCTTCATCCATTGGGCTGTAGAATTTTTAGACGAAAAAACCTTAGAAGATGCCTTTGTTCAAGCAGTCCTTGCTCAAGAACGCGAAATTACTAAACATATGCTCCTGGATGAAGCAGGAATTCGACATCGCTTTAGAGAATACTTGCGTAAACTTACACTATTTGACCAAAATGGAGAGCCTTTAGCTTTGACAGCGCGAACATCAGGAAATAAGGTTATTATTCAAGTCGCTTCTTCCTCTTTAAATAAAAAATCTGCCTGATGCTATGATACGTGTTTTTAAACTAAAATAGCGGTTTATACGAAGAAGCCAACTCCTTTTCTAATAAAAAAAGCTTCGTTTTATGACCACTAGCAACATCGGCCCTACGGAATACATACTATGCTCTTTAAAATGTTACGTTCGGGAGGAAAAGTTCTCGTTGATCATCTCGTTTATGGTTTAGGTCTTGGAATCCTAACCATTCTTCGCCTGCTCCCACGATCTTCTTTACAACTCTTTGGCAAGGGCTTAGGGACAACCATCTTTTATGTTATTTCGGACTTCAGAAAAACTGCTCTTACTAATTTAGCTCTTGCATTTCCAGAAAAAAGCTTTACCGAACGTTATCAAATTGCCTTGAAGTCTGTACAGCAAGTGATTATTACATTTATAGAGCTTGCAACTGTAGATAAATTCGCCAAACATATTGATGAAATTATTACTATCGCCTCTTCAGAAGACGCTCCTGAAGGTTTCTTTCCAGAAGAGGTTTCCTCACAGCAGGAACTTAATAACTTTTTTTCTCGGTTAGATCAACAAGAAGGAGCCATCTTATTCTGTGGCCATCAAGCGAATTGGGAACTACCTTTCCTTTATATCACTAAGAGATACCCAGGTTTAGCTTTTGCTAAACCTGTAAAAAATCCTCGACTCAATAGAAAAATTATTTCCTTAAGAGAGTCTTTCCAAGGGAAAATTGTCCCTCCCCAAAATGCAATAAACCAGGCATTGCGAGCTCTCCATAAAGGAGAAGTTGTAGGAATTGTTGGAGATCAAGTATTACTCTCTTCGCAGTATTCCTATCCCTTATTCGGATCGCAAGCATTTACTACGACTTCTCCAGCGTTACTAGCTTACAAAACGAGAAAACCTGTTATTGCCGTAGCTATTTACCGCCAACCGAATGGGAACTATCTTGTAGTGCCAAGCAAAGCGTTTTATGCAAATACAGAACTTTCTATACGAGAATCTACAGAGCAATTAATGGACAAGCTCATGCGATTTCTTGAAAAAGGAATCGCATGTAAACCAGAACAATGGTTGTGGCTACACAAACGGTGGAAACGAAAACTTCGTCATAAATTCAAACGTTGCTACGCTTTTAGTCATATTTTGCTGATTGTAAAAGGAGCATCGTTAAAAACTTCCCAAACATTCTTAACAGAATTTGCAGAATTTTACGCCGACGCCTCTCTTTCCTTGGCGATTATAGGAACTTCCGATTTCGTTTCTGAAAACAGCCTTTCTCCCTACTCTTTGCATTTTTTTGCTTCAGAAGAAGAGCTTTTAACCATACCAAACAGTTTCCCTGCGGTTGTAGACTTATTTGGGCTATCTAGAAAAACTCGCAGCCATTTTAAGAGAACTGGCTCCAGAAAAATTTTCACTAATAATGAGTTGGAAGCTTCGCTTTTGCATGGGGAACCCCTGACACAAAGATTTCGAAAATTATTGCGTAAAACCCAACCCTATTCCAATTAGAAAAAATGTAGCAAAGTCCCCAACCACCAGATACAAGCTACTCCTAAAACAAACGCGCCTGCCCAACCCAAGTTTAACCAACTCCGAATAGCTTTTTCCGGAGAGTTTCTCCCCTCCATGGATTCTAAATCAAGCAACATGTCTACATTCTGATCAGAAAATTCCTGAAAGATTTTCAGTACATAGGGATGCTCTTTAAGTAATTTATCCCCATCTAACCCTAAAAAATCTGCGTATTTTTTCATAAATCCTTGGGCATACACAGGAGAAATTAATTTTCCTAAATGTCCAGCTTCTATCGCTTCCAATGCAGACAGGCGAATAGATGTTGCAGCTTCAACATCTTTTAGAGAAATAGCTTTTTCTTCTCTTTGCGAACGGAAAACTCCTCCCAAATGCAATAACTCTTTATGGACATGTTCGCTCATATAATTCCTCTTGTTAGCACCCATAAAAAGGAAAAAGACTCTTGCTACTGAAATGAATAAGTCTCTTAGATTTCCTCTTTTGTAGTATCAAAGTTTCCGAGACTTTTTCTCAAGAGTTACACTTAAGGTTGTGTTTTTCTTAGAAAAATTTTTCGATCATAAAGATTTAAGGGTGATAGAATGGGGAGAGAAATCCTTAATTGTGGTTTCTTTCTTGAAAAGATAATTTTTTTAGGATGATTATGCCCACCCCTTTCGTCTCGCAACTTTCTCCTTCTCTATTCACAACTCTTAGGGAACAGTTAGAGAAAAAAGGGTTTGTGATTTCTATCCCTCCTCATACTGTTTTTCAAGGAAGATCTTCTACCGTAAGCTGCACTGTATATCAATCTGGGAAAATAGTGGTACAAGGAAAGGGAACTCAAGAATTTGTTGAATTTTTCCTTGAACCCGAAATTTTACACTCCTTTTCTATACAAAATGTGCAACAGGATTTACGTCCACGCATAGGCGTGGACGAATCTGGAAAAGGAGATTTCTTTGGCCCCCTTTGTACAGCTGGAGTCTATGCTCCTTCTATAAAATCTATAGAATCTCTTTACGAAATAACCATTTGTGATTCTAAACTTATCTCCGATGCTAAGATCCCCTCTCTAGCTCGTAGTATCCGCTCGCTTTGTACTTGTAAGGTCATTACTTTATTCCCAGAAAAATATAATGCTCTATACGCTAATTTTCAGAACCTAAATGCTCTCCTCGCTTGGACGCACGCGACTATTATTGATGATTTGGCTCCTAAACCTACTGGGGACGTCTTTGCTATTTCAGATCAATTTGCTTCTTCCGAAAGAGTCCTTTTGCAAGCTGTCCGAAAAAAACGAGCAGATATTGAATTAATTCAGCGTCACCGTGCAGAACAAGATGTTGTAGTAGCTGCAGCTTCTATCTTAGCTCGAGATGCTTTTCTCTCTTCTATGCAAACACTAGAATCTCAGTATCAAGTCCGGCTACTCAAGGGAGCTTCAGGGAAAGTTAAACAGCAAGCAAAAGAGATTCTTCGCGACAAAGGACAACCTGTTCTAGAAAAGGTTTGCAAAACACATTTTAAAACATTTTATGAAGTACTTGGTTCAACTTCTTAACAGAAGCATCCCGTATTTTTAAAAGTGTAGATTTGCAGAGCCTCCAAAAAATAGCGAAGAACCAAACTTATATATCTTTTCATCCTCATTGTGAGGATTAGTTAACGAAATATCATTGCCTACTGAATACCCCCCAAATACTTTCAGACTCTGCCCCGGCCAAAAAATAAGCTTAACACTCCCCTCTATTTCTCTTCCTGAGTATTCAAAAATCCCTTCAGAAGTAGTTAAAGAGTTTTTAGGAAATTTTTTACGAAACCGAGTTAATCGATAAGCCGCTCCTAAATCGCAAACAGAAGTACATTGATATTCCGCAGAAAAATTCACCGGATAAATACAATTTAAAGTGAGTTTATCTTCTGGCTTATAAGAAAACCCGAGTAAAGGCCAAGCTTGCTTATCATGCAATCCAACCTCATTAATTACTCCTATTACAACAGCAAATGCTTCCGAAGCATGATACTTTGAAGATAAAACGACCTGGTATACTCCAGATCCCATTTCGATATTTTCAGGATCTACCATTCCTGAAAAAAGAACAGACCACTGCCAATTAGTAAGAGCTAATGTATAGGCCCCTGCAGACAGTGAGACATACTGATAAAAAGACTTATCTTGGAAAGCAAAATATCCTAAAGCATGTGGATCTGTATTTTGCAAATCTTTAGAGCTCTTCCAAAGGACTTCTGCTCCTAAGTAACGAGCGGACACAAGAAATCCAGACATATCGGTAACTGGGAGAGTAGCGAAAAACATGGTATCTGTTTGTCGATACCCCAAAGACTGATTAGGAAGCGTTTTGAAATCAGCATTTTCTATTTGTAAGAACTGACTTTCAATAGAAAAAGCCTTTAGAGGAGGATTTCTATACTCATCTCGATCTTTACCACAAGCGTCTCCAACCATATAAACCGGCGTAGATAATAAATGCCCAAACAGAGTCATCGTGTGGAAAAGTATTTTAAGCATATAATTCCATAATAAAATTAGTGAAAGATCCCAGATACAGGGCTCTTTTTCTTTTATCAAATTGGATCTGTCGGATCATAATGCTTAATAAAATTTTTAGCAAACTGCATGTAAAATGCTTGAGAATAGAACTGATTGTACTAATAAATCGTTTAGAAAAACATTTTATCCAGTAAAATCTCAATAAAACTGATTAACTATAAATAAAATAGATACAATTTTTCGATTTTTTGTCAGAATATCTCCCGGATAGAAATTTTTATGCCTGCAATGCGGGCTTCATCTTACATAAAATGTGATTGAAAACATGCCCTCCACCGTTGCGCCTGTAAAAGGACCTGATCATTTTTTAAATCTTGTCTTTCCTGAAAGGGTTTTCGCTTCCTATATGAGCCCTTTAGCTCAGAAACATCCTAAGGCGGCACTGTATATAGCTTCTCTCGCAGGGTTTATTTTCGGATTACTTAAACTCATTACGTTTCCAGTACTTTGTGCAGCGGGTCTGTTCGTTTTTCCTATCAAAGGCATAATTTCTAGCTTATGCCATAGACGCTTGGATGCTTGTTCTGGATACATGCTAGCAACTTTCCTTTCCCTTTTTTCCTTAGCGCTTATCATTGTCGGTATTGTCAGTTGCGTCGCTTGGGCTCCTGAGTTTATTTTCCCCATAATATCGATCGGTATGGCTTTAGCCACCACAGAGACTTGTTTCCAAATTTACACGCACCTTTTCCCTGCTTTAGAACATAAACCTTCCTCTCCTCTCAAAATTGAAAATACGACAACAAAGCTCTCTCGTTCTTCATCCGCTCCCGATCTCAGTTGCCCGTCCCTATCTACACAACCTACTTCTCCCAATCAGTCTCTTTCTGCATACAAAAAATATTAAATTAAGATCTTAACCTTTTATTAAAAACAGTCTCACTAAAACTCTTATATTATCTTATAATAGTTCTGGTACTTAGCGTTTTTTGTTTTTTGGTAAAAATTATGGCCCCAATAACGCCAACAACATCGCCCCAGGTAAAGGGGCTTTTATCAAGGTTTTTGACAGCCCCTGATCGCCACCCCAAACTGCGCTACGTTTATGATATCTCCCTGATAGCTATCAGTATTCTCTGTATTGTTAGTATTATCCTGTGGACTCAAGGGTCCGGATTGGCATTATTTGCAATTGCCCCGGCTTTAGCTATTGGGGCTTTAGGAGTAACACTCCTTGTCTCAGACCTTGCCGAATCCCCAAAAAGTAAAGAAGTTGCAGATACTGTAGCGGCAGTCTCCCTCCCCTTTATTTTAACAGGAACGGCTGCTGGACTGATGTTCTCTGCTATTGCTGTAGGAGGAGGGGCTGTAATCCTAGCTAATCCACTATTCTTGATGGGCTCTATGACTCTAGGCTTTGCCTTAATGTCTTTGCATAAAGTGACTTATCAATATTTAAGCAACCGCTCACAATGGCAAAAACAGAATAAAATCAAACAGATTGAGTCAGCAGCCTGGGAAAACAAACTCCCTAAAGAAAGTAAAGAAAGCTCTCTACAAACAAGCGTTCGTTATTCCTCCCTCGCAAGGAAAGATAAAACTCGACGTAATAAACCCGGAATGCCCAACAAAGGGAGCCAAGTTCCTGCATCAATCGCAAACACAGAGAGATCTCTGCGATCTGAAGAAGTGCTCCACTCTCAATCTTTACTCCGCCAAAAAGAGCTTTTTCCCAACACTTCTAACATTAAGAAAGAGTTACCAAATACAAAATCGATCCTGCATACTCCATTAAACAGAAGAAGCCCTTCGGGGAGTGATTCTGATGACGTCTATTACACACCTCGGGCAGGTTTAAGTTCTGCTGAAACCTCTGCTCTGGGAGATATCTCGGGAATCAGCAGCTCCTCTACCTCTTCAAAAACGTCTACTCCTAAAGCAAAACGTCGTGTTGTAAGATCATCTCGAAGTGAACGGAATGCTCGTCATCACCGTAATAAAGAGGATCATAGACAAAATCAAGAAGAGTCTTCTGATGATGAGGACTCATCTCCCCTACCTAGCCCTAGAAGGAAAAAATACAGGTCTCGACCTAAATAATGGTGTTTTATAATTCATAAAAAAACCCTCTCCATAACTTTATGGAGAGGGTTTTATCACTGTATCGATATCGCAATCAATTATGCATCACGCATAGCTGCTAACAACAATTCATTCACTCTCTTAGGAGGAGCTTTCCCTTCTGTGCGCTTCATAATCTGCCCAACTAAAAAGCCCAAAGCTTTCGCTTTTCCATTTTTGTAATCCTCTACAGATGCTGCATTTTGAGCCACGACCTCTTTTACAATAGCGCGCAAAGCGTGATCATCAGTCATAGGTAATAATGAAGGATGTCTTCTCAGGATGTCTTCTGGACTTTCTCCGAAAGAAGAAACCATCTTATCAGCAATTTCTTTAGCAATTTTTCCTGTTATCACACCACGATCTATGAAATTGACTAGTTGCGCCACCCATTCAGGAAGAATTCCTGTAAATGGGAGCGTTTTCCCTGTCGCTTTACAACGGCCTGCAAATTCAACTGTAATCCAGTTAGAAAGGGCGCGATAATTCTTACAAGACATAGTCGCTGTTTCAAAAAAATGAGCTGTATGTCGATCACTCACAAGAATCATGGCAAGATCTTCGGCAAGATCGAAATCTGTAATATAACGCATATACTTACTATGAGGCAGCTCTGGCAATGTTTGACGAACTTCATCAATGTAAGATTCCGTAATTTGTAAAACAGGAAGATCCGGCTCAACAAAATACATATAATCTTCAGCGCGCTCCTTAAGACGCATCAGCACTGTCTTTTTCTTCTCTGGATCCCAACGATAGGTGGCTGCTGGAACAACCTTTTTAGGATCCTCATTTGGATGACTAAGATACTCCTCAATCTGTCGATGTTTTTCAGCCTCTAAAGCTTGCGCCATGAAAGTAAAGGAGTTCATGTTTTTAATCTCTACCTTATTTCTAAGTTCCTTACTTCCTTTTGGGCGAACAGAAATGTTCACATCGAAACGAACCGATCCTTCCTCCATATTACAGTCGGAAATACCGATATAGCTCAGAATAGATACTAAAGCATTAGCATAAGCCACGGCATCTTCAGCACTAAACATACAAGGTTTAGAAACGATCTCAATTAAAGGGACTCCTGCTCTGTTATAATCCACCCCAGCAAAATCCCCGAAATGTTTTAACATCCCAGCATCATCTTCTAAGTGCGTCTGCGCAAGCTCAAAGGTTTTTTCCTCTCCCTCTACTATAGCACGCACACACCCGCCTCTCACAATAGGATGCTCGTACTGGGTAATTTGAAAATTTCTTGGGCTGTCTGGGTAAAAATACGACTTTCTATCAAAACGGCTGAACAAAGCAACATCCCCTTCGACAGCACATCCAAATAAAACGGCCTTACGCACCGCATCCTTATTCAAGACTGGTAAAGCTCCCGGCATCCCCGTGCATACAGGGGAAATATTCGTATTAGGCTCATCACCAAAATGATTGCGCGCGGGACTAAACAATTTTGATGCAGTATTCAACTCAACGTGCACTTCCAGACCGATCACAGACTCCCATTCAGTATGTGCTATACCCATTTTACTCCATTCCTCCGTCAAAAAGTCCATTCACTGCTTTAGGATATAATTGTTTGATTTGCGAATGTTCTTGGAAACTATACCCTACCTGGCAAATTTGCTGATCCGCTCCTCTTTTCCCGATAAATTGCACTCCCAAAGGAAGTCCTTCCTTAGAAAGCCCTGAAGGAACTGAAATTGCTGGCAGATAAGCGAGGTTTACCGCTACGGTGTAAATATCTTGTAGATATAGAGAAACAGGATCAAGAACATCCGTATCTCTAATAGCGGGGGAAGCACATACAGGCATTGCAATCACATCGCAACATTCAAAAGCAGATTGAAAAGCTTCTATTAAAGTAGCTCGGACTGCTGTTCCTTTTTTGTAAAAAATATTTTGTCTTTCTGCAGAAAGAACATAATTCCCTAAAAGGATTCTTCGAGTGACTTCTTTTCCGAATCCTTCTTTGCGAGAACGCGCATACATTTCTTGCATATTGTCCGCCTGTGCACAACGGTGACCATAGCGAACTCCATCAAATCGAGCTAAATTTGTAGCAGCTTCCGCTGAAGCAACAATATAATACACAGGAACTGCATGCTTCAAAACGCTAAGATCTATATCAATGATACGACTACCTTGCCGCTCCATAACAGCAAGAGCTTCGAAAAAGTTTTCTTTACAGTCTTCCTGAAGACCATCTAAAAACCCCCTAGGGACTCCAATTAACTTAGGAACTTCCAGAGATAATGCTTGAGAAAACGTCCCTCTGAAAAAATCTCTTGTTGTTGCGTCTTTAATGTCGCGACCAGCAAAAGCATCCATGGCCAAAGCAACATCTTCAACAACAGTTGTCAACGGACCAATTTGATCCAAGGAAGATCCAAAAGCTACCAGTCCATAGCGAGAAACGGCTCCATAAGAAGGTTTGAACCCAACAACTCCACAAAAAGCCGCTGGCTGACGAATAGATCCACCTGTATCAGATCCTAGAGCAATAGGACAAAACCTTGCAGAAACTGCAGCTGCTGATCCCCCTGATGATCCCCCAGGGACACGCTCCAGGTCCCAAGGATTATTAGTATGTTGGAAAGCCGAATACCGAGTTGTAGATCCCATGGCGAACTCATCCATGTTCAACTTACCCAGCAAAATCCCATCTTCCATCTCAATACGTCTAACCACAGTAGCATCAAAAGGAGCTACAAAGTTTTCCAACATTTTCGATGCGCAGGTAGTTTTCACTCCTGTGATATGAATATTATCTTTAACTCCAATAGGGATCCCGGCTAATATACCTATTGGATCTCCCTTTGCGAGTTTATCATCTATACGTGAAGCTCTAAGTAACGCCCTTTCTTTACAGAGAGAAAGAAAAGATCCTATTTGTTCATCATAACTTTCTATACGATGATAAAAATACTCTGTTATTGCTGTAACTGAAATTTCTCTATTCACTACAGCATCTCTTAACTCTAAAGCACTCTTACGATACATAGCGATCCACCTTATTTGATAACTGTAGGGACTTTGACTAATCCTCCTAAAGACACAGGAACATTAGCTAAAAATTCTTCTCGGGTAAAATCTGAAGTTACCATGTCTTCCCTAAGATCCTCTGGGCCAACGAAATGATGCACCGTAGCTTCAAGAATGATATCCGAGATATCTATAGCGACTACCTCCTGCATTAAAGCTATAACATTGTTCATAGATGTGACGAATTCTTCTACGTGAGCCTCTTCCAATTCCAATGCAGCATTCTTCGCTAAAGAAATAATTTCTTCTTTATTTACATATGACTGTGTCATCTTCCATCCTAAACATGGTCCATCATGATCTTATACAGAATAAAATCCTTCGTACTTTTTTACACTAAAAACGCTCTTACTGAAGCATCTTTTGCTACAGCAAAACACGCCCTTGATGGAAAGAACAAAAAAAGACTTTATTAAATTGTAAAAAAGATTAAAAGTCGGAGTTAGGTACACGTCTACGTTGGAGAAACGTCATGCTTTGTAAAGTTTGTAGAGGATTATCCTCCCTTATTGTTGTTCTTGGAGCTATAAATGCTGGAATTTTAGGAGCAACTGGTTATAGAGTGAATATTGTTGCTCGCCTGCTTGGCGAAGGCACCATGTTAACACAAGCTGCCTACGTAGTGGCAGGAATCGCTGGGGTTATAGCCTTCTTAAACTTCTTTAAATGCTGCTTTAAAAAACGTCATAGCGACTGTTGCTCCTCTAAAGGAGGATGTCACCATCATACGGACAGAGAATAAACTTCTTTCTTTAAAATTACACTCTGATTTTTGCGTGTAATTTGAAGCACGAGTTTTTTATAAAACAAAGCCCTCCAAAGAAATTCTCTGGGGGGCTTTGTTTTCTTCATTAACAAAAGTGTTTATTGATTATCTAGTTCCTCATTCCATATCTTCATAAGCTCTTGAATTATCTGATCCCCATCGTTAATAAGCTCTTGGAAAAGCTGCTCCACCTGTTCAGAATTTGGAATCTGTTCTTGTGGCTGTGAAACAATGTAGTTGCGCATTCCTGCTACAAAACAAGCATACACAGAACTCCTCATTCCTTTAGTCACATGCATCTCTTCTACCTCATTTTGGGGAGGTACTCTTGGAACATCGTAATAAGAACGAGCGGAATTACGTGGAACGTCATATTCTCTGAATCGCGGAGTCTCGTAATTCAACGAAGATCTAGGAGGAACTTGATAGTGTTGTTGACTCACAGCAAAATCCCTACGCTCTTCCAATCCCATATCCATAACTTCATAAACCTGCTCAAAAGATTCCTGGACAGGCATCATCGTTTCATAAATATGTTCTGCCCCTTCTCCTTCAATAACAGGAACTCCTGTTCTCCAGTTTTCTACCCAAGGAATATTGTAATTTCCATCTGGGTCTCTCTCTATCCCCATCTCATCAGTAAACCTAATTAACTCTTCTGCCAAATTTAATTCTTCAGAAGACAAGTCCTTTTTAAGGGAATATTTGCCTTTGCGACAATCAAAGCAGCGGCGAATTGCCTCCCCTGCAGCAGCTAAACCTTGGGAAACACGAGCGGAAAGACGACGAGCACTTTCTCCAAAACTACCAAAAGAAAGCTCTAGATTCCGGCTTTCTTCTACAAATCGCCGAAAAGCTCGTTGCGCTTTGTTAGGTTCCTTGCCTTCTTTTATCCAACCTGCTTCCTTTAACGAAGCACGAGCCTCATCGCAAGCACTCTCCAGTTTTCTAAAACGCTCTTCTAGACTCTCTAACTGTGGAATAGACTGATTTAAAACAAATCGAGCTCGAAGCCCTTTTTGAATATTTGCAGACAAGACAGCATCCGAGAGCTTCTCCATGTCCAACCAAAAACCTGTATCAACCTCTGATAGTTTGCTCACACCTGGTCCATCGTAAAACATGGTATTTCCGACAGTGTATTCTCCAGGCAGTGTCCCCTTATACTTAGGATCACTCTTACCAAAAGGGTCGCGTAAAAATTTTTTTGCGGCCCCCATGTCTCGCAAATCTCTAGCTCTTTTTTCCCAATTTTTAGCTACCATTTGACAGTGTTCTATAGTTTCTCGATCAGCTGCTCCTCGTTTTTCTAGATTGCTAACATACTCTTTCGTGTAAGCTGCCATATCTTCAGCCTCATCGGCATCAAGCTTTGCAAAAAGTCCATCCATAGGAGGATTCCGATGCAAAACTCGATATCGCCAGAAGTCTGTGAACATGAGGCGTAATCCTCTTGATGCTGAAGGGGAATATTTTGTCCGAGCTTTGCCTGTTCTTTGCTCAGCACCAGCTCTTTGTGGAAAGATAGAGCCTACAGTATTTCTGACAGCTTCCCCCACTCTTCTAGCCAGACGTCCTAATCCTGCTTGCAACCGTCCAAATATTCCGCGAGAAGAATGCCCAGCCCCCTCTACACTAGATTCTCGATGAGCAGCTTCTTCTGTTTCTATAGATTTCTTTATTACATGCCTAGAAGACTCTCCGCTCTCTATTAAATCAGTGACATCCACCACAGAATAAGGGGAAACTGAATTTTCATCATTCGTTGACGGAGCCCCCTGTAAGGAAGAAGTAACTTTTGCATTAACCTTACTACTTGTTGAATCTGAGCTGTTTTTTTCACTCTCCCCATCTCCATTATGAGAAGGGATTGGATAATCGCTATGACCGCTACCGCCTACTCCCTTGATGCCCATAACAAACCAACCTAAAAAATAAAACAAACTTATTTTAATTTTAAAATTGGAATTAAAAAAAACGAAGGAAAAATAAATTATTTTTTAATAAAACTTGATCAACAAAACAAATCGTTTAATTTTATAGATCTTAACTAATTTCACTTTTTTTCGATTAAATAACGTTTTCACACCCTTATATTTAGAGACTTAGACAACACTCTTTTAGGAAAAGTCTGTAAATTATTACTTTTTTTTGACATAAACTCTTCTTTTAGACTCTTAAGGGTAACCCCATGCGACCAGATCATGTGAACTTATGTTGCCTATGTGCCACTATTCTCTCCCCAACAGCAATCCTCTTTGGTCAGGATGCGTTAGATAAATCCGCTCTTATTACTAAAAATCCTAACAGCATCGTCTGTACATTTTTGGAAGACTGCACCATGGAGAACTTTTCTCCTGCTCTTCTCTCTCATGCACGACAAGATGATCCGCTATACATAATAGGAAATACCCATAACTGGTTCGTATCCAATCTCCACCCCTCAACCAATGAAGAGCGGTTTCTTAAAGAAAAAGGCGATCTTTCTATTCAAGACTTTCGATTTCTTTCATTTACGGATTGTTCTTCCTCTACAGAAGACTCCCCTTCTATCCTCTACCATAAAAATGGGCAGCTATTCCTAAGAAATAATGGAAACATGAGCTTTTATCGCAATCATTCCGAAGGCTCTGGAGGAGCACTCTCCACAGACGCATTGTTCCTACAACACAACTATCTTTTCACAAATTTTGAAGAAAATTCTTCTGCAAAAAATGGCGGTGCCATTCAAGCTCAAACTCTTTCTTTGTCAAGAAATGTCTCTTCTCTTTCTTTTTCCCGTAATCGCGCAAATCTGAATGGAGGAGCTATTTGTTGCCAAAATCTCATTTGTTCAGGAAATGTTAACCCTCTCTTTTTCACCAATAACTCTGCCTTAAATGGAGGAGCTATTTGTTGTATAAATGAACAAAATCTCTCAGAAAAAGGATGCCTCTCCTTGGCATATAACCAAGAGACTCTATTTTCAGGCAATTCAGCGAAGGAAAAGGGGGGAGCCATTTACACAAAACATATGGTTTTGCGTCACAATGGACCCGTTTCCTTCGTAAATAACAGTGCTAAATTAGGGGGAGCTATTGCTATCCAGTCAGGAGGAAGTCTCTCCATCATTGCAGGGGGAGGCTCTGTCCTTTTCCAAAATAACTCCTGTCATTTCTCTGATCAAGGTACGGTAAGAAATGCGATTTACTTAGAGAAAAATGCTCTGCTCTCTTCTTTGGAAGCTCGCCATGGGGATATCCTTTTCTTTGATCCCATTGTGCAAGAAGTCGTAAGTCCTGAATTCTCTACTACCTCAGCTCTAACGCCTTTACGCATTCAGACAAACACAAACCGTGCTGTTATTTTTTCTAGTGAAAATCTATCCAAAGAAGAGAAAACCGAAGCCAATCTTATTTCTAAGATACAACAGCCAATCGAGCTGCAATCTGGATGTTTAGTCTTAAAAGACCGAGTCATTCTTTCTGCACCGTCTCTTTCCCAAGCCCCCCAAGCTCTCTTAGTGATGGATGTAGGGACTTCTTTAACAACATCTTCGGACTTGAAATTAACCACTCTAAGCATTCCTCTTCATTCTATAGATACAGAAAATAGTGTCTCTATCCAATCTCCAACTCTTTCTATCCAAAAAATCTTTCTTTCTAATTCAGAGCATGAAAATTTTTATGAGAATGTAGAGCTATTAAGCAAAGATCAAAAAGACATCCCTCTTCTCTCTCTTCCAAAAGGGTTGCCCCATCCAGATCTTCCTGATGGGAATCTTTCTTCTCACTTTGGATATCAAGGGGATTGGAATTTTTCTTGGCAAACATCCGATCAGAGAGAAACCTTAGTTGCTAACTGGACAGCTAATAGCTACATACCACACCCCGAGCGTCAATCTGCGTTAGTTGCAAATACTCTTTGGAATACGTACTCTGACATGCAAGCTGTACAATCCATGATTAATACAACTGCTCAAGGAGGAGCCTATCTATTTGGAACCTGGGGATCTGCCGTTTCTAATCTATTCTATTCACATGGCAACTCAGGAAAATCTACAGACAACTGGAAACATAGAAGTCTTGGTTACCTCTTTGGTATTAGCACGCATAGCCTAGACGACCACTCTTTCTGCTTAGCTGCTGGACAATTATTCGGGAAATCTTCAGATTCTTTTGTTACGTCTGCGGACACCACTTCTTATATAGCAGCTATACAAACACAAATAGCTACCTCTTTAATAAAAATCTCTGCACAGGCCTGCTATAATGAAAGCATCCACGAACTAAAAACAAAATACCGCTCTTTCTCTAAAGAAGGTTTCGGTGCATGGCACAGCGTCGCGGTATCCGGAGAGATCGGTGCATCCATACCTATTGTATCCAATGGATCTGGACTTTTTAGTTCTTTCTCTATCTTTTCTAAACTACAAGGATTTTCAGGAAAACAAGATGGCTTTGAAGAAAGTCGGGGTGAAGCTCGGGCCTTTGCTGATAGCTCGTTCACTAATATTTCGCTTCCTGTAGGAATAGCATTCGAGAAGAAATCTCAAAAAACTCGAAACTACTACCACTTTCTAGGAGCCTACATTCAGGATCTAAAACGCTGTGTAGAATCGGGGCCCGTAACGCTACTCAAAAATTCAGTTACTTGGGATGCTCCTATGGCAAATCTAGATTCGCGAGCATGGATGTTCCGCCTCACGAATCAAAGAGCTTTACATAGATTCCAGACACTTGTGAATATGTCTTATATGCTACGTGGGCAGAGCTATAGTTACTCTTTGGATTTGGGAACTACTTACAGATTCTAGTCTACTACCCCAGTCTCACTTGCATTTTTATGAAAAGTCTTAGAGATTTTTTCCCTAAGGCTTTTCATTTTCCTTTAAAGAAAGATATTAGGTTCTGTTACAAAAATGTCTCAAGGCCACCGCATCAGCAAGATTTCCGATTCCCACCTTTTCTCGGTATTGTGCAAATAAGTCTTCTTGCATTGCAGGAGAGAATAATCCATCAACTTTACCATCGCTAGAATCTAACATTAATCGCATCCACGTAATTGATGAATTCTCTAAAGCCGCATTTAATTGCCGCTGATCTCCAGGAGAAAGCGTTTCCCCAGCAAGAAGCATATTTTCCCAGCACACTCCGGAGAGATGCACCGCATAGCCTGTAATCAATATCCCATGCAAACGTATATGCTCCTGCATCCATAAACCGAGTCCTGTTATTTTTCCTTCAACCCACTCTTTTTCTGCACAACAGCAGCAACAAAGAAATCGTTTTACTTTACCCCAACACCCCACTTTATGGCATCTTTTCCGATTTTGATGATAAATCTTAGCACTCTCTGTGTGCTTTGCTACAGCTAAGCATACGCGCACCGAATAAGAGATCGCATCTAAAAGAGGATCTTGATTTACTTCTTCAGAAGATGATCCAGAAGCCTCTGAACGAAGAAGCCCACAACCTTGTAAGGGACAAACCATGTACTCACCTTGACTTTATGAAATAGAAAACAGCTTTTTTGATGACCCCAAAAGATCTGAAAAAGGCTATATCCCTTCTTATTATTCCTTGTCTTAGAAAGAGATTTTTCAAAGACATGAGTAAAAGGATCTAAGAAAAAATAATAAAGCCAGCTAGGATCTCTCAAGGCCCCCACAATTATCATTAACAATAAACTTCAAATGGAGATGAGCTCTTGCTTCTACCTTGTCTGTCATCAAAATAATCCATCCCATTGTTCGCAATGTTTCTAGTGAGCAAACCACAGCTGAAATCTTTCAAGTTCCTTAGCACTCCGCTTAGCAATCTTTATGACCCCTAAACCAAAGTATTGAAACGATCAAATCAGCTAAATTCAAAAAAATATATAATTATTTCTCGAAACTCCTCTTAGACAAAGACTTATCTCCAATTTAGGAAGATATTACGCTTTTTATTTTATTAAAGACACAAACAAACGAACTAATCTCTATGCCATAGAGATTTTCTTTCTTATTCAGTTATAAAAACTAAAGTTTAATAAAAGTCCGGGGGAAAGGAGCCGCCCAGAGCACTAAAGCTCTGGGCTGATAAGGAATTTTTTGATTAAAAGATACGATTCAATCCTAAAGATACGAAATGCGTAGTTTGTCGATGACGAGCATCTAAAGAATAATTCATATAGGCTCTGCCCAAATGACGAACATACAGAGTATCATGAACTTCTAAAAAGAAGGCGTGCCGAGCTAGAGGAGATCCCTGTATAGGAGTCTTAACTCCGTTTGCAATAATTTTCATATTGCAATGTGGAGTCACCCGCCAAATGTCTGGTCTATATCCCATGTTAATCGTCAATTTAGATGGAGGAGATCTTCGTCCATTAGAAACAGCATGAGCTACAACCCCTATTGGAAGAGACATATTATGCCCTGTTCCTCGATCAAAATGTCTAGGTAAAGCACCCGTTTCTTTTGCACCACTCGACCAACCTCCCGACATTTCGAAACGCATAAATCCTGTAAGATCATAATCCCTAGCTAATTGACGAGTAGGAATACAATACTCCAAGAAATTATGTTCTGCACCTACAAATGCATAATAACTATTGTTGTGCCAACGACATTTCGAATGATCAAACTTATTCGTTTTTCCATTGAAATACTGCGTATGCATTCTATGAACAGAATATCCATAAGCCGTCTCCCAATACACAACGGTTTCTGTTCCTTTAACATCGATATAACTTCGTCCAAAACAGGACAAAATCGTAATGTTTCCAGCATCCTTAGAATCGTACAAACGGCTCTTAGTTTGACCATAAAGTTGACCGAAAGCTACCCCAAAGATCCCCCCATTTTCATAGTGAGAAGCCGCAACAGCTTGAAAACCTCCGTACCTAGCTAGAAAGCCATCTCGGTTACCCTGCTTATAATTCAGAACATAATCCCCTAAGGCTTGTACAGATGCAATAAATCCGACATCTCTAGAGACGTAATGTTCCTTCAAACCATTTGTAAAGGTTCTTAAGGCAGATCCAGATACCCATAAAGAATTCGGGACCAACTCACCCCTTCTTTGAGGATCTAACTTATACACACCGTAGTTAGAGGATGGCCTCCATGTCACATACAATGTATTACTTTTATCAAGAGGTGTCATGCCGCTAGGATCAGGAGCTAAAGGAGGCCTTCTCCAATCAGCAGACCAAGATCCTTGATACCCATAATGCGCAGTATCTGCATTATTCAGAGTAACGGCACTTGTAGTAACACCACCAGTAGTTTGGAGAGAAACCAATGTCACAAAAGGGATTGTAACAGCGTTCATAAAAAGCGGATTATCATACATCTCCGTCTCATTCGCCATTACTAGGTCTAAAGTAGGATTGTTATTCACCGCTACTGTTGTATCCGCACCCAACTTTGCAGTCTCATAAGTAGGGACTAGGAAGGACTCTAAATCAATCCCTAATTTAGACACCGTACAAGTGCCAGCAGTACCTGCAACGGCGGATAACGAAGCCCCTGATCCTAAAGTTACTCGTCCTGATGTTGCTGTGATATTTCCTACTGTTAGTGTCGCTCCCTTCGTAACAACTAATTCTCCACTAGATACCGTTAAATTTCCTGGGAAATTAGAAGTAGCGTTGATAACATTCAATTTTTCCGAAGGAGTCAAAGTCTCTGCTGTAAACACAACCGATCCACTCCCGGACTCATTGATCTTAATTTCCCCAGACGTACCAGTAGGTGGAGTTGCGGGATTATTTTGCACAACAGGATCATAAAAAATCATCTTCGATGCCCCTGAAGCATTTAAAGAGACATTTGTTCCACTATCTAAGATCCGGATTGCACTGCGTTCTCCAGGACGATCACTCGTCATATTTTTCGAGAAAATAATGTCCCCATCAGCAGCATGTAAAGTGAGCCCTCCATTATTAGCAGCGATCGGCTCGCTCACACAGATAGCCCCACCCTCAGAAGCTCTATTTCCCTCAAAAAGAATAGATCCTCCATTTGTGCTCACGTTAACCTCAAGAGCATAAATGGCGCCTCCACCTTTCTCAGCTGTATTATTACTGAAAACAACAGCACTATCAGCTACCAAAGAAAAGGTCTGTGATTGGATTGCCCCTCCTCGACCTTTTGCAAAATTATAATCAAAGGTAATAGGCCCTTTATTCCCCTTAAAAGTTACCGTTTTCTCTGGGGTACAAATGACACCACCCCCACCTCCTACTTCAGTAGGAGGCTGTGGGTTAGCATCGAGAATTCCCAAATCATCATGAGCTGAATTTCCTCGGAAAAGCATTTCTCCTTCATTATCTTGGAAAAGTACTTCCCCTTTATAAATTACGCCGCCTCCACAAGAGCCTACGTTATCTTGAAAAAGAATTTTACCCTTACAGTCTTTCACTGTGAAAGTCGTGTCTCCTTGAGCGGCACGACTACAGAATACTGCCCCAAAATTCCCAGCAGTGTTATCGAAAACAAGCTCTTTTTTGACTCCAGAAATCTCTAAACCTGTCTCCACACAAAAAATGGATCCCTTTAAAACATCGCCAACAATTGGAGTTGTAGGAGTTTGCCCCACAGAGGGTAATGAAGAATAACCAACAGAGTTATCCTTAAAAACTATACTATCTCCCCCTGAAATGCTTACGGTTTTCCCTGAAATCATTCCTTTCTCCCCGCAAGAAACATTTTTCGAAAACAAAAGGCTCGAAAAATCTCTTAGAGAGATCTTTTCTTCTGCTGAAATGAAAGCACAATTTTGAAGGGCTGGCCCTTGGGAATCCGTAAATGATAAAGTGTGGTTTTGTCCTACGATTGTTAGATTTTGCCCATTAGCAGAAATAATCGATCCCTGCTCTGCTCCTGCATAGATACTTGCAAAAACGCAATCCCCATTTAAATAGATATCGTCTCCTTTAAAAGGGATGATTACATTGGGGGTCAGTACCTGAGGAGAACTCGCTAATCCATATGAATAAGAACATAAACAGGCTAAAAAACAAAATGATGTAGATCTCAAAGAAAAAGGCATTACTAACACTTAACTATCTAACCAATATTTTTAGAATCGGATTTTACTTCCAATACTTAAACCATACCCTCGAGAGGCATCCCTGTATTCATATTTTCCATGGCCATAGACTTCTATATTACCTGTTAAAGAAGCATACATAGATCCTCTGACCATAACTCCATGCCTTGCTAAATGGAAAGCATCTGTTGTCCAAGTCTCTTTATGAGACAGGAGTGTTGTCTCCGTTCCAGAAATGGACCGGTAAGCATCACAGATATAAGCTCCCATAAAACTATACTTGTTAGGATGTTTACTAGAGCATCGATCAAACTTCACCCCAACTGGAATAGATAGATTCATAAGATGCCCACTCTTAAACTCCCTAGCCTGATCCCCTCTCTCTGTAAAAGATTCATGCTCTGCATAAGCAAACTCTGCTTGCACGAAGGGACGCAACTCATTTAGATAAAGCTTAGATGCAGCGAGCATGATAGGGAGCCCAGCTCCAACTTCTCCCACTACACAGTTATTATCCCAACGCACATTACTCTCTTCAGCAAATGTATAAGAGGTCTTCATATGCTGATTTCCAAATCCGTAACTCGCCCGAACAAAAGCATCTCCAAATAAACAGGATCCGCATAACGCTTGTCTAGTGGATAAGTAAACAGAGCCTACACAAGTGTGATCGTTAGATCGACAGACCACATAATCTTTGGACCTACCAAAAGTTTCAGTAAAAGCAAGTCCAAACATAGAAGACCCGAAATAAGAGTTTGCTCCTATCGAATATCCCCCACTAATATGACGATACCCCTGTCCTAAAGCATCCTGATCATGATAGAAAAAGTTCGAAATCCCAGAAATCCAAATACCCCGACAATAAGCTCGTCCATCTATACTTGCTTGAATCGCAGAATGCGCGGAACGCACATCTAAAATGGATCCCCAAAGACTATTAGAGACCAGAGAAGCTACGCGCTCCGGACCAGGATTATAACCTGTTTTAGTCCAGCTTGCCTTCAACATGTAGCTATTGTTCTGTGGAGGATTCGCAGGATCTGGTTCCCATTGAAGTGTCCAACTTCCTTGATACCCATATTTAGAACTTTCGTTCCCTAAAGTCAAATCAGTTGGAGCGTTAGCCGGAGGATTCGCTCCTAAATGCAACTGCAGCACATCAATAGTTTGATCCGCACCTAACCACTGATTATTATCGTAAGCAGTTTCATCTAAATCTTCAAAAAAGATCGGACCAGAAATCGTAACAGTACCAGCAGCTGTATTACCAATTACAGCTGGACTAGAAACCTGTACTGGAGGATTCGTTGGAGGATTTGTAACCCCATTATTTTTTAGTAAAGAAGCTAAGGAGAAGTGTACATTAGTAAGAGCCATCGAATTAGCAGCTGGTGGCGTTGTTACTGCAAAGTCTAGTGTACTCCCCCCTTCCATATGTACACTCCCTCCAGTCTGAGTCAGGGAGTTAACCAATAATTTTGTTTGCTCTCGGAGAATAATTCTTCCCTGACTCAGCTCAATACTTGAGTACAAAACATTATCACCTTTAGCAAAAACAATGTCCCCCGTATATCCTTCGCCCTCGTTTACTGTAAGAGTTTGTATTACAGGTTGTCCATTCGCCATTTCAATAGGGTCATTAAAAAGAATTCGGCGACCTTCCTTAGCCCTTAATGTTGTGATTTGCCCCCCTGTAGCCATAGAGATAGCATTCGATGCAACCATTACATCATGGACGGTGGCAGCGCCTTGCGTAGCCATTCTCTTTAAATTTCCATCAAAAATAATATCTCCGCGATCAGCAGATAGACTAAGTTCCCCCTGATCTACTAGATAAATAGCGCCCCCGTCATTCGCGACATTACCAAGAAACTGGACCGGACCACAGTCAGAAATTGTCAGTTTCTTAGCATAAATAGCGCCCCCCTTTCCTGCGGCAATATTTTTACTAAAGAAAACAACACCCTCGTCTTTGAAAGAGACTTCACCTATGTTAGTATCATTTTTGCAGAAGATGGCTCCTCCATCTCCATAGTTATCTTTATCTGCAGGGGGCTGTCCTCCTGCAGCAGCAGGGTCAACATAAATAGGCGAAGCTACGTTACTTAGGAAAACTGTCTTTGCATTCCCTAAAAAGGAAATATTTCCGTCCGAGTAGATCCCTCCACCTATTCGAGCACTATTTCCCTCAAATTCTACAGCAGTATTATTGGCAAAATTAACCGATAGATCAGTCGCCCCTCCTGCCCCCTGACCATCTTTGACAGCAGCAACTCCTCCCCCCTTATTACCAGCAACATTGCCTAAAAAAGACAAAGGAACCTTATTGCCCACAGCAGAGAAGGTCTTTGTTACCTGACACGCTCCCCCATCGGACTGCGCTACATTTTCTTGGAAGGTACAAAGTTTTTCAATTCCGTTAACCATTAAACTTTGTGCATCTATAGCTCCCCCATCTCCAGAAACTAAGTTACTATAGAAAGAAACCTTCTTGATATCTCTTAGAACAAGATCTGTTCTAGAATAGATCGTCCCATTAGAAGGAACAGAAGTAGTCGTACCCCCTGTTTGAGGAACTACAGATACCAATGAATTACAATTCAAAAGAGAGAGTTCATCAAAAGCTTCAATTACAAACAGTCCAGAAGGAGCATGATTACTCAATGCCGCCCCATTTGTAGATGTTCGTATATTCTCAAATACTAACGAATGCCCTCTTCCTGCAATAGTGAAATTCCCCAACAAATTACCAAAACAACTTAGAGGTAAAGTCGCAATGGAATTGTCCAGGTTTTTCAACTCTAGCGATCCCGATGAAGTAACCTTTGTCCCTCTGGGATCTCCGATCACAGTGTAGGGAAATGGCGCCGTCAATGTTGTCCCATCATAAATTCCCGGAGGCATGGAAATATCTGCCGCATGCCCTCCTTGCAATAAAGAGTAAGATAGCATTGCTAGAAGAAAGAACTTATGAAAAGGCGTTTGCATCACACAACAGCTGGAAGATAAAATTAATTACTTTGCTTCGTAAAATAAATATAATTAAAGATCAACCATTTTCCTATCCCTTTCACAATTAAGTTAAAAATTCCTACTTTACAAAATCTAACAATTCTAATATCCGGGGGCTTCAGGCAGTATCAAATTTCTTAGTAAACGGCAATGACTCGCAGAATTCTCCCTCTTTCACTTGTTTTCATTCCTTTATCTTGTATTTCGGCCAGTGAAACCGATACACTCAAACTTCCGAACTTGACTTTTGGTGGTAGAGAGATTGAATTCATAGTTACTCCGCCTAGCTCCATTGCTGCTCAATACATCACTTACGCAAATGTTTCTAATTATAGAGGGAACTTTACTATTTCAAGTTGTACGCAGGATCAATGGTTTTCGAGAGGTTTAAGCACTACAAACTCTAGTGGAGCTTTTGTTGAGTCTATGACTTCTTTCACAGCCATTGACAATGCAGACTTGTTTTTTTGTAACAATTATTGCACCCATCAGGGAGGAGGGGGAGCTATAAATGCTACAGGCCTTATTAGCTTTAAAAACAACCAAAACATATTGTTCTATAATAATACAACTATTGGAACTCAATTTACAGGAGTAGCATTAAGAACCGAAAGGAATCGCGGAGGGGCTTTATACGGATCAAGCATCGAGCTAATTAATAATCATAGCTTAAATTTTATCAATAACACTTCTGGGGATATGGGAGGAGCCGTATCCACAATCCAAAACCTAGTTATCAAAAATACGTCCGGAATAGTTGCTTTTGAAAATAACCATACTACTGATCACATACCCAACACATTTGCTACAATTCTTGCTCGAGGAGGAGCTGTTGGCTGCCAAGGTGCCTGCGAAATCTCACACAATACTGGTCCGGTAGTCTTCAATTCCAACTATGGAGGATACGGAGGAGCTATCAGCACCGGGGGACAGTGTATTTTTAGAGATAATAAGGATAAGCTTATTTTTATAAATAATAGCGCTTTAGGATGGCATAACACTAGTGCTCAAGGAAATGGAGCAGTTATAAGCGCAGGAGGAGAGTTTGGTCTTCTAAATAATAAAGGCCCTATCTACTTTGAGAATAATAATGCCTCATACATAGCAGGAGCTATTTCCTGCAACAACCTTAATTTTCAAGAAAATGGTCCTATCTATTTTCTTAATAATTCGGCTCTGTATGGAGGAGCTTTTCACCTATTTGCAAGCCCAGCTGCGAACTATATTCATACTGGCTCTGGGGATATTATCTTCAACAATAATACAGAGCTTTCAACTACCGGAATGTCAGCAGGTTTGCGAAAACTTTTTTATATTCCTGGAACAACCAACAATAACCCTATCACCCTATCTCTTGGTGCTAAGAAAGATACTCGCATCTATTTTTATGATCTTTTTCAATGGGGAGGCTTAAAAAAAGCTAATACACCCCCTGAAAATAGCCCGCACACCGTTACCATCAATCCTTCGGATGAGTTCTCTGGCGCTGTTGTGTTTTCATACAAAAACATATCCAGTGATCTACAAGCTCACATGATTGCCAGTAAAACTCATAACCAAATTAAAGACTCCCCCACTACCTTGAAGTTTGGGACTATGTCCATAGAAAATGGCGCAGAGTTTGAATTTTTCAATGGCCCTCTTACTCAAGAAAGCACTAGCCTTCTTGCTTTAGGACAAGATTCTATTCTTACTGTAGGGAAAGACGCTTCTCTCACTATTACGCATCTTGGAATCATTTTGCCAGGTCTTCTCAATGACCAAGGTACTACAGCTCCACGTATTCGTGTTAATCCCCAAGATATGACACAGAATACAAACTCTAACCAAGCTCCAGTAAGCACAGAGAACGTGGCAACTCAAAAGATCTTTTTCTCCGGTCTTGTCTCGTTAGTAGATGAAAATTACGAATCAGTTTATGACAGCTGCGACCTATCCCGAGGAAAAGCAAATCAACCCATTTTACATATCGAAACGACTAATGATGCGCAGTTAAGCAATGATTGGAAAAACACTCTCAATACCTCGCTATATTCTTTACCACATTACGGATACCAAGGACTCTGGACATCTAATTGGATGACAACCACCCGTACGGTCTCTCTTACCAATAGTACAGAGACTCAAACAGCCAACAATTCTATTCAAGAACAAAAAAACACTAGCGAAACTTTTGATTCCAACAGTACAACTACAGCTAAGATTCCTTCCATTAGAGCTTCTACAGGAGGAACAACTCCTCTTGCTACAACGGACGTAACAGTCACTAGACACTCCTTAGTAGTGAGCTGGACCCCAATCGGATATATAGCAGATCCTGCTCGTAGAGGGGATCTTATTGCGAATAATTTAGTGTCTTCTGGAAGAAATACAACCCTGTACTTACGTTCATTACTACCAGATGACTCTTGGTTCGCTTTACAAGGATCTGCAGCTACGCTATTCACCAAACAGCAGAAACGCTTAGATTATCACGGATATTCTTCTGCATCGAAAGGATATGCTATATCTTCACAAGCATCAGGAGCACACGGACATAAGTTTTTATTTTCCTTTTCCCAATCCTCCGACACAATGAAAGAGAAACGTACCAATAATAAAATTTCTTCTCGTTATTATCTCTCCGCTCTGTGTTTTGAACAACCTATGTTTGATCGTATCGCTCTTATTGGAGCAGCTGCTTATAACTATGGTACTCATAAAACATATAACTTCTATGGAACGAAAAAGTTTTCTAAAGGGAACTTTCACTCTACGACTCTGGGGGGCTCTCTACGTTGCGAACTGCGGGATAGTATGCCTTTCCAATCGATTATGTTGACACCATTCATTCAAGCTCTCATCTCCCGAACAGAGCCTGCATCTATCCAGGAGCAGGGAGACCTGGCTAGATTATTTTCGTTAAAACAACCACATACAGCTGTTGTTTCTCCAATAGGAATTAAAGGTGTTTATTCTTCGAATAAATGGCCAACTGTATCCTGCGAAATGGAGGTAGCATACCAGCCTACTCTTTACTGGAAGCGCCCCATTCTTAATACCGTTTTAATCAAAAACAATGGTTCTTGGGAAACAACAAACACTCCTTTAGCTAAGCATTCCTTTTATGGGAGAGGATCATCTTCTCTAAAATTCTCTTATCTTAAACTATTCGCTAATTATCAAGCGCAGGTGGCTACTTCTACAGTCTCACACTACATGAATGCAGGAGGGGCTCTGGTCTTTTAACTATGAAAAAACTGTTCTTTTTTGTCCTTATTGGAAGCTCTATACTGGGATTTACTCGAGAAGTCCCTCCTTCGATTCTTTTAAAGCCTATACTAAATCCATACCATATGACCGGGTTATTTTTTCCCAAGGTTAATTTGCTTGGAGACACACATAATCTCACTGATTACCATTTGGATAATCTAAAATGCATTCTGGCTTGCCTACAAAGAACTCCTTATGAAGGAGCTGCTTTCACAGTAACCGATTACTTAGGTTTTTCAGATACACAAAAGGATGGTATTTTTTGTTTTAAAAATCTTACTCCAGAGAGTGGAGGGGTTATTGGTTCCCCAACTCAAAACACTCCTACTATAAAAATTCATAATACAATCGGCCCCGTTCTTTTCGAAAATAATACCTGTCATAGACTGTGGACACAGACCGATCCCGAAAATGAAGGAAACAAAGCACGCGAAGGCGGGGCAATTCATGCTGGGGACGTTTACATAAGCAATAACCAGAACCTTGTCGGATTCATAAAGAACTTTGCTTATGTTCAAGGTGGAGCTATTAGTGCTAATACTTTTGCCTATAAAGAAAATAAATCGAGCTTTCTTTGCCTAAATAACTCTTGTATACAAACTAAGACGGGAGGGAAAGGTGGTGCTATTTACGTTAGTACGAGCTGCTCTTTCGAGAACAATAACAAGGATCTGCTTTTCATCCAAAACTCCGGCTGTGCAGGAGGAGCTATCTTCTCTCCAACCTGTTCTCTAATAGGAAACCAAGGAGATATTGTTTTTTACAGCAACCACGGTTTTAAAAATGTTGATAATGCAACTAACGAATCTGGGGATGGAGGAGCTATTAAAGTAACTACCCGCTTGGACATCACCAATAATGGTAGTCAAATCTTTTTTTCTGATAATATCTCAAGAAATTTTGGAGGAGCTATTCATGCTCCTTGTCTTCATCTTGTTGGTAATGGGCCAACCTATTTTACAAACAATATAGCTAATCACACAGGTGGGGCTATTTATATAACAGGAACAGAAACCTCAAAGATTTCTGCAGATCACCATGCTATTATTTTTGATAATAACATTTCTGCAAACGCCACCAATGCGGACGGATCTAGCAGCAACACTAATCCTCCTCACAGAAATGCGATCACTATGGACAATTCCGCTGGAGGAATAGAACTTGGTGCAGGGAAGAGCCAGAATCTTATTTTCTATGATCCTATTCAAGTGACGAATGCTGGAGTTACCGTAGACTTCAATAAGGATGCCTCCCAAACCGGATGTGTAGTTTTCTCTGGAGCGACTGTCCTTTCTGCAGATATTTCTCAGGCTAATTTGCAAACTAAAACACCTGCAACGCTTACTCTCAGTCACGGTCTTCTGTGTATCGAAGATCGTGCTCAGCTCACAGTGAACAATTTTACACAAACAGGAGGGATTGTAGCCTTAGGAAATGGAGCAGTTTTAAGCAGCTACCAACACAGCACTACAGACGCCACTCAAACTCCCCCTACAACCACCACTACAGATGCTTCCGTAACTCTTAATCACATTGGATTAAATCTCCCCTCTATTCTTAAGGATGGAGCAGAGATGCCTCTATTATGGGTAGAACCTATAAGCACAACTCAAGGTAACACTACAACATATACGTCAGATACCGCGGCTTCCTTCTCATTAAATGGAGCCACACTCTCTCTCATTGATGAAGATGGAAATTCTCCCTATGAAAACACGGACCTCTCTCGTGCATTGTACGCTCAACCTATGCTAGCAATTTCTGAGGCCAGTGATAACCAATTGCAATCCGAAAGCATGGACTTTTCTAAAGTTAATGTTCCTCACTATGGATGGCAAGGACTTTGGACCTGGGGGTGGGCAAAAACTGAAAATCCAACAACAACTCCTCCAGCAACAATTACTGATCCGAAAAAAGCTAATCAGTTTCATAGAACTTTATTATTAACGTGGCTCCCTGCTGGTTATATCCCCAGCCCTAAACATAAAAGCCCTTTAATAGCTAATACCTTGTGGGGGAATATACTTTTTGCAACGGAAAACTTAAAAAATAGCTCAGGGCAAGAACTTCTTGATCGTCCTTTCTGGGGAATTACAGGAGGGGGCTTGGGGATGATGGTCTATCAAGAACCTAGAAAAGACCATCCTGGATTCCACATGCATACCTCCGGATATTCAGCAGGAATGATTACAGGAAACACACATACCTTCTCATTACGATTCAGCCAGTCCTATACAAAACTCAATGAACGTTATGCCAAGAACTATGTGTCTTCTAAAAATTACTCTTGCCAAGGGGAAATGCTTTTGTCCTTACAAGAAGGACTCATGCTGACTAAACTAATTGGTCTCTATAGTTATGGGAATCACAACAGCCACCATTTCTATACCCAAGGAGAAGACCTATCGTCTCAAGGGGAGTTCCATAGTCAGACTTTTGGAGGGGCTGTCTTTTTTGATCTACCTCTGAAACCTTTTGGAAGAACACACATACTTACAGCTCCTTTCTTAGGTGCCATTGGTATGTATTCTAAGCTGTCTAGCTTTACAGAAGTAGGAGCCTATCCAAGAACCTTTATTACAGAAACGCCTTTAATCAATGTCCTGATTCCTATCGGAGTAAAAGGTAGCTTCATGAATGCCACCCATAGACCTCAGGCCTGGACTGTAGAGCTTGCTTACCAACCTGTTCTTTACAGACAAGAACCTAGTATCTCTACCCAATTACTCGCTGGTAAAGGTATGTGGTTTGGGCATGGAAGTCCTGCATCTCGCCACGCTCTAGCTTATAAAATTTCACAGAAAACACAGCTTTTGCGATTTGCAACACTTCAACTCCAGTATCACGGATACTATTCGTCTTCCACTTTCTGTAATTATCTGAATGGAGAGGTATCTTTACGTTTCTAAAATAATTAAACAAAAGATTTGGTGTATAAAAAGTAGAAAATAGTACAATATCTCCTTTTTATTTTTACTTTTCTATTTATGGCAAAAATTTCTAGTTTTTCCTCACTGCCGACTTTTGATGCACCAAAATCTCCTCCCTCTTTGTTTTCTCAAAGCAGTCTATTAGGGAAAATCGCTAGAATAATCGTTGCTTTATTTTTGATTCTTGTTTCTTTAGGTCTTATCCTTATCGCTTATAGGTTCTCCGATCTGTTAAACTGCAAATTTTGTATAACCAAAACTACCGAATTACCCATACCTTCTACTAAGATACCGATATCTAGTCCTCCAGTTCCTACGACTCCACCTTATCAAAAAAAGGAACCTACTCTTCCCCAAAAAAATCCAAAAATTTCCGAGAATTTACTCTCCCAAGAGGTAGTGCAGGATTACTTAAGCTCTGGTCGACTACCCGAACTTGCTATCTTGGATAATTCTCAAATGTTTCAGTTTATGTGCGTTTTACACGATCAATATCCTAAGCTTTTGCCTAACGATTGCTTAATTCCATTAACTATTTTCAACTATCGCGAGGAAATTTGTAATACCATTCAAGACAAGTTAAAAGCTGATCAAGGTCAATACTGCTCTCTTGGAGATCTACAATGCCCCATAACTTGTTCTCCTGAAAATTACCATCAGCTATTGCAACAGTCTCGTGTACTGCCCTTCTTACTTTGGTATGATCCTGAGCCCACAAACCATCAACAAACTCTTGAAAAAATGCAAGAGATTGCTTCCCAAGGGACTCCAGGAAATAGTCACTGGACAGTAATTGTTGTAGACTTGGATGCTCGGTGCATCACTTATTTTGATAGCTTAGTTAATTATATCGCCTCAACAGATGAGATGGAACGTCGAATGAAAAGTTTAGCTTGTTGTCTTGCAAATATAGGGCTATGTAAAAACAACGGCTGTCCTTTTGATGTGCACGTCGCCGTTAACGAATCTTTACAAAACTGGATGGGATCCTGTTGTGGTCTGTGGTGCTGCCAATACATGAAGTGGTATATGGACCATTCTCATACAGGAATTTTGCAAAAAATTCCTGATTCCCTGGCATATAAAACTCTCCTTCTCCAATCACTACACTCTACTTTTGAAAAGCTTATGAAAAAATACGCCGATCTTTCGTGGCCAACAACTTAGTTAAGGTTTATTTCTTTTCCAAGATTCTTTTCATCAGAAGAACTGACAAGAAAGATTTGTATTATTCATTTCAAAAAGAATTGTTAAACTGAGCATTAAGCAAATATCTCTATGGTATCTCCTTCTTATCCCTCTGCTAAAACAATATCTGCATCCCTACATGAGTCTCCCCAACAACTTCTTGTTCAAAAGAGAAATAGGTGGTCTTTTTTGCAAAAAGTTGTCCGGATTGCTTTAGCTGTGCTAGTTGTCATTATGACTTTAGGACTCATTCTCTTCTTTTATACCTTTTCAGAGATAACTACTTTCCCTTGGTGCTGCCGAAAACATCTTCTTCCTAAAGAGGATATCATTTATCCCCTTGCCTCACCTTCTCCATCTTTACAACACCTCCCTAGTATCCATGAAGAAAAGGCTCCCGCTCCTAAAACTCCTGAACTACTTAAAGCAAAGCCGTACATATCAACATATCCTCTATTAGAGTCTATAAATACAAAAGAGTCTCTTGTTCCTATTATTTCAGAGAAAGTTGTATTAGAGTTTTTTGAAGAAATTTCTACTCGTAAAAGGATTCAATCTTAAGTACTAGCTTGGGATAACGAGACTTGTTCAAAGCTCTTTGATATTTTAACCCAGAACTTATTTTCTTATTGGTCTGTTTCCTCCGTCCACAGTATTCAATTTTAAAGAAAAAATTTGCTCTATACTAGCGGACAAACTAGGTGTTTTACAGGAGAAGCCAATGGCCCTATTCCCATCTCTTGTTTAGCAGACATTACCATCAGCATTTAAAACATGCACAAATCATTCCTATATTCATTTTTGGTATCATCCGGTCCCTAAAACACGCCAAGAGACTCTTCAAACCATGCAATACTTCGGAACAAATTAACACAATAGAGGACAGTCTCTGGATATTTGTTCTTGTAGATCTTAGAATCCGTTGTGTGGTCTAGTGGTCTACTTTGATAATTTGTACCATTACATAAAATCTCTACTTGATACCCTTTATCCTTCTGAAATTAGAAGATCCCTTGATCAATCCTCTGGATCGAACCTCTAAAAACATCCTGGAAGCCGCTGAAAATCTTGCTTCCTTCTCATGAGCCTGCGAAGAAGCTTGTAACCTTTTCTCTGATCTTGCCTGGCCTTCTTTATAATTTCTTTGAATAGCAAAATCCTTTCTATTCATTTATAATGGTTGTCGTATAACAAAATAACCTTCTTATTATGAACATAACGAATAACCCACCACCAACCACTTCTTCCTTGGCTCCCTTTATAACCTCAGACTCTAGCAATCTTTCCACCACCCCCCAATCTTTTAAAGAGGCTTCTTTAGTGGACAAGGTTATTAGAGTATTGTTGGTTCTCTTCCTTATTATATTCTCTTGCGGACTCATCCTCTGTGCGTACTCATTCCGAGATCTTTTAGACATAGACACCGCAACGCAAGCCCCTTCTGGACCTGCAGATAGACTCCTAGCTCATGTTGAGGATGCTTTATCTGGTCCTGTTCCTACTTGGGATAATGAACACCTATTCCAACACTCTTGCCTAATGTACGAAAAATACGGAACCGTTCTCCCATTGAATATCTTCGCCCCACTTACTAAATTCAATTGTGTCGAACATATTTGTAACTGCCTACTTGCCAAACAAATCCTCGAACAATGTGGAGAATGTGATCTTCCTTGTCCTCCTACCTGTACACCAGAAAATTACTACCAACTTTTAAGAGAAGCCTGTGTCTTCCCATTCATCTTATGGCATGATCCTCACGCACATACACAAGAAGCTATGTTAGCAAAAATGGAACAAAACATACGCTCTGGACGAGTTGGAAATAGCCACTGGGCATTAATCATTGTAGATATATGCCGAAGATGTGTCACATATTTTGATAGCCTTTACGACTTTGTATGGCATCCTGAACAAACCCAAGCACAACTAAACGAGCTAGCTTCTGCTCTCGGGAATATCTATCCAGAAGGAGAATCTAATACTCCTTTCCAAACCTGCATCGGATCAACATTCCAAGTACAACCCCTAGGAGAATTAAGCTGTGGTGTTTGGTGCTGCCAATTCTTAGAGTGGTACCTTGAAAATCCGGATTTCTCTCTCGAAGATAAAGTCCCCGTAAGCGTATGCGATAGAAAATCTATGCTCACTAGATTTTGCGCTGCATCCCAAGCATCCATGTCCAAATATTCCGCTTTAAACTGGCCATCACATTAACATTATTGTAGTGTTACAGAAAAAATGAGCGTTGCTGACGGAGGCATCTCGATATCTAATCCCCAAGCAACGCTACCATCATCATCCAGAGGAGCTAGTTCTGAAGAGGTTTTCTCTTTTCTAACCATTTCAGGAGTTAACATTTTGGGATTTCGAAAACCTTTGCCCGATCCCCCAAACGCTAAATCGTCTGTATTCATAAGCAAAGAACACGATTTCATAGGGAGCATCGGTAAAATGTAATGAAGGAAATGATTCACGCCAAAATGATGCACGCAAAGCAATGCTTCCTTATCCTCATCAGAAGCAAATCGCAAATAAGCAACAACACCATTACGAGTATCACTAAAATCTATCCAACGAAAACTCTGTGGTAAATGATCTCCTTTCCACAACTGAGGGCTATTCACATATAAGGAGTTTAACTTTTGAGAGCATAAATGTACTCCCTGATGGTAATGGATATCCAATAAATCCCAATCCAATTCGCGATTCGGCGACCACTCTCGTCCTTGCCCAAATTCTCCGCCCATAAAGAGCAATTTCTTCCCTGGTTGACAGATTTGATACCCCAATAGCAAACGTAACTGAGCGAACTGTCTCCAGGCATCCCCAGGCATTTTACCAATTAAACTCCGTTTCCCATGAACTACCTCGTCATGAGAAAATGGTAGCAAGAACCTTTCACTAAAGGCATACCACTGAGGGAAAGTCAGATCGCTTTGATGATATGGCCGGTAAGGAAAATCTTTTTCAAAATAATGCAATGTATCATGCATCCAGCCCATATTCCATTTATAATCAAAACCTAATCCTCCTTCTTCCACAGACACAGTGATCTTGGGGAATGTTGTAGACTCTTCAGCAAAGGTCAAGACACCTGGATACTTCTCATGAATGATTGTGTTAAATTGCTGAAGAAAACGGACTGCATCAAGGTTTTCTCTTCCCCCATAGCGATTCGGAATCCACTCCCCTGGATTTCGTCCATAATCAAGATAAAGCATGGAAGAAACAGCATCGACTCGGATACCATCTATATGCATTTTATCTATCCAAAATAGAGCACTCCCTAATAAGAAATTACAAACCTCAGGCTTGGCATAATCAAAGGTATATGTATGCCAATGAGGATGCAATGGACTAGGATTTCTAGTATACTCGTATAATGGTGTACCATCAAAATTACTCATTGCAAAAGAATCTACAGGGAAATGTCCCGGAACCCAGTCCAAAATAACCCCAATACCATGCTGATGCATGGTATCTATAAAATACTGTAAATCCTCAAAAGAACCGTAACGACTAGTTGGAGCATAATATCCTGTTGTTTGATATCCCCAAGATTCATTCAAAGGATGCTCTGTTACAGGGAGCAACTCCACATGCGTATAATGCATCTGCTTACAATAGAGGGACAGTTGATCAGCTAACTCTCTATAATTTAAAGGCTGCTCTTCTTGCCATCTCCAAGACCCTACATGCACTTCATAAATATTCATAGGGCCTTCGGCTTTTTTAGAGCGCTCGTCTAACCACTCTTTATCTCCCCACTCATAGCGATCATCCACAACAACAGAAACGCTTTGCGGAGGAGATCCAAAAAATTTACCATAAGGATCAGATTTGATAAGAACCTGACCAGATGCTGTAACTATTTCCCACTTATAACAAGAACCTGCCGTGAGGCCAGGAACAAATAACTCCCAAACTCCTTGATCTGAAACTTTATGAAGAGGGTTAACAAGTCCATGCCAGCAGTTAAAATCTCCAACAACAGAAACTCTTTGAGCATGCGGAGCCCAAATAACAAACCGCACTCCAGGCACCCCTCCAATTTCACAAGGAATAGCACCCATGCGATCATAGATATGCTGATGGGTCCCTTCATGGAATAAAAAAGAATCGATTTCTCCCCAAAGCAAAGGAAATGCATAGGGATCATGAGCTAATAGACCATTTTGATGATACACTCGATAGTCTTGAGGAGAAATTCCTTTCGTGACAGGGAGAGAAAAAATCCCTGAATGATGCGATTCTGCTTGCTGAATCTTTCCTTGCAGCTCAACAAAAACAGTCTTTGCTCCAGGACGAAAAAGAACTATCCGATCCTGATTCAGACTTTCAGAAACAATTCCTAAAAGATCTTGCGGGCTACTCTGTTTCCCTGAAACAAGAAGCTCTACATGTTGTGTATTTAAGAAGAAAGGATCCACGACATTTTCTGCGTTTATTTACAAAAACGGTCCCATAGATACGTGGTTCCCGCTTTTATCTCCACCTTTTCTAAATTTTTTTTAATTTTACAAGAGATAATCTTACCCTGTTCCTCAATACGGAAACGACACAATCGAACTCCTGGACTGGTTACCACGATTTCTCTTGAAGAATGAGCTTTCAAAACTACCCTTCGAATCGTTTTTTTAGTCCATTCGAAGGAAATTTCCCCAATATCAAGGGAAAGGCCAACCCAACGACCGCAAGGGAATTCGGGGGGAAGTACGGGTAACAAGGTCACAACTCCTTCCTGCTCTTGAATAAAGATCTTTTGCATACTGAGTGCAGCAGCTCTCAGTAATGCAAAAGGAACTTCCTCATTCCCTTGTCTAGGATCTTCTGATACTATCCCCTGATATTCTTCATCATACAGACGCGGCAACAAAGTTTTAGATAACCCGGAGTAAATGAAATTTACTAATAAAGCATACACATTTTCTTTATCAACTTCAGCGATCACCTCGTCCAACTTCTTTAAGAGAAGAGACACCTCTGTTTTTTCTAAAGGTTGCAAAGCTTGCTTTTGCAAAAGCACTCCGTGCCGAAATAAGAAAGGAAGGATCTCTTTAAGATCTTTTCTCCTCCGAATTTTTTCCAAATCTGCGTGCTTGTGCACTCCAAAAGAAACATATTCCCCAGGATAAAAAGAAGAGTGAGGAAGGTCCGCTATAGAAGAGGTATAAAATCCTTGAGGAGAAAGGTAATACTTATACTGTTCAGACAGTACAGCAACTCCTCCTCGACTCAAGTTCTGAAATACTACAAAACGTTTCAAAGGACCTTTTACAGGAATTCTTCCCTCGTCTAATAGCGTATGTGAGGCAGAGAATATTCTCCAAAGCGAAGGAAATACCTGTGCGTACAAAGTCGAACCAGGAATAGGGATCTTGACTCCAGGCTCCATTATGTAAGGTTTGAAACTTTGTGCTATCTTAATCATAAAACTCCCAGCCCTTTGTACTAGTCTCCCCCAATCCCATTATTATTTTAACGGCTCTTCCTTCAAAGCAATTGAGGGACCTTCTATGGTACCTTTTAGAAAGGTTATTATCAATAAACACACCCTAAGCTTAGGATTAAAAGAACTCTTATTTTAAACAGAGGAAGAACGCATTCTTATATTCTAAAAATGTTTATCCATATAAAAAGTCTGATGATACTTCTTGTTTTTCAGCTTCAAGTAAAAAGATGTCCATGCTTTTCCCCCTTCATCAACAGTTGATAGAACAGTTTACAATCTTTCTTTCTGTCGACCGCGGTATCGCCCCTCTTTCTGTTCAAGCTTATTGCCAAGATATCCTTCTTTTTTTGCAACGCGTACCCATTGAAACTACAGACATGATCAACCAAGAGAGTGTTTTTCTTTTTGTAGAAAAATGTCATCAAGCAAAAGAATCAGAAACGACTTTAGCAAGGCGATTGATTGCCCTAAAAGTGTTCTTCCATTTCCTAAAAGACGCTAAGCTTATCCATCAGCAGCCTTTCATAGAACATCCTAAAGTCTGGAAAAGGCTTCCTTCTATTCTTTCAACAGAAGAAGTCAACTCCCTACTGAATCAGCCGCTTAATACTCTGAATTTAGATGCTTATATAGCAAACAGAGATACGGCTATCCTTTATACATTTTATGCTACAGGAATTCGTGTATCCGAACTCTGTGATCTTTGTATTGGAGATATCAGTGATGATTTTATTCGTGTGACTGGAAAGGGCAGGAAAACTCGTCTCGTTCCTATTAGTATCAAAGCACGACAGACTATTGATTCGTACTTGACCATGTTTAGAGAAAGATTTCAAAAGAAAAATCCCTCTGAAGAACATGTATTTTTGTCCATCAGAGGGAAAAAATTAGAACGCTCTTGTGTATGGAAGCGCATTACTTTCTATGCAAAACTCGTCACAACAAAACACATCTCACCACACTCTTTGCGGCACGCATTTGCCACACACCTACTCAACAACCAAGCAGATCTCCGAATTATTCAAGAAATGCTAGGACATGCACGCATCTCTTCCACGGAAATCTACACGCATGTAGCTTCTGAGAGCATTATTGAAAAATTTCACACCCATCATCCGAGGAGTAGTTCCTAGGATCTTCTTCGACGAGAGGTCTGAGAGGTCTTCTTTTTTTTCTCAGCTTTTTTCTTCTTACAAGGGCACTCTAGATTCCTATCCGAATCTTCTATAGCTTCCTCATCAACTCCTGTTTCAGGATAATAATACTCATATTGGTAAGGGTAGTAGAAACTGTAAGGGGTTTCTCTCCCTTCCTGATCTTCAAACTCTACTCCCGAAACCAGAGTGCTTTCGGATTGACCAACCAAATCCTCAAGATGTACAGCATCCACCCCAAAAACAGCAGAACTTAACGAAAGCATTCCTGCAAGGATCGACAGTTGTTTCATTAATCTTCCCCCACTTTTTCCAATGCTGTAGACAGGCCACAGACATGGTTACCCGATTAAAACACAAACACTATCTGAAAAAGTTGGAAAGAAAGACATGCCCAGGATAGGACTTGAACCTACATGCCGCAAAGCACTGGATCCTAAATCCAGCGTGTCTACCAATTTCACCACCTGGGCACAGATGATTAATAGAGAAGACAATGGTATCTCCAACCGCTTATTTTAGCAATAAGTTAATTACCTTCTAGGACTATTTGTCTCTATGCATCGATAAGAACGATGCGATTTTCCACTTTTTGATCAGATAAAAAAAATAAATATTCCTACTCCATTGTATCAATATCTCCTCTTTTTCTTCCTGATCATCCTGATCTCTGCAGCGTAATTCCCACCTATCATCAACAGATAGAAATCTCTATTAATATACTGAATTTCAGACAGTAACATTTTCTAAAAGATTAATCATCAAACTTGCATGAAAAATACTTTTTTAGCTAAGGTCCCTCCTTTCTGAAAGGCCTGTGATACAAACTTCTGCAACTATGGATACCTCTTCTCCTTTTTCCAGTGTGTCAGCAAATCCTTCTTTCAAAGGAGACCTAGAAAATTTATCCCAAAACACTGTTCAAGAAAGAGGAGTATTGAAAACAACCATAGGAGATGTCACTCTGTCTCAATCTATTGAAGAGGGGTGTAACGAATCTCTGATCTCCTTGTTAGGAATCGCTAGCATTTATGCAGCTCAGGAGGGACTCCTTCCCCCAGCTTTCCAACACAACCTCATTTTCCTTCCTCCTGAAACAGTCGATCTGGAAATTCAAATTGCAGAACTTGTACAAGATTTGGAAAAAACTCCCTCTTCCGACACCCCTCTTTCTTTGCAAAAGAGCACAGTTTCTCCGAATCGTCCCAATCCGACAACAAAATCTTCCATATTTTCTTTACAAACGAAGGCATCATCACAGTCCCTTCCTTCCCTCTCTTCTAAAGAGCCATCTACTCAACCTTTAGCCCGCCCCCTTGCTATGCAAGGACAACCCTCTCTATTTTCACATTCAGAGCAAAACATAGTTAGAGCTGTTCCTTCGTCTATCGTTCCTCATAACCGAGCTAATCCAACTTCCTCTCAAAACTCTTCTAACGATAATACACGCTCTCACCAATCTGGGCTCTCAACGGGAATAACGTTCTTTTCTCAAAAGGAACAGGATCTATCTGGACAAACAAACAAAACTGGTTCAACAGAAAAAGAAAAACAAGAGGGCCGTCAAAGGGAAAACTCTGACCGAGAGCGCAACGGAGATGATTCTTATCAGGAAGATGATCAATCAGAAAACATAAAGATATCGTCGGAGAGAAAAAATAAGAACAAAACGTCATCGAATCAGGAAAATGAGAATCTTGAAGAGGCTTTCTCCGTTTCCTACTTTGCCTATAACTCCACTCCAAACCAAAAATCTAGTCAAAGTACTTTCCGGAAAAGGCCTCCTTCCCCCATGTCATTATTTTCTTCTCAAAATTCTGTGGAATCCCTCCCAAAAAAATCTCCTCGAATCGAAAACGTTTTCACCCGTTTCATGGAGCTTATGGCCAGAATTTTAGGCCAAGCAGAGGCCGAGGCAAACAAGCTCTATGCACGCGTTAAGGAACGTACAGATAATGTTGATTCACTTACTCTGCTATTGTCAAAAATTAACAATGAGAAAGGAGCCATTGACTGGGATCAAAATGCAGAAATGCGCGCTCTTGTTGATCATGCAAAAAACTTAGGAGTCTCGATTGGAGACTCGTATAACTGGTCCGAAGATGAAAAAAAACTTTTGAAAGAAAACATCCAGATGTTCAAAGAAAATATGGAGAAAATTACTCAATTAGAACGAACAGACATGCAACGGCTTCTCCAAGAAGTCTCTCAATGCCATCAAACAAGATCTAATGTTTTGAAACTCTTGAAGGAACTTATGGACACTTTTGTCCACAACTTGCGTCCCTAATGCGTTATTTAGCCTATCTACTTGATAAAATCTCTCGTTCTCATCCGCATCTGCATCCTCTTCCAGAGGATATGGAAGCGTATTTTGAGAAATATATACCAAACAAAAATATTCCTCTGGATACTTATCAAAAAGTTTTCAAATTATCTTCAGAAGACCTTGAACAGATTTACAAAGAAGGATACCATGCCTACCTTCAAGGAGAGTATGATGAAAGCTCTATGGCTTTCTACTGGTTGGTTTTCTTTAATCCCTTCGTTTCTAAGTTTTGGTTTTCATTAGGAGCTTCTCTCCACATGCTCCAAAAATATCAACAAGCCCTTCATGCCTATAGTGTAGCGGCATTCCTAAGGGAAAAAGATCCTTATCCTCATTACTATGCCTATGTCTGCTACACTCTTCTCAACAATCCTGAAGAAGCTGAAAAAGCCCTAGATCTCGCATGGCAAAAAGCTAAGATAAGCTCTGCTTACAATGCTTTAAAAGAAGAGATTTTAGCGATTAAATCGTACGCCTAAAATAAGACCACAGAGGACTTACGTCATTATGTCATCCTGGTTTGCACAAGCAACAGACATCGTTCTTTCTCAATCACCTGATATTCCAGATGCCTCTACTCCTGTTTCTCAATCAGAGACTTTTCCTTTTTCCTGCTCTCTATCCACAGAAACTACCCCTCCCTGCATACAAAAAATTTTCGCCAACTGTTTTTCTAGATCTAAATCCTCTCCCAAACCCCTTGCTAAACTGCAATTGGCTACATCTAAAGAACGTATTCTGCTTTTTGGAAGCTCCCCCTCCTCACAGCTCTCTGCAACCATACGCACTACAACATCTTCCCCTTGGAACCTTTTTTCCCAACACCATACTAAAACTCCTCTTCGCACGTTGTCGGCAAAAGGACTCTTTTCTCCCCAAACTCCACCTAAAGAAAACTCCGAAAAAAGTTTCTCGCAGTCTCTCCAATTTTCAGAAACAATCCCTCAAAGCCTTGATCATAACGAAAGTTCTTCAACCCCTCTTTCTCACGAGCGCCCATCTTTCTTCATAGAAGACACACCCCTCCCATCTCCTAAAACAGAATCGCTTCTAAAAGCCCAGCTCATTTCACCAAAAAAAGAGGATGCCGTAGCACAAGAACAAAAGAATACCTGGTTTCATTCCCCTTCCTCACCGTCGCAAACATTTAGCGAGTACCCAGATTCTTCTGATCATCCCTCAAAAGAAGATCCGCATTCTCAACAAAAATCTCATAGAATACAAAAAAGAAAAGCTCGGGCAATAACAGTAGTCCCTGTTATTACTCCTCCTACTGTCGGAATTTTCTCCTTAAGCTATCTTCTCACCAAACAGGGCATTCTCTCAGATTTCTCTGCCTATTCCGCTCACAAAGAAAATTTAGAAATCACTCAAAAAGAATTAACTATGCTGCACCAGCAACGCATCGAACAGATGCAAAAAATTGTTGATAAATCTAAGACTACGCGATTCTGGGATTCTCTAGCTAGCCTCGTTGCAGCTATCGTCCCGTGGGCAGAAATGGGAGTGGCTGTAACCATTATAGCTATGGGAGGTGGAATCCTTTCTTGGTTCTCTCTTTTCGCAGCCTTAATTATGATCGTTATATCCCTTATAGAAGTTTTTGATGGTTGGCGGGCCATTGCCAAACATCTCCCTGGCAAAGATCTAGAAAGGAAGATCCGTTATCTTGGTTATGTTAAACTCGCCTTAACCCTTTTCAGCTGTGTCTTATCAGCCTCATCTTTATACGTTGCCAAATTAGGAATGAGTCCCCTTTTAGAAGGGGTTGTCAAATCCATTTCCCCAGCATTATCTGGCATGCTTGGATTGACACAGGGTATTGCTCTTTCTTTACAATCCAGCAGCCAAAAAATTCGTGCACGTTGCGCCCAAATCGATGCACAGATCGAGCTAGTGAATTGGGAACGTGATGAATACTTTTTACGTACGGAACAGCTTCTTGATTCTATGCAAACCTCTTTTGAACAACTCTCAGAAACCCTACAATTACAAAAAGAAATTGGCCAGACATTTGTAGAAGCCTTACGATAGCGATTCAGAATTATGACGATCCCAGCAACTCAAGAAACACCCCCTTCACCACAAATAATATTATCCGGAGAGCAGCCAGAAACTGCTTGTGAAGCAACCTCTGATCTTTCTATCGACGTGCAAGTTCCCGAATCACAGCAATTAGCTTTAGTAAGAAACCTTTCTGACCTTTGTGTATCTGTCATTACACAAACAGAAAAAACTCTTTCCCCCGAGACCAAATACTTTTCTCCACAAAAAGAGCCTCTACTTACTCAATATACCTCTAAACAATCCGGTTCTTCTTCTCGAATAATCATCTCCACATCTACTCAGGAATCCTCAACAAGTCAATCGGAGCGCAATCATTCTCAAAGCCAAAGCATGCTGCAACGCACAATTCCTTCCCCTAAAACTTCCTCAACCTCTTCTATGCAAGGACGTTTATGCACAACTTCACAACAAACTGTTCCTCTAAGAGGCACACCACTTACAGTTTCGCTACCTTGCCCTCATCTTACACAAACTAACCAAGCTACTTCACGAAGCACAGTTCTAACCTTGAATGTTCCTGTTAAGATCTTCAGCAAAGAAAGTCCTCTTGCCTCAGTGAAAAATCGCTCTGCAATGCTTACCAAGGATTCCAGTCATCTTTCTTCATCTCGAGAGAAACTTTCTCCCTTTCGAGCACCTCTCAGCCCTATGGCGCTTTTTGAGACAGCGGCACATAAAGAGACTGTTATCAGAGAAAGGCTATCACATGATCAAGAAAGTCATTCTAAAGACGTCGATCAGGAGCGCAATCACAATCAAGATCACTCTGACCAACAAGAAGAAAAGGAAGATTTATCAAATGAAACAGATGTTTCTCCTTGTACAAGGAAACAACAGAAACAAAACTTTCATCCAGAATCTTTACCTCAAGAGGTTTGTGAGTTTGCTCTTTCCCAGTCTCAACTCAGTCAATTGCTACGCATGCGCATAAACCATTTAGATATTTTGCGCATCTGTGCAGAAATCATGAAACTTATGCTCAACAGCCGAGAACAAAATCTTCTTGAACGAAGATCCGCTCGAGAACACTTCATGCAGGAAGCTAAAACTATTGCTAATTCCTTCTCTAAACAAGCTCAAATTACAAAATGGCTAGGCATTGCCACAGCTACCTTAGGTATTTTCGGAGCGATTTCTCCCATAATTGGAGAAGTCGGAGGAGAAGGGCTACTCAATATCATCCGTAGAGCAACGGGAGGCTGGAAACAATCTTCATCAAAAGTTTTCTTTGAAGGAATGGGGAAAGTCTGTGCCTCTCTGTCCGAGTTAGCAAAAGTCTCTTCAACTATTTATGATCTTCGTGCCAATGCAACACGAACTATAGCAGAAAGTTATAAAGAAATTTTTCGCTTAGAACACGATGAAATGGTCCGATCAATAGAAGAGCTCAAAGATCACTGGAGAAATATGGACAGCTTCTTACTACAAATTCTACAAACACAACATGATGCTGCCCGCAGTCTTTATCAATAAGATGAAGTTTCTTCATCTTATTGATTTCACTGCAATTCTTTAGGGAGTTGAAATATGGTATCTTCTTCTACAAAAAGATCCGTTTCTACAACTAAAGTTGGAATGAGTTTCTGTAATTTTGTTAAACAAGCCTGTACAACATCTTCAGGAGTCGAAGCTCCTGCTGTCACACCAATATTCCCAGAATATTGTAAAATTTCATCCGTAATTTCTTCAGGATTATTTACAAGCCGAGCTACAACACCGCGTCTTGCAGCAACTGCTTTTAACTGATTTGAATTGGAACTTTTAGGATCCCCTATTACATAAACAAATTCCACCTTCGGAAGAATATTGCGTAAAGCGCTCTGACGGTTTTGCGTAGCATAACAGATAGAAGAACTTGGTAATGTAATAATTTGAGGATAACGAGCTTTTAAAGCAGCGATCATATCTGCAGAATCATCCATACTTAAAGTCGTTTGCGTCACATAGAACAAAAGATCCTTCGTACTAAAAGTCAGCGCCTCTACTTCAGCGATATTTTCCACAACAGTAATTTTATCAGGTGCTTCACCACATATCCCGATAACCTCAACATGTTTTCTCTTACCTATGAGAATAATAAGGTATCCCCTCCGAGCATACATTTTGACCGCGGAATGAATTTTTGTAACAAGACCACATGTTGCATCAATAGTAATTAGTCCCCTTTCTTTAGCTTCTTCCCTTACAGAAGGGGGAACACCATGCGCTGAATAAATAACTCGACTATTGCAAGGGACTTCTTGTAAATCTTCAATAAAAATAGCTCCTTTAGCCCGTAGCTTATCCACAACATGACGATTATGAACAATCTCATGCTTAACATAAATAGGAGCTCCCCATTTCTCTAAAGCTCTTTCTACAGTTTGTACCGCGCGAATGACTCCAGCACAAAAACCTCTAGGAGAACAGATGATAACCTTACGCATGCACTATCTCCTCCTTTCGTTAACATTTTAAACAAAATAAGGGCCTCTCGACACAAAGTCGAAAAGCCCTTACTTAACTTACAAATAAACATAACAGTTAAAAACTTCCATCCTCTGAGAGAATAATTACACTGTCATTATTGATTAGCTGAGCAACCAATTTTTGTACTTTCTGAATATATTCAGAATACCCTCTATAACGAATATCATTAGCTGTGAAAGGAATTTCAATATGAGGTTCAACCCCAACATTTTCAATCAAATCCCCATGCTCTCTAACTGCTAAAGATCCTGTTAAAGAGCAACTTTTAATTCCCGTTCTGTTAGGGAATTGTACATTGAAGACAAATCCCCCAGCTCCCGCTGTTCGAGTTCCAACGACAAGGGCTCTGTCATTGTCTTTCAGAATAGCAGGGAAGAAATCCGCACAAGAAAAATCCTGTTCATTAATCAAAACACAAATAGGCTTAGTATATTGGACTCGAGGATGTGGATGAATTTTCTCAAACCCAAAAAGAGGAATCGGTGTAGATAATTCGATATCTCCATTCTTCCAACATGCCAATACCTGATGAGCAAAGCTTTTCAGATATTCAGCAGCCTGCAAGTCAATGGGATATCCTTCCATATTATCTCCCAAAGCAATCCGAGCCTCTGCGTTTGTATCCACATTTTCCAATAAATTCAACCAATCTAAAGCATCAACTACTTCGTCCTGAGTTAGAATCATTCTATGTTTAGGAAGATCTAAAGGTTTATCCGTCAACATAGAGAGCAATCCGTATAAATACATAACGCTCCCCCCAGGATTATTCGTTTGGTCAATGATCAAAGCCTCTGTTTTTTCAGAAAATAGCGTAATGATCTTACCAAACTCTTCCCAAGGAGGTGTCCCTATAGAATCTAAATCTTCCATCTCTTGCCAACCATACGTAGGAATTCTGATAAATCCTACGTTATGGCTTCTACCATTTTCATCAACCAAGGGGAAAATATAAGCATGAAAAATTCCGTCCGACTCCCAAATAACGGGTCCCATGACTGGGAAAAATCCATCGGTATCCCCAATATTGTACCCACTTTTTAAACCACTCGTTGCGTAGTGATTACGAAACTCCGACCAAAAATGAGGAACCATTGGAGAATAAAACAGAGTGCTCGACTGATGAAATACACTTTCTTTTTTAGGAAAGGCCCCTCTCATAGACTTCTGCAGCTGTGGAGCTTTTATGGAAGGAGCTATCGTAGCTAAATCCCCTACACTTTCTGGAGTATAACGCCATTTTGCTCGCACATCTTTCACAGAACCAGAAGAACGACGAACTTTGAGGGTGATTCTCCCGGAAGGGACTTTATGTCCTAAAGAAGCCATACGAGAAAATAACGTTCTTAAAGCAGCAGATTCTTCAGCGAGAGTCCCCTTGTGATTGGTTCCATATAGGGTAGCAAGTGCTTCTGCAACAGGCTGCCCGTCTACCTCAAGTAACTCATCCCCGACGCGAATATCAGAAGAAAAGGTCATTACATCAACGAAATAGAAGCGTCCATCGCTACTTTTTTGTACAGAGTAGGGAAGGTAGGCACTCTCTACAGCAAAGAAAGAGACCCCGGCATGAAAATCACTCAACGCTCCAATAAAGTCCGCAATTACTTGCTGACAAAAGCTTGTTGAAGGGTTGTCCTCGGAACGCAATTTCTGCTCTGCAAAAACAGAGCTTTTAGAAAGATCCCAACCTAAATACTGTTCTTTCCAAGTTTTAGGGGCATACTTGACTTGCAGCAAATGCTCCAAAAAACTCAAATCTTTCAGAGCATTCTGACAGACTAAACTTTCCCCATGCAAAGGAGAATGTATAGCGGAAGAAAAGGTTAGCAGCAGTAGCAAAATCCTATTCATTTTCATAATCGATGTTCTCCAAAACCCATTTTTCCATTCAAAAAGGGGCCTATAATATTGGGAGCGCACCTTTATTTAAAGATTTTTAAAAAATTTTTTACTATATCTTCTGACAAAATCAGGCGAATAATCCCATGAAATTTTCCATCAGAAAATACACTGCTAATCCCCCAAAATAGCTAATTAAAGCAATCCAAGAAGCATGTTTCACATACCAACCGAAGCTAACCTTTTCCATTCCCATATAGGCAACTCCTGCAGCAGATCCAATAATAAGAATACTTCCTCCTGTGCCTGCAGCATAGGCTATGAGTTTCCAAAGAGGATCGTTCATTGGAAGGTCGTACATCCCTATTGTAGCAGCAACGAGCGGAACATTATCTAAGACAGATGAAACTAAGCCTAGTAAAATAGCAAGGGTATTGCGAGAAAATACGGCATCCATACTCACGGATAAATCTTGCAATACGTGAGAGTACGCTAGTGCATTAACAGCTAACAAAATTCCAATGAAAAATGTAACAGAGGAAATGTCTATTCTAGTTAAAATGTGCGGCATGCGCAGATGATTTCGTCCCTCACCATGAGGAGAATGAATCCAATCACTAACAAGCCAAACTAAACCAAGTCCTAGCAAAGCCCCAATAAAGGGAGGCACTCCCAATACAGCTTTCCACATAGGAACCATAAGTAAAGAGCCAAAACCAACAAAAGCAATTAGGTTACTTTTAGGGAGAGCGGGCTCACTATCAAGATCCTCTAATAATCCTGAACAACGACGCTTTTTTAACAGTAACTGACCACAAACTCCCGCAACAACTACACAAACCACACTAGGAAGAAATAGAGAGGTAATAATCCCTGCCGTCGAAATTTTATCATTAATCCAAAGCATTGTCGTTGTGACATCTCCTAAAGGTGTCCATGCCCCTCCTGCATTTACCCCTATCACGCAAAGTGCTCCCAGCAATAGCCGATCTTCTCGAGCTTTAACAAGACGCTTCAAAATAGAAACAATGATAATAATGGACGTGAGGTTGTCTAGAGCTGCAGATAAGAAAAAGGAAAGAGTGAGCAATACCCAAAGCAAAAAGCTTCTGGATTCAACATTACAGCACCGCACAACAATAGAGAATCCTTTATGAGCATCAATGAGCTCTACAATGGCCATGGCTGCAAATAAAAAGAAGATGACCTGTGCCATATCAGCAATTTCTTCGGCCATTATAACGTGATCGATATGGGGCATGTGGGAGAAACAGACTAACCACATCAAGCCCCCCATAGCAAGAGAGACCGCAGATTTATTTACCCGAACTATGTGTTCAAAAACTATCGCGAGATACCCGAAAAGGAACAACGCACACAACTGAAACTTCAACATAAAGACCTCGAGAAGCATCTTACTCTGAGGGCTTCATTCAGAAAAACAAGAACCCTCAGAAGCTTAGGCAAAAACAATTACGAGAAACCAAAAGGCCCTGCGTATACACATATCATCGTACTGTCAGAATCCAACCTTGTACGCAGATCTTGGGCTCGGCTCCAGCTCTTAGCACACAATAACCCTCGAAAGAGGAAATATCCAAAAGACAAGATTACTAAGGCTAAAATCCAGACCATGTTACACAAAAGTAGTTTTCGACACTATAGGGAAAACCTTTCTATCTCAATAAAAAAAGGAAACTATCCTCTACTACTTATGGCTGACGAATTAAAATAAAATAATGACACTCTATTTCCCCTAAAAAATATCAAAACCTACTATTGCAAAGTATTTTCTCACCTCATCCATCCGCAAAACTGTTGCATAGAAAGCCCTTTTCATCAAAAGTGTTTTCACCCCTGTTTTCACTGTGAGACTGAAAGCCTTCTAAGCTGGGAATCTCTCTACACAGCCCAAAACAGTTCTCTGTTTAGCTATCCTATCCGATTGCAAGACAGACTCATCACGGATTCGTTGACACAACGATGTTAAAAACAGTTTTACAAAGACTACGATTTAGTTCTTATTCGTGATAAAAAATAGAAAGATTGTCCTACGGAAAAGTTCCTTACCTCTCTTCTCGTTGGATAAATTCCTTTCTACTATAAGAAAAGAACCATCTTTTTCGAACACAGAAGAGGTCCTGGTGAAAGTTTCACTATCCTTTAAACACCTTGTCCCTAAACTAGTTACCTGCTTAAAAGAAGGGTATTCTTTCAACACATTAAAAAAAGATTTTATTGCGGGGCTGACTGCAGGAATTCTAGCCTTTCCTTTAGCTATTGCCATCGCGATAGGGATTGGAGTTTCTCCCTTACAGGGGTTATTAGCGTCTATCATTGGAGGATTTCTTGCCTCTGCTTTGGGAGGCAGTCGTGTATTGATATCTGGCCCCACCAGCTCCTTCATTTCTATTCTTTACTGTATTGGTGTCAAATACGGAGAAGATGGACTGTTTACCATCACATTAATGGCCGGAATTTTCCTAATTATTTTCGGTCTCGCAGGGTTAGGAACTTTTATTAAATACATGCCCTATCCTGTGGTTACTGGTCTGACAACTGGTATCGCAGTGATTATTTTTTCTTCTCAAATCCGAGATTTTCTTGGATTACAAATGGGAGATGGCGTTCCTCTAGATTTTATTGGCAAATGGGTAGCTTATTGGGATTATCTATGGACCTGGGATAGCAAAACCTTTGCGGTTGGCTTATTTACTCTACTTTTAATGATCTATTTTCGAAATTATAAACCCCGCTACCCTGGAGTAATGATTTCCATTATCATTGCATCAACCTTAGTATGGATTCTCAAAATAGACATCCCTACTATAGGTAGCCGATATGGAACTCTTCCCAGTTCTTTACCTGGACCTGTTTTCCCGCATATCAGCATTACAAAAATGCTACAACTTATGCCAGATGCATTGACTATTGCAGTACTTTCTGGAATCGAGACCTTGCTAGCTGCTGTGGTTGCCGATGGAATGACTGGGTGGAGACATCAATCCAATTGTCAGCTAATTGGACAAGGAATTGCTAATATTGGAACTTCTTTGTTTGCAGGCATGCCTGTCACGGGGTCTCTTTCCAGAACCACGGCAAGTATTAAATGCGGCGCTAGCACACCTATTGCAGGGATAATTCATGCAATCTGTCTCACCTTTATTCTACTACTTTTAGCTCCCTTAACGATTAAAATACCTTTAACATGTCTGGCTGCAGTCTTGATTTTAATTGCTTGGAATATGAGTGAAATTCACCACTTCATCCATCTATTCACTGCTCCTAAGGAAGATATCTTAGTCTTACTAACAGTGTTCATCCTTACGGTAATGACTACAATCACTTCTGCCGTACAAGTAGGAATGATGCTCGCAGCTTTTTTATTCATGAAACGAATGAGCGATCTTTCCGATGTCATTTCCACTGCACAGTATTTTGATGAGTCAGAACAACCTCAGAATGATCTACTATTTAGCAAAAATGAAGTGCCTCCTTTTACAGAAATTTATGAAATTAATGGCCCTTTTTTCTTTGGAATTGCTGATCGATTAAAAAATTTATTAAATGAAATTGAAAAGCCTCCAAGAATTTTCATCCTTTGCATGACCAGAGTACCTACGATCGATGCATCGGCAATGCATGCCCTAGAAGAATTTTTCTTGGAATGCGATAGACAAGGAACTTTACTGCTCTTAGCAGGCGTAAAGAAAACTCCTCTCAATGACTTAAGAAGATATCACGTGGATGAGTTGATCGGAGTAGATCACATATTTTCAAATATCAAAGGAGCTTTATTATTTGCTAAAGCTCTTATTAAGCTAGAGAGCAAATCTTCTCAATAGCATAACAGGTATTCTGAGATTCCTCATCCTCTTCATGATTAGGATTGAAGAGGATGTTTTTCATACCCTCTTCTTAAAATCTATTCCCTTTCTCTTTTCCCTAGCATCAATCCCGGAACAACATGTGTATCAAACTCTTGTTCAGACAGAAAACCTAATGATACACAGGCCTCTTTCAGACTCAAATTTTCATGAAAAGCTTTTAGAGCAATCTTCGAACACTTATCATATCCTAAAACAGGAGCTAAAGCCGTAACCAACATCAAAGATCTTTCCACATTTTGTTGCAGTTGTCCTCTATTCACCTTTAATCCGCTAACAAAATAATCCGCAAAGGATCTCATAGCTCCCGATAACAAGTTTACAGACTGCAAAAAATCATAAATAATCACAGGCTTCATAACATTTAGCTCAAAGTTCCCTTTAGTCCCTGAGAAAATAACGGATTGGTTATTACCAATAACTTGAGAACACACCATCTGTAGAGCTTCACTCTGAGTAGGATTAATCTTTCCAGGCATGATGGAAGATCCCGGCTCGTTTTCTGGGAAAAAAATTTCCCCTAACCCGCAACGAGGTCCTGAACCTAAGAAACTCAAATCTGTGGCGATCTTAATCAAAGAGCAAGCTAAAACAGCTAAGGATCCATGAGCCTGCACTAAAGCATCATGGTTCGACAATGCGGCAAAATAATTAGAAGCCGGAATAAAAGGCTCTCCCGTTTCCTGCCTTAAATAATAAATTACTTTATCTACAAAACCTTCAGGAACATTTAATCCTGTTCCAACAGCAGTCCCTCCAATCGCTAATTCGTAAAGATGGGTTAAGGAAAAACCTATACGCTCCAAACAACTACGTAACTGATGACTGTACCCAGAAAACTCTTGCCCTAGAGTCATTGGAACGGCATCCATTAGATGTGTTCTTCCAATTTTAATGTCTCTAGAAAACTCTAAAGCTTTGGCATCAAGGTTTTTTTGTAAATGTTCTAATGCCGGTATTAAAGAACCTTTTATACTTTGCACAGCAGCTATATGCATGGCCGTAGGGAAAACATCGTTAGAAGACTGTGATTTATTCACATGATCATTGGGATGCACAGGATTTTTACTTCCTAGCTCCCCTCCGTGACGTTTAATCGCTAAATTAGCGATTACCTCATTCACATTCATATTGCTTTGGGTTCCACTTCCTGTTTGCCATACCTTTAAAGGGAAGTGTTCCTCTAATCCTCCGGAAAGAATTTCATCCGAAGCAGCCACAATCATATCCCGCCTTTTAGCATCGAGACACTGCAAATCTCCATTTGCCTTAGCTGCACATTTTTTAATTTTTACCAACGCCTGAATGACCTCAATAGGCATCAATTCTTTTCCATAGGAGAAAAAATTTTTTGATCTCCCCGTCTGAGCACCAAATAATTTATCTTCAGGAACCATTACAATCCCTAAACTATCATTCTCTTGCCGCATATGTTCTCTTTCCTTATGCTCCTCCGATAACGAAGTCTTTTCTCCTCTCATGAAAAAGTTTATTAGCTATGCACTTATGATCCTCACCTTGATAGGATTTTGGGAATTTTTTGCTCAAAACTACCCGAGTTTTGGCTTTATATGCCCCCCTCCATCTAAAGTGCTTATGACAGGAATCAACTCTTTCCCGGTACTTCTTCAACATTCTTGGTATACAGTTCAAGGTATTTTAGGAGGATTCTTTTTAGCATTACTACTTTCGATCTCTCTCTCTGTTACCATGCTTTTATTCCCTTCCATTCAGGGAGTATTACATCCCTTATGCGTCCTAGTGCAGTGTCTTCCTATGTTTACTCTGACTCCCTTAATCGTTCTTTGGTTTGGATGGGGAGCTAGGGCCGTCATCATTCCAACCGCTTTAAGCATTTTTTTCCCTTTAGCATTAACTATTCATCAGGGAATCAAAAATCCTCCCGAAGAGCTGTTAGAACAATTTACTCTTTGTCAAGCAACCACCTGGCAAACCCTCATTAAACTAAGAATCCCTCATGGACTCCCCCATATTTTCTCTGGTCTTAAGATCGCTATGAGTGCAGCAGGATTTGCAACTATTGCCGGAGAATGGGTGGCAGCCCAATCTGGTTTAGGAATCCTAATTTTAGAAAGTCGAAGAAACTATGATATGGCAATGGCTCTAGCAGGTATATCTGTTCTTACCCTACTCACCTTAAGCCTGTTTTACAGTATTCTCCTTCTTGAACGAAGTGTATTCTCTTTTTTCAGAACTGAAAAATCGTCTCGTAAATCCCCACAAAAACAATGGCGCTTTGCATTCATTCCTCTTACTTTGCTCATCGGACTATTTTGCCTAAAAGAGAAATCCACTGATACTACTCCCCTTCCTAAAAAGTCCTTTACGCTACTCTTAGACTGGACTCCTAATCCCAACCACGTACCCCTTTATGTAGGCGTAGAAAAAGGATTTTTTCTAGATGAAGGTATTTCTTTAACTCTGCAAAAAAATACTGACACCTGCTCCTCTATTCCTCATCTTCTTCTTGAAAAAGTGGATTACACCCTCTACCACAGCTTGGGAATATTAAAAACTGCGGTTAGAGGGGCTCCGATTCAGGTTGTTGGTAGACTAATCGATAGTTCTCTGCAAGGACTCATTTACCGAAAACATGAGGGAATTAACAAACTGGAAGATCTTAATGGCCGAGTACTCGGCTTTTGCCTCAATGATTCTAAAAATCTACCGCAACTACTCAAATCTTTACGCGAACATCACGTTGTTCCTTCAGCTATCAAAAATGTTAGTGCGGATATGATTTCTCCCATGCTCTCTCACCAAATAGACTTCTTATATGGCGCTTTTTATAACATTGAAGGGGTAACTATTTCTTTGAAAGGAGCCCCCACCGACTGTTTCCTTTCCGACACTTATGGATCTCCTACCGGTCCACAGCTCCTTTTATGTGGGAAAAGAGGATCTCATGCCACAACTCCTCAGGTAATTCGTAGCATGCAAAAAGCTTTATCGCGTAGTTTAAATTTCTGCCAAGAATATCCCCAAGATGCTTTCGCGATCTATGTAGAAGCCACCAAAGATTCTCCTAAGATACGGTCCGATGAGCTAGCACAATGGGAAGCTACGCTTCCCTTACTCGCTAAAACACAATCTTCTCTATCACGGGAATTACTACAAACCTTACTCTCAACATTATCTTCTACTTATCCCGATCTGCAAGCATCTATTGATTCTTTCGTTATCGAAACCCTGATTTCTAATGATCCATCAGATCTCTGTTAGATTTCCTCATCTGTCCTTCTGTCACATTTTTTTGATAACAATGAGATTTTTGAATCTTCTCTTATTAATTCAGTTTCACTAAATCTCAGTTTGGACTAAAATTTTCCAAGGTCTTTTTTTTTCAGACACAATCAACCTTCTTACAAATATATTTTATGGACTGGTCATTCTTTTTATTGTCTCAGAGCTGTATCTTATTTTTGGCTTCGGATTCTATGACTAATGTCGAGGTCCTCAATAAAATCCTTAGTAATCTATCCAAAAAAAGCCAAGCTCTACTACTGATCCGCGAAAGTCTTTTTGCTCTTCTAGGGGTATTTATTTTTTATCCTGGGCTTTCAGGGCTTATTTACTCCCTGCAAACACCTCCGTGCGCAGTCACTTTTGTTGGAGGATGCGGAGTTATGTTAGCGGGCATGCGAGCAATCCTTCGGAATACCCATCCAGACCGTTGGGGTAAGTTTTCCTCTCTTTCTCATGCACCCAAAGTAGCGCCTATAGCGCTCCCTTTGATGATTGGGCCTTCGTGGTTGTGTGCCTGCGCACCTTTAACCACGCAACAAATCCCCTTTTCTATTATTTGTGCGTTGCTATTTCTTTCTTGGTTAATGATGTCGATAACTACAATTGTTCTCCATCTAACCAGCAAGGCAGGCTCTCAGGCAATCATTGCAACACAAACCATTTTAGGACTTGTTGTCGTAATTATAGGCGCGCAACTCCTTGTATCTGGTTTACAGCAAACTTTCCTATAAGAAAGCAGAGGTATATTTATGCTACATTCACTGTTTCGCCTTACCTTACTTTTTTATGCTCTTTTTAACTCCCTGGGATCTTTACCAGTCTTTGTTGCGTTATTGAAGAAGTTCTCTTTCCGAAAGCAGCAGCGCATTATTTTGCGGGAGTGTATCTTTGCTCTGCTCACCTTGATTTTGTTTATAACATTTGGTCAAGGATTCTTCCGTTTACTAGAAGTCTCTTTACCAGCATTTCAATTAACAGGAGGGATTCTTCTTGGATCCCTTGCCATTAATATGATGAAAGCGCTTCCTTCCCAAGAAGAAACCTTTGACCAATACGAGGATGAGCCAATATTCTATCCTTTAGCGTTTCCTGTTATCACAGGTCCCGCTACGATCACATCTACCTTAGGACATATGGAAGAAGGCATCTTTCCAAAAGAGCTTGTTTTAGGAGCTATTATGCTCGCTTGGGCTTTCTCCTTGATTACGCTCTTTTTTTCCAGCTCCATTAACCGATTGTTCGGCCAAATGGGGTTGCTGGCTTTAGAGAGATTGTTTGGCATTAGCTTAGCCTTAATGGCTGGAAATCTTATGTTAAAAGCTATTTCCACAGCTTTCAATATAGGGTATTATGTTATGGCCTAGAGTATTCCCTCTATTTTCAATAGAAAGAAAAAAAACAATCAAAAACCACTTCTTTTGGTTCCTTGTATGAAAAGAAATGACCCTTGCTGGTGTGGCAGTCAGAAAAAATGGAAACACTGCCACTACCCTACAAAGCCAGAACGTCCTAGTGACAATTTAAGACAGCTCTATGCTTCTCGTTACGATATTATCATCAAAACTCCTGATCAAATAGAGAAGATTCGTAAAGCTTGCCAAGTTACAGCTCGAATTCTTGATGCTTTATGTAAAGCTGCTAAAGAGGGAGTAACTACAAATGAACTCGATCAACTCTCTTGTAATCTACATAAACAGTATAATGCCATTCCAGCTCCCCTAAATTACGGGCAGCCACCTTTTCCAAAAACTATTTGTACTTCTCTTAACGAAGTTATTTGCCATGGGATCCCCAATGATACCCCTTTACAAAATGGCGATATTATGAACATTGATGTCTCTTGCATTGTAGATGGATTTTATGGAGACTGTAGCCGAATGGTTATGATTGGAGAAGTACCAGAGATCAAAAAAAAGGTCTGTGAAGCTTCTCTAGAAGCTCTTAACGCCGCTATTGCTATCTTAGAACCCAATCTTCCTCTTTACGAAATTGGCGAAGTGATTGAAAATTGTGCTGCCAGATATGGGTTCTCTGTTGTTGATCAATTTGTCGGACATGGAGTGGGAGTAAGATTCCATGAAAATCCCTATGTTGCACACCATAGAAATTCGTGTAAGATTCCTTTGGCTCCTGGGATGACCTTTACTATCGAACCTATGATCAATGTAGGGAAGAAGGAGGGATTCATTGACCCCACGAACCACTGGGAAGCAAGAACCTGTGACCACCAGCCTAGCGCACAGTGGGAGCACACAGTGCTTATCACAGATTCTGGTTATGAAATACTAACTCTTCTAGATAATTGATTTCTTCTTCTAGCGCCTCAATCTGTAATAAAAGGTTTTGAATAATAAAAAAACTATCCATCGTGGACGGATCTGAGGCTTCTTCTTCCTCTTCCCGTTTCAAAGCCAATAGCTGTTCCTGAGCTAAAAATCGTTCGCGTCTAGCTTTCTTAAGAAAGGCATCTTTCACCTGGAATTGTTCTCTCAACTGCAAGTACTTACCTTTATAAACAGCCCTTTCATGATGAGCAGAAGAATTCTGGAGTTTTTCCATCGAAATCTCTTGTTTTAGAGCTTCGATCTCTTTATCTTTCTCGACAACCTCTTTTTCTAAACTCTCTCGATGATGAGTTGCTTCTAGTAGATCTGATAAAACCTTTTCTAAACGCTCTTCAGCATAACGCTTGCTACCGCTTTCTTCTTCACATAGCTTCTCTAAATCAGCAAGTTTTTCACAAACTTGTATTTGCTGTGAATCATCCACACTCTCTTGAGAATGTCCTTGGAAAACCCTCCAAGGGAAAAGGGTTTGTTCTTCATACCCTGAAATAGCCCGAACGTACTCTTGATGCAACGTCATGTAGTCCTTTAACCAACCATCCCTTTGGTCTATAAGAACTTGCAAATCCTCATGCGCATGCGTATATTTCCTAGAAACCTCTTGAAGCTGATCAGAACAGACTGAAAGCTCCCGTTCCAAAGCAGCTACTTGTCCCTGGAAAAAAAGCTCTCCATCTTTTCTCTCTTGCACTTCTCGATTATATGATTCTTGAAGTTCATCACGACAAATGGATACTTTTTTTAAGGATGCTGTTTTCTCTCTAATAAGGCCTTCAACCAAGGAAACGCTCAGTAAAAATACTCCAAGAGAAACAACGAACGAAAAGACTAGTAAACTTCCCCAAAAAATGGATATAGAGGAATGATTATAGAGTGATATCCCCAAAAATATAGCCCCTAAAATGGCTATCCCATAGCCCCAATTACGGAAAAAAGAAACTAAGGCGACGGAGACACCGATAACACCCAAAACGACTACTAAAGGAACCGAGGAGATCAGAGATAAACAACCAACCTCACCCAACAATAGAACTATAGGTAATGATAAAAGGCCCACTTCAAGACTCTGTAGAGGCCTTAGGAATAAGGATTTCAAAGCTTTTCCTTTTCCTCGTACAGTGCCGAATCCCATTAGAACCCTCTTTTTTGTTTAGGGCTGATCTAAAGAAGCTAACGCTTTGGTTAACAAAAATCTAACCAACTCTCGATCTCCTTCATAAACCATCTCGACGTTCATTTTCCCATCAGCCGAGGGTTGCCCACAAGTCAGTACCACATAAGCACTAATATCATCCCCTTCTAAAAAATCCAATTGCTCGCTGTCTTGAACCTCTGTCACAAAGCCCTCTTAATCAGAAAATTTCTTATTCCAACACTCCCTGCAACTTCCTACAAAGAGCTTTAAGATACTTAATTACTACTATTTGCCCTCCTGTTCTAACATCCCCACCAATGTCACACTCAGGACGTTTCGTCACTAACGTTAGATCGAACTTTCTATTCGAACATAAAAGAAAGGCTCCTATTCCCCTCTAAAGGCTTTTAGCACTTAAAAGAAAAGGGGTTAAATAATAAGCATACTTTTAAAACAAAATATTATTTTTATTAAAGGGAGAAATTACTGGTAAAATAAAAAATAAAAACAAAAAAAATTTTAGAATATGTCAGCACCTATCCCACCAGCAAAAGACTCAAAATACGTCTCTGCTTTACCTCCATTAGAACCACTGAGAACCCCTCCAATGGCGGAACTCTTATTCGGTATTTATTCGCTTCTTTTAGAGGCTGTAGAAATACGTCAGCAAACGGTTCTTACACAGTCTCAACAACTCAACGACAATACTAATATCCAACAACAATTAAACCAAGAAACTAATCGCATTAAATACGCCGTTGTTAATGCTGGAGCCAAAGAGGACGAAATCACACGGGTACAAAACCAAAACCAAAACTATTCTGCGCAAAGATCTAACATTCAGGACCAATTAGTAACCGCCCGACAAAACGGACAAATTATTCTTTCCCATGCCTCCACAAACATCAATATCATGCAACAAATCGCACAAATGAACTCTTCTTTCATCAAAACTTTGAACTCCGTAGGTAGCACAGTTAACCAGTTAAACAAACCCCTGTCTTAACCCCCTAGACTAATTTGAGGCAAAAAATATGTGGTTTCATCCTCAAGAATCAGTGAAAGCCGCTGTACAATTACCCGAAACTCCTCCGGTTACAGGAACAACTAACTCCGCAACAGCCGATGAGATTATATCTCGCTTTGCGAAAGATTCTAATCCGCTTATCGTTACAGTTTACTACATCTACCAATCTGTGCTTGTGGCTCAACATAACCTGGAACTAGTTGCAGAACAACTTCAGGCGAATGCTGCGGCACAAACCTTCTTAAACAATGAAGAAGCTCTGTACCAATATACAACGATTCCTAAAGACCAAGTAAACTCACAAAACTCCGCGTATTTGCAAAACGTACAATCCGTTAACCAAGCCGTAGGAGCATCTAGACAAGCGATCCAAAACCAGATATCTGGATTAGGGAATGCCTCTCAGGTAATTTCTAGTAACTTAAACACAAACAACAACATTATCCAACAATCTTTGCAAGTTGGTCAGGCGCTCATTCAAACATTCTCACAAATCGTTAGCTTGATCGCAAACATCTAAAAAAAGGTATCCAGATGAGTAGTGCAATCATACCTGATCTACCAAAGAGAACTATTGTTACACCAGACTCCACGTTGGTAGTACCCAAATCCATTGAAATCAATAAGCAGTCTGCTATGTATTTTTGCATCGCTGTCATGCTTCAACTTTCTTCATCCACAACAGAGTACAGTCAGGCCATTATGTCTGTTCTGCAAGAAAATACACTCGAACAACAACGCAAAACCAAAGAGCTGATTAACCTCCCATTGTTATACGTTCCATCTTTGGAAAAAAAACAAGGGTCTGACGATGAATACACTAACAATACTACGATTCAAGCTTTTCAGACATCCAACCAACAAATTACTGCCAATAGGGAGCTTATCCAACAAGAGCTAGCAGCCGCTCAACAACGCGCCCAAGCAAACCAAAAATCAGTGAATGCTACATCCACAGAATCCATGCAAATTCTTCAAGCAGTTTCCGCTCTCCTCTCCTCTCTTGTCGATTTAACTATTAAAGCAAACCTTACAACCTCCCCTTCAGATTAAATTTTTAGGCGCTGAGGTTTCCTTGCGCCTAAAAAAACAAACTTATAAGAGAACAAAAGGAAGGTTGACAGCCAAAAACACAGCCTAGATAATAGGGCCCATTGTAAACACTTTTGCAAAAAGGTCTCTCCTTCATGAGAGTTATCTTCCCAGACAAGTACAAACACACCCCATTTTTAGGTAGAGCCCTTAAACGGCTTCCTCTTTTAGTGCTGGTAACTTCCTGCTCAGCTCCTTTCATCGCGTTTTTCTTACAATATTTTTTTCAAATGCGTGGCCCTATAGAGTGGCTCGCTCTTTCCGTGAAAGGGATCAGTCAACATTATTTTTGGCAGTGGTTTACCTACCCTCTAGTCACAGCAGACACCCTAAATCTTAGTGATTCTCGGAGCTTGGAAATTACGCAACGCTTGCTCATGCGTAATACTTTGGATTTCATTCTATTTTATAAAGCTACAGATGCGATTATCCGCAAATTAGGAATGAGCCGCTTTATTTTTCTTCTTACCACTCAAGTAAGTATCGTGGGGATTAGCATTTGGGCCTTCTTATGGTTAATCGGCAGCTCTCAATCCTTATTTGGACCAGAAAGCTTAATTTGTGCCCTTTTGATCGTGCGAGTTTTCTTAGATCCAGAAAAAAGACTTACTCTTCCCATTTTCCCCATCTCTTTATCTAGAAAATGGAGCTTCATCCTTCTTCTGCATTTCTATTTTCTTATTCTTATTCTGTCCGGAGCTTACGCAGCCTTACTCGGTTCTGTGCTATCTATGGTTTTAGCCGTATTTTTTTGCTATAGAGAGAAAATTCCTAATCCTTACAGAGGGATATATCGCTAGAAAACTCCTCACGCATGGAGTCTTCTTGGTCAGAAAAAAAGGAATAAAGAGCGGCTCTAACCTCTCCTATCCCACTCAAAACCCCCTCTTCAAATCTAAAAGAAGGGTTCCCCTCGAGTTCATCATAATCCATCGGCTGTAAAAGATCTTCTGTTGTCAATTCGGGAACCATGCTAGTACCCAGAGTCATTAGCCGTTTTTCCTGCTTAGAATATAGGTGATTAAGTAACTCAAAAATTTTATTTTTCATTTTTCTCCTTTCTTTTCTCCCAAAAAAAGTTTTTCATCAACCATTCAGACTCTTGATGACAAATCCCTGGGCAGCACTCTACTTGATGAAAAGGATGTTTTTCCAAAAAAACATTTAACCAACTACCTCCAGCCCCCAATCGCAAATCAGGAGCCCCCCAAACAATTCTGGGAATACGCGCTAACTGAATTGCTCCCGCACACATTAGACAGGGCTCTAAAGTACAATACAGAGTGGTATCTTTTAGCCTCCAATTTTGGAGATACTCTGCTGCCGCACTAATACAAATCATTTCAGCATGCGCTGTCGGGTCTTTTAATCGCTCCACACTATTGTGACCTCTAGCTATGATCGCATCTCCTTGAACAATGATGCAACCGACAGGAACCTCATCTAGTTCATATGCCTTCCTAGCCTCATCTAGAGCCTTCTTCATGAAAAATAAATCTTTTTCTATACACATAAAAATAACTATAACCTAATAAAAAAAAGCTTTGCTTCTTTCAATAATTAGCAAGCCTTTATCTTAACCAAAAAGCCCTCATAACATACTACAAATCACTTAATCGACGTCTTACATTTCGCTCAATAAAGAAAAAAAACTTCTTACTCTAGCAAAAGATGTACATTAACAAACCTCTTAGGTATAATTGGCCATTACGGCATTTTTTGTATTTAAGGAGACAGCGAATGTCTTTGGATAAGGGCACTAAAGAAGAAATTACTAAAAAATTTCAACTTCACGAAAAAGACACAGGTTCAGCGGATGTGCAGATTGCTATTCTGACTGAGCACATAACGGAACTCAAGGAGCACCTTAAAAGATCTCCTAAAGATCAAAATTCTCGCTTGGCTTTGCTAAAATTAGTAGGGCAGAGAAGAAAGCTCTTAGAGTACTTAAATTCTACTGATACTGAAAGATATAAAAATTTAATCGCTCGCCTTAACTTGAGAAAATAATACCCGATTTCGTTTTAGGACAACTTCATGGCTTTTGAGACTTTTTCTGTTGCGTTAGACAAAGATAAGACACTGATTTTCGAGACAGGGAAAATAGCTCGCCAAGCCAATGGAGCTGTTCTTGTCAAAATGAATGAAACTTGGGTTTTTTCATCAGCGTGCGCGGCCTCTTTATCAGAGGCCGTAGATTTTCTGCCTTTCAGAGTAGACTATCAAGAAAAGTTTTCCTCCGCGGGGAAAACCTCTGGAGGATTTCTGAAACGCGAAGGTCGTCCCTCCGAGAAAGAAATTCTTATTTCTCGACTGATAGATCGCTCTTTGCGTCCATCATTCCCTAATAGACTTATGCAAGACATTCAAGTCTTGTCCTACGTTTGGTCTTATGACGGGAAAACTTTACCAGACCCCTTAGCTATTTGTGGAGCTTCTGCAGCTTTAGCTATCTCAGAGGTCCCTCAGAATTGTATTGTTGCAGGTGTACGCGTCGGTCTCGTCGAAGGAAAATGGGTAGTTAACCCAACTAAAGATGAGTTAGACGCATCCAAGCTTGATCTCGTTATGGCAGGAACAGCTTCTGCGGTATTAATGATCGAAGGTCATTGCGACTTTTTGACTGAAGAGCAAGTTTTAGAAGCTATTGCTTTTGGACAAAAATACATAGCTAAAATATGTGACGCTATTGAAGCTTGGCAGAAAGCGATTGGTAAGGAAAAACAGCTCTCGGCTGTCCTTGATCTGCCGGAAGATGTGCAAAATGTTGTTTCGAATTTTATTAGAGAAAAATTCGAAAAAGCACTGTCTTTTAGAGATAGAGACGCTTTAGAACAAGTCTCAAAAGAGTTAGAAGAATCTGTTGTCGCCAACTTAGTTCAAGAAGAAAGTGATTTTTCTTTATTGAACGTGAAAGCTGCATTTAAGAATGCAAAATCCAATCAAATGCGAGCTTTAATTAGAGATCTCGGCATTCGCGTAGACGGACGAAGTACAACAGAAATTCGCCCTATTTCCATAGAAGTCTCTTTCCTTCCACGAACACATGGAAGCTGCCTATTTACCCGTGGAGAAACACAAAGTGTAGCTGTATGCACACTTGGGGGTGAAAGTATGGCACAACGATTTGAAGACCTAAATGGGGATGGAGCAGCGCGCTTTTATTTGCAGTATTTTTTCCCTCCTTTCTCTGTAGGAGAAGTTGGTAGAATCGGATCTCCAGGGAGACGCGAAATAGGTCACGGAAAATTAGCTGAAAAAGCTTTAAGTCATGTCCTTCCTGAAGCATCTCGATTCCCTTACACTGTTCGAGTGGAGTCTAATATTACAGAATCCAATGGGTCTTCTTCTATGGCTTCTGTATGTGGGGGCTGTCTTTCTCTGATGGATGCAGGAGTGCCTATCAAAGCTCCTGTAGCCGGCATTGCTATGGGTCTAATCCTAGATCAAGATAAGGCTATTGTCCTTTCTGATATTTCAGGGATAGAAGATCATCTCGGCGATATGGATTTTAAAGTCGCGGGAACTGAAGAAGGAATCACAGCATTCCAAATGGACATTAAAGTAGAAGGAATTACCCATGAGATCATGGAGCAGGCGTTGGCCCAAGCTAAGCAAGGTCGAAGCCATATCCTAAATCTTATGACACAGGTAATGTCTTCTCCTAATGATTCTGTTTCCAGATATGCTCCTCGTATTGAAACTATGCAAATCAATACTTCAAAAATCGCGACAGTAATAGGTCCTGGAGGGAAACAGATCCGTCAAATTATTGAGCGATCAGGAGCTCAAGTTGACATTAACGATAACGGGCTCATTAACATATCAGCTAACACCCAAGAATCTATCGATAAAGCTAAGGAGCTTATTGAGGGATTAACGGGAGAAGTTGAGGTTGGCAAGATCTATAACGGCCGAGTCACTTCCGTTGTGGCCTTTGGAGCATTTGTAGAAGTCCTTCCTGGTAAAGAGGGTCTTTGTCATATTTCAGAATTGTCTAAACAAAAAGTAGACAATGTAGCTGATTTCGTAAAAGAAGGTGATCGCCTAGCGGTTAAGTTGCTCAGCATCAATGAGAAGGGGCAACTAAAACTTAGCCATAAAGCAACTTTAGAATAGTAAAATAGACGATCCTACTAAATTCAAATAACTCTGAAAAGCTAAGAGAGGATTCTCTCTTAGCTTTTTTATTGATGAAACTTTATTGCTTATCTCTTACCCATAAAAAAAGAGAGCCCCTTTTTGGAGGCTCTCTTTTTTGTTTCGAATTTCACCATCAAGATTACGTGCCGATATTAAACTTCAACGTTCCATCCTGCACATCTTCTTGGGGAGGGGGAGGAGGAAGATCTTCTGATACTTTCTTATACAACATACCTTCTTCCTTCATACGAGCACGCTTCTTCTCTGCATCCCAAGAATGGTCCATAATTTCTTTAACATCCTTAGAATCCAAAGTTTCAAATTCTATTAACATCTGAGTCATAAGCTCTAATTCTTCCTTATGACTGTTAATAATATCCAAAGCTCTTTGATATGCAGCATCTAATAGAGTCTTGAGCTCATTATCAATGGATTTAGCCGTCTCTTCTGAATAATTTTTTTCATGATAAGATCCATATCCAGTAGGAGCTGCATCCGAACGCTCATCATAGGCTACGGTTCCCAACTGATCGCTCATCCCCCATTCACAAATCATACTACGTACGATCTTTGTCGCTTGCGCAATATCTTGTTGTGCTCCACTAGAAACGTCCCCTAGGAAAATTTGCTCGGCAGCTCGTCCCCCCATAAGAACAGCCAACTGATCATAAAGCTCTTTTTTCCAGTAGCTTAATTTATTTTTTTCTGGGAGGAAGTGTGTAGCCCCTAAAGACAATCCCCTAGGAATAATGGTTACCTTATCCACAGGATCCGAATGCTCAACACAAAGCCCAACAATAGCATGTCCTGATTCGTGATATGCTGTTGTCTTTTTCTCTTGAACATCCATTTCTAAACTACGCCGTTCTTTACCATAAAGAACCTTATCTCTAGCCTCTGCAACCTCAACCGCAGTAACAGCAGTACGGTCTTTTCTAGCAGCCAACAATGCCGCTTCATTCAGAAGATTTTCTAAATCGGCTCCTGAAGCTCCAGGAGTACTACGAGCAACTGCCATGAGATCCACAGTAGGATCCAATTTGATGCGTTTAGCATGAACCGAAAGAATTTCGAAACGGCCTTTTATATCAGGGAGATTCACAACAACACGGCGATCAAATCGTCCTGGACGTAACAAAGCCTTGTCTAAAACATCTGGACGGTTTGTTGCAGCCATGAGGATAACCCCTTCGTTTGTCCCGAAGCCATCCATTTCCACTAATAGCTGGTTTAAAGTCTGCTCTCTTTCATCATGGCCCCCTCCAATACCAGCACCACGATGACGACCAACAGCATCAATTTCATCAATAAAAATAATGCAGGGAGCATTTCGTTTAGCTTGCTCAAACATATCTCGAATTCTGCTGGCACCGACCCCTACAAACATTTCAACGAAATCAGAGCCTGCTATGGAGAAGAAGGGACGGTCTGCCTCACCAGCAACAGCTTTAGCAATTAAAGTTTTTCCTGTTCCTGGAGCCCCTATAAGAAGAATCCCCTTAGGAATACGTCCCCCTAAGCTCGTAAACTTAGTTGGATTTTTCAAGAAATCTACGATCTCAACAAGCTCTTCCTTAGCTTCCTCTATCCCTGCTACATCAGCAAACGTTACTTTATTCTGTCCCTTTGTTAACAATCTCGCGGGAGATTTCCCAAATGACATGGCGGAACCATTCATCCCCTTTACCTGACGAGAAAAGATAAAGTAGATAAATAGCAGGACCAAAATAATCGGCATAAAAGTGAAAAGATAACTAGAATAGTGGGGAGTTGGCTCTTCACTTCTAAATGTTTTTTCTAAAACTAAATTTCGTGGCTGGTCTGGAGCTCTAAATGACAAAGATTTGTTTCCAGAGAACGCGGCCCACTCTTGTTTAGCACCTTCAAACCATCGGCTGAAAACTTCAGGATCTTGTTTCTCTAAAGCTCGAGAAGAAAGCTCTTGGTTATTGAAATACCAAACAGCCTGGACTAATTCACCCCGAATTTTGTCGAGCTGAGCTTGAATTTCATCACTTTCCCCTAATAATTTCATACATCTGTTGAAATCTTCACGATACAGACGTACGGAACGCAATTGATTGAAACGAGCTCCATCCTCTGGAGAAACAAGCGATAAAGAAATCCTATGTAAAGTCTCTAATACTGTTTTGTACAAGGTGATAGCCTGCTCCCCTTCAACAACTTGAGTTAGAGAACTTTCTACCTGCTGATACAAATCCTTAATTTCTTTTTTCAAGGATTCAGAGCCTATTCCCAAAGCTGGCGAAAGATATTTCCCAATCAACGCATACAAATCGGAACCAAAAACTCTAAGACTTTCTGCAGATCTAGGTAAAGAACGTACCCGGTCTTCCAAAGTAGCCAGATTCACAATCTGAACACTTACAGGACCATGAATAACTAAAGGCTCTAAAACCGAAAGTCCTACATCCGTTCGAGGAGAAATAGTATAACCGGATTCAGGGATTGGCATTCCAGAAATAGCTGAAAACCAAGTGACCGCATTACGAACTTCTTTTGATAAAACCGACAAGGATGTCGTTGTTTCTTCCAACTCAAAATCTATCTGATGTTTACGATCAATAAGATTAAGATACTGGTACCGAACCTGACCTTCAGCTGGAACAGATTCTCGGAAACGTCCACTGAATGACACTAAATTATCATTCAAAGCGATCTTACGGCTCTCTTCTGGAATCAGTAACTTGAGATTCACGAGATGTTCGAGTTGATGGCTGAAGCCCACCGAAGCTTTTTTAGCAGAGAAAAAGTTTTGGACTGTAACTACGCCAAAAATTACTCCGAACAAAAGAAAGAAAAAAGCAGTAGGAAAACTTTTTTTAGATTCTGGATTTGTTTTTTTATCTTTAGCCATAAAACTCACTACAATGCTAATCAAACAGGCAGATAATTATTCAATATATCAAAATATTTTATTATTTTGTTTATAAACCTCTAATTGTAGAGATAAAAAACAAGAAGTGTTTTTCTTTCAACAATCTGATGAACCATACTATGAAAGCCCTGAAAACACCATCAATATATACTTTCTATGATTACTCCCCTAGCTTTTACCAATACGGTTCGATTACGAAGTCGTAATCTTGCCTCAGATCTTCGCACGAGATGATCATAAACCGTTTGCAAAAAACCCTTTGAAGCGACAAGCCCCTGCTTGAAGAAAAACTGCTTACATACCCACTTTGTCAAAAAGGCCGTTTGTAATAACTCTTGTCCCACAGGTAGAAATTGTCCTATCTCATTATCAATAACCTGCGATAAAAAAGGTGCTGCTTGCTGATCTAAGTACTCTCTGAGCTCTGCAGAATCTTCCGCAAGAAAAAGCAAAGGCTGTCTGATATTTTTCCCGAAAATCTCTTGTAGATAAGGGAATAATTGTTCCCTCATTCTTGCACGTAAAAAGCGTTCATCAGCATTTGTGGCATCCTGAACATACTCAATTCGATAATTATCAAGAGCTTCAACAATTTGCCTCTTAGTAATATGTAGAAGCGGTCGCAGTAATGTTATGCCCTTATATGTTCCATACCGTGCCATTCCCTTGAGATTTCCAAGATGAGCTCCTTCAAATACCCGTTTCAAAATGGTTTCTGCTTGATCATCTGCATGATGCCCTAGAAACACACCTGCGAAAAGTCGTTCTTTACACAATCGATAAAATAACTCGTAACGGTATTGCCGAGCAATATTCTCGATGTCACTAAAATCCATAGGATTTGCGACTTCCTGGCGATCTAAAATAAAAGGAATTTGTTCCCGCTCGCATAAGGAAGCCAAATCACAAGCTTCCTGATATGAAGTCTCCCTCCAGCCATAATCCACATGTACAGCCGTGAAAGAAATGCCTCGAGACCTCAGCAAATACATTAATAATAAGGAATCACTCCCGCCGGATAACGCCAGCAAGTATTTTTTTTTCTTGTCTAAAGAAGAAAAAAAAACTTCTAATTGCTTATCATTCTCGAATAAACGGATTACCATAACAGCGTTCTTAACTATCCACAGATTTACAAGATTTTTCTATGCGCGTAGTTTTGTTAACTAAAACGTTTAACTAATTGTCTATTGCGGAATCGCCATGCCTATTCTATGGAAAGTTCTTATTTTCCGTTATTTAAAAACAACTGTCTTCTGTACGCTTAGTCTAATTTGTATTTCTATCATTAGCTCTTTGCAAGAAATTGTCAGCTACATCGCTAAAGATGTGCCTTATGCGACCGTCTTTAGAGTCACAGCTTACCAAATTCCTTACCTTCTTCCTTTTATACTCCCAGCTTCTTGCTTTATTTCGGCTTTTACCTTATTTCGCAAACTCTCCGATAATAACCAAATTACCTTTTTAAAAGCTTCTGGAGCATCTCAAGGCATGATTATCTTTCCGATTTTAATCACATCGGGAATCCTTTGCTGCTTCAATTTCTACACATGCTCGGAACTAGCTTCTATTTGCCGCTTTCAAACAGGGAAAGAAATCGCGAATATCGCCATGACATCCCCAGCACTTTTACTACAAACCCTGCAAAAAAAAGAGAATGACCGCATCTTTATTGCAATAGACCACTGTGGGAAAAGCAAATTTGATAACGTAATTATTGCTTTAAAACATAACCAAGAGATATCCAACATTGGGTTTGTTGAAACCATTATTCCTGATGTGAACAAGGATTCTGTTCAAGCTAAGAATGTCTTGGTAATTTCTAAAGTCCCCCTCTTTTCGGAAGCTCGTACATCCAATCCTAATGAATTTTATCTAGAAACTTTGGATGAATTGTTTATCCCTAAAATTACAGCGACCTTATTTGCAGGGAAATCCTATATGAAAGCTCGTACAGATTATTTGCCCTGGAAACAATTAATCCAAGATGTTCATTTGCATCTTGCAGAAATACTTCGTCGTGTTGCCATAGGATTGTTATGTAGCACGATGACCTTCTCTGGATTAGCCTTGGGAACTTACAAACCTCGTTTCCGTAAACCAGTTCTCATCTATGTTCTATTTCCAGTACTCAATCTTATCTTTCTTATCGTGGGGAAAAATACCACCCATCCTATTTCAGCTTTAATGCTTTTCCTTTTTCCCCAACTACTCTCATGGCTAATTTTTTCTTGGCGAATATATAAAGAAAATCAAGGACATGCATAGATATGGCTATCTGGAAACGCTACATTCTCGCTCGCTTCTGGCTCTCCCTTTCTTCTTTATTTTTTTTAGCGGTTATATTCTATGCTTCCATTCACCATTCATTACACGCTTTTCGGGAAGGGAAGACAGCTATTGCTGGAGCCCCTTTACAACTATCCTTGCTTTACTACCTTTCTCAAATTTCTTTGAAAGCGGAATTTATTCTTCCTCAACTTGTAGCGATTGCTTCAACAATTACTCTGTTCTCAATGCAAAGCAAACGAGAAATTCTTTTGTTACAAGCTTCAGGTCTTTCGCTTAAAACTGTAATTCGCCCATTAATTCTGTCTAGTACCTTAGTTACCCTTCTTCTTTATGCGAACTTCCAATGGCTCCATCCCATTTGCGAAAAGATTTCTATTACAAAAGAGCATATGGACAAAGGGACCTTAGAAAAAGCTCAGGAAAAAATTCCCGCGCTTTATCTGAAAGATCAAACCGTTCTTATTTTCTCTTCCATTAATCATAAGGCGGCTACCCTGAATAATGTTTTTTGGATTAAAGGACCCAAAACGATCTACTCTATCAAAAAACTCGCTTTCACTACCCCATCCCTTCCTATTGGACTTGAGGTTTCTTATTTTTCTGAAGACGAAAATCACGAGATATCTCTAACTCAGTTCTTTGATATGAAAGAGTTCCCTGAATTAGAATTCAGCTATTACGACAATCCGTTTTCAAAAATTTTCATAACTGGAAGAGATTGCAGCTTCTCAGCCTTTTTTCAGGCTATTCCTTGGCATGCAGCAAAGTTTGGTCTTTTAACAACGGTTCCTCAAAGGATTTTATCCTTGCTCACGCTATTCTACTATATGCTCATCTCTCCCTTACTCTGCATAGCATCAGTAATCTTATCCGCCTACCTTTGCTTACGTTTTCATCGGCTTCCTAAAATTACTTGGGCCTACTTAGTTCCTTTAGGCACCATTAACATCTTTTTCGTGTTTTTGAAAGCAGGAATGGTTCTTGCTAATAACAGCGTTTTACCGGCTCTGCAAGTCATGTTTATTCCAGCTAGTGTTATGCTTATAATCACTCTATATGCTTACCGGAAACTTGCTTAAATACCTGAAAACTTCCATTTCTCTAAATCATAAGAAAAGAATGCTTGAAGATCTTTCAGATTTTGACGATTTTTCCTTAAACAATTTAGAAACTTGCTGAATAGCTCCATATGTTGAGCAAATACTAGCCTATCTCTAGCCACTAATGTTGGAGCTAATATTTTTGCTACCATAAGTTTCAAGCTATCCTCATCCCAACTTCCCTGATCTTCAAAAAAGGCAAACCCAGAAACAAAAATAGAGGCGTAATCCAAACCATCCTTAGACATCACCACTAAAATATTAGGATCCAACTGTTCGATCAGATTAAAAACGATAAAGTAATAGATAAGATGTAGAAGCAAAGTTTTATCGTTTTTGAATAAAATTTTTTTCTTTGAAAAGAAGACATCTTTCAGAGATGGAACGATTCTTTCTAGAAAAACTCCCATACGCTGTTTTGTTTCTTCTGGAAGAAGACAAAATCCTTGAGTCTTAGGCTTAAAAAACTCTTGCTGCACTACAGAAAAGAAATCCGCGAATGTTTCTAGCTCACCATGAATCCTTTCTAATCCATCTAACAAATCCTCAGGTTCAGGGAATGCGAGTACATATGTAGAAGGATAATTTTGCAAAGATTCTTCGATAATACGACTTCTAGCGCGATCTTTACGAGACAAGCGATTTTGAATGTTTACGACCAAAACCTTATCCCCTTGTCGCATTTTAGAATCCAGAAAATGTAGAAATTCCCCATTACAGTTAGCATACAAGATAGAACTTTGCGATACAGGGCTTGGTGTACGAATAATTTTTATCTCTTTGTCCCCTTGATGAAGTTTCCCCTCAAGACAAGGAAGAATTCCCAAAAGAATCGGATCAAACTCTTTCAAATAAGGATCGAGCATTCTATCTATAGCTTTAAATAACGGCCCATTAGGGTACTTAGAGAATAATCTATGTAACTCGTCATAGATTTCAGAGACATATTGTCCTGCAGATAAAGATTTTTTCCCTTCCTCTTTCTGGATTTTCGAAGAAATATTTAAAACAATGTAATTAATAGCTTCTTCAAAATCGATAGTATGATCGTATAATTTAGCACTTAACGAAGAGACAAGAGATTGAGAATGTTTTTCTTGCAAATCGAGCAAATCTTTCTCATTAAGAATAGCCGTAGCTTTTCTTAAAAAATGTAGAAAATCATTAAAATATCTGAGATTTTCTTTTTTTGGATGTTGACTTACAGCTGTGGCCTCATGACGAGCTAAAAACAAGGCCATTAAAGCATTATGCACATTAACCGTGAGTTCTGCACTCATATTAGTGAGAGCTTTCTGATAAAACAAACGAATGGGCATATCGCTTGTATATACTAAAGAAGAGGCTAACTTAGTTACCTCTTCACTATTCCATACGATCGTTTTCGTTAGGGGATCATTTTCATGCATAGATTCATGAATCTTCCCCTGTTTATAGATAATTTGTGCCAAGGCATCTGTATAAAACCGCTTATTATTTTCGTTTGCCATGTAAAAAAGCTCGTAGGAACGATCTTTTTTCACTTCCACAAGGTTATTTAAAAACTCTTCTTGTTCCTGACAAACCTCAAAAGAAGGAGATGGAGCCTCTTTTTGTTCTACTACTTTATTATTTAAATATTCGCGAGCTACATCATAAGTGTGATTGAGATGAAGGTAATCTTTGGAAAGAGAACGATAGACTGCCTCTTTACGATCTTCTAGAAAAGAAAAGACATCCTGAACTCCTGCAATAAGAAAATCTGTCTCTTTAATTGCTTTATCTATGTCTTTTTGATGGAAAGCCCCAGCTTGCTTGAAATAGTGATCTATGTAATGTAAGGCTTCCTTCATTTCTGAAAGAGCTTTGTTATGAGAGGGAGATGCCGTATTTCCATCGGAATAGCCATAAGAAATTTTTTTTAACTGCTCTAAATTCTCTAAAGCTTTTTCAAACTTACGAGTCTTTTCCATGTCTCCCCCGAGAGCTAGTAAAAAAATAAGCTTTTTATTATTCAAAGAATGTTTCTAGTTTATTTTAAAAACAAATTATCTTTCAAAGAATTTGTTTTACAAACAAACTATATGCAAATAAAACGAATTCTAGATTATTTAAAACAAAACAAATGAGAGCAAAAAAAAACCTTTTCAGAAGAAGAGTCATACTCTTCACTCCAAAAAGGTTCTTCAAAAAGAATCGGAAGAAGAGGGATTCGAACCCCCGGACCCTTTCAGGTCTCCTGTTTTCAAGACAGGTGCATTAAACCGCTCTGCCATTCTTCCTTAAGAAAATTGTCGCAAAAACCGCAAATCGTTCTCGCTAAACAATCGAATATCGGAAATTCCGTACTTAAGCATCGCAAGACGCTCTATACCCATTCCCAAAGCATATCCAGAATATTCTTCCGGATCAATATTTGCTTGACGCAAGACGTTCGGATGAATCATCCCAGCACCAGCAACCTCTAACCAACCCGAGTGTTTACATAAAGAACACCCAGCCCCACGGCACTCGCAAGAAATATCTACCTCAATCCCTGGCTCCACAAAAGGGAAGTAGCTGTGTCTATACCGCAACTCTACCTTACGACCAAAGAAGATATGGTAAAACCCCGACAACATCGATGTCAAGTCCGAAAAAGAAACATCTCTGTCTACATGAAAAGCCTCTACTTGATGAAAGGTCACATGAGAACGTGCAGAGATGTCTTCGTTACGGAAACACTCTCCTGGAGCGACGACTCTAACAGGAGGTTTATTTCTCGCTAACTCCCGAGACTGCACGTTCGAAGTATGTGTACGCAAGACAGTAACCGGATCGAGATAAAAAGTATCCTGCATCTGTCTAGCGGGATGATCTTCCTCAAAATTAAGCAGAGAAAAGTTATTCTTTTCACTTTCAATATTAGGAGCTTCCCGGACACAAAACCCAAAACGAACAAAAATGTCTACAACATCATCGAGAACTTTCTTGATAATATGCTTGCCCCCAAGAGGAGCATCCTCTCCGGGCAAACTAACATCAACTTTCTCTTTAAGGAACTCTTCTGCCTCTTCTTTGGCCAAAATGACCTGACTTTTTTCAAGTAAAACTTCCTCAATGTACTGCTTACAAGCATTGATGGAAGCTCCAATAGTCGCTTTTTGCTCTACAGGACACTCCCTCAACTGATCCGCAAACCCTCGAAAGATTCCCTTCTTACCAAGGTACTTTACTTTCAAATCAAAAAGATCTTTAGAAGAATGCACAAGGCTTAAATCACAACTAAATTGCTGCTTAACAGCCTCAAGTTCCTCTTGAATTGTCATAAACCTTTATCCCTGAATAGAAGCTTCCAAAGCGAGTTTAGCTTGAGCAGCTACTAAAGCAAATCCCTGAGGATCATGGATAGCCATCTCAGACAACATCTTTCTATTCAAATTAATTCCAGCTTGCTTAAGTCCGTTAATCAAGCGACTATAGGACAAACCATGAATTCGAGAAGCCACATTCAAACGAGAGATCCAAAGGCTTCTAAAATCGCCCTTACGATCTTTTCGGTGCATGTAGTTAAAAGCCATAGCCCGCATAACGGAAGACCGGCTCTGACGGAAATGCCCCTTTCTGTCCCCCCAGAATCCTTTTGCTTGTTTCAAAATGCGCTTACGACGCGCTCTAGAAGCTACTGAACCAGTTGCTCTTACCATATTTAAAACCCTCTACCTTTAAACAAGCATCATTCGCTTATACATGCCCACCTGACCTTGATCCACTAAAGGCTGCTTAGACAGGTTGCGTTTCTGTTGCGAAGATCTTTTTGATAATTTGTGTCTTTTCCCCGGACGAGTTCTTTTTAATTGACCAGAACCAGTCAATTTGAAACGCGCCGCAACGGACTTATTGCTTTTCATCTTGGGCATGGACTTTTTCCTGTTTTTTCTTAGTTTTTAGTGTTCCCGGAGCAATAACACAGATCAAAGAACGGCCATTTAGTTTAGGTTCAGACTCAACAAAACCAACATCTTCCAAGCCCTGGCACATCCTTTGAACAACTTTATGCCCGTGTTCGGGATAAGCCAACTCTCGCCCCCGAAACATACAAGAAACTTTTACTTTATTTCCTTTTTCAATAAAGGCTCTAGCTTGCTTTACTTTCGTAAGAAAGTCATTGTCATCAATATTAGGCTTTAACTTAACCTCTTTGACACGCACTTGGTGCTGAGCCTTCTTACTATCCTTTTCTTTTTTAGTTACGTCATAACGATACTTCCCGTAGTCCATGATCTTACATACGGGAGGCTCTGAGTTTGAAGCAACCTCAACAAGGTCTAAATCAGCTTCCCTGGCTAAATCTAGGGCCTCTTTTATACTCAATATGCCTAGCTGCTCTCCAGAAGAACCTATTACACGCACCCTGGGAGCTCGTATCTGCCTATTTATTTTTAGGTTTAAAGCCACATCTACCCTGCTAAAATTAGTAATCGCCGGCGGAGAGTCCCAAAACTATAGCCCTCTTCTCCAAGAAGAAGGGCTTCCCTTTTGGTCTAAACCAAATTTCGCATTCGCGACGTAATCCAAACGACTCCGCTCCAGACTGCTACATGGTACCTATAGATAAGGATTATTATCAAGTATTGCGCCGAAAACTTCGCTCCTTTTTCCCTCAAAAGAATTCTATAAACTTATTCAAGAGAAGTCTTCGACAAGAAATTTTTTATTTTCAAATCAATCACAGATAAGTAGGTCTACTCTTTCATAAAAATGACTCTTGGTATATACTCAGTGCCTTCCTTCCATTTCGGCGCCCTAAGAAAGGAGGAAAGGCTGAGCCTTCATGTTATAGGGTGCATAGCGTTGTATTCTTTTTTTAGGTGTGATCATGTCAGTAATGGCTTCTGACAGTGCTCGTGCTGTGGTGTGTACTAGCCGGCCTTTCCCAAAGCAAAAATTGCGTGAACTTGTTTTACAGGCATTGTACGCCCTGGAAATGGCCCCTAAGGGAGAGGACTCTCTTGTTAGTCTGCTGATGACAGAAGCCTCTGTTTCAAAAAAAAATGTACTATACGCCTTAATGTTTTGCAAAGCAATTCGGGCCAACCAGTCAGAGCTGGATGCTCTGCTTAATGCGACAATTCGCACAACCACTCTTGCTAATCTGACAATTATCGAGCGCAATATTTTACGCATGATGCTTTTTGAACATCAGCAGAATCAAGAAAGCTCCCCTATCCCAACAGCAGTTCTTATAGCGGAAACAACTCGCCTCATTAAAAAATTTAGTTATGTGGAAGGAAGTTCGCTAATCCTTGCCGTTTTAGGTTCCATTTTTGACCAGGTAGCTCAAGAGCCCGCTTCTATGTGTGGTTAACCGTATATAATTTTTATCTTTAGCATTACCCCTTATCAAATTAAGATGACAGAGCATAAGGAAATACCGTTATGTATGGTGTTTCCTCTTCGCAACGATCAACTTTGCAATATATTTTATGACTAACGCATTTCCCTTCTCCGTCCAAGAATCTGTTCCGTTAAACCGCTTCTCTACTTTTCGCATTGGAGGGCCTGCGCGATACTTTAAAGAGTTAGTTTCTGTTGATGAAGCTCTGAAAGTTTTTTCATTCTTACACACCTCTCCTATTCCTTATATTATTATAGGGAAGGGATCCAATTGCTTGTTTCATGACCAAGGATTCAATGGTCTTGTTCTATACAATAATATCCAAGGCCAAACATTCCTTTCTGATACACAAATTAAAGTGCTTTCTGGAGTTTCTTTTTCTCTTTTAGGGAGGCAGCTTTCTTCTAAAGGATTTTCAGGGCTAGAATTTGCTGTAGGAATTCCAGGAACTGTTGGAGGTGCCGTATTTATGAATGCTGGAACCGCATTAGCTAATACGGCCTCATCTCTTGTCAGCGTAGAGATTATCGATCATGCGGGGAATTTACTTTCACTATCTAGAGAAGAGCTGCTTTTTTCTTATCGAACATCGCCTTTTCAAAAAAAAACTGCATTCATTGTTTCTGCAACATTCCAGTTAACTCGAGATTCTCAAGCAGCTCAACGAGCAAAAGCTTTAATTGAAGAACGCATCCTTAAACAACCGTACGAATACCCTTCTGTGGGATGTATCTTCCGCAATCCAGAAGGCGTGTCTGCAGGAGCACTTATTGATCAAGCAGGATTAAAAGGACTAACCATAGGGGGAGGACAGATATCCCAAAAACATGGCAATTTCATCATTAACACTGGAAATGCCAGTGCTGCTGATGTTCTAGAACTTATTGAAACCATTCAAAAAACTCTTAAACAACAGGGAATTGCTTTGGAAAAAGAGGTGCGCATTATTCCCTTTCAACCTAATCTTGGCGTTTCCTAAAAAGAAATAAGCGTGGGGCTTTCTTTCTATTCACGGAATAGTGCGTACACACTTCCCATTTGCTCGGATCCAAATTCACAGCTAACTGATCTACACAGAGCAACTCCTCTGCCCCTTCTTCATGCCCAGGATAACAGACAATGCTGACCACTCCTGAAGGAGATACAAGCTCTAATGCTTTTTGAATACTAGCAATTGTGGAGGCTCTACACGTGGTAATCTGCTTATCCCCATTGGGTAAATATCCGAGGTTATAATGAAATAGCTTAGCACCTTCCTCTTGAATATACTCATGCGAGCAGAGCTTCATTTCAATAATCCTTCGTTCTTCAATTAGTAAATGATTTTCAAAATGATTTTTAGCTCGATCCAACGCCTCTTGCTGAATATCATAAACAACCAAACGCCCTTTCCCCTGAAGTAATTGAGCTAAGAACAAAGCGTCTTTCCCATTCCCACAGGTAGCATCAACAATAACATCCCCAGGCTTGACTACCTGCTGAAAAATCGCATGCGAAAGCTTGATTACATTACTAAAAAGCACATCTATCCCTTTTAACATCATAAGCCTCTTGAAAAAAGATCCTATTTCCTTTATAAAGTATGCGAATTGTTTGGGGTATTAGCTCAGTTGGTTAGAGCGTCACGTTGACATCGTGAAGGTCAGCTGTTCAAGTCAGCTATATCCCAACTCTCTTTACGAATTCTGTACAGAAAATTTTCTCTCCCTTAGATCTCCATAAGTTTTCAAACCAAGACCCACCATAATTGTCTTTCACATTGACGTAATAAGGATCCTGCATCCCAGGAGAAAGATAATTAAGCATAACTTGAATAGAGTTCGTTAGATAAGTGTGGTCATCAGTAACCAAAGTTAACTGCCCACCCTCTACAAGAACTCGCACCATATCTTGGACAAAAACATCTTGAAATAGGCGATGTTTGCGATGTCGAAACTTAGGCCAAGGATCTGGGAAATTCACGACTATTTTTTGGAAGGAAGCATCCGTCACATAATGGGTAAAAAAGGTTTGTGCTTCCCCACAAACAATGAGCAGATTATTTACCTTATGATTGCTCATTTTTGACCAAATCTTACGAACTCGATCAAAACGTTTTTCTACCGCAATCCAATTGATCGAAGTATCCTTTAAAGCCTGTTCCACTACCCAATCTCCGTTCCCAGAGCATAATTCACAACAAACAGGACCTTCATTAGCAAAGAGATTTTGCCAAGAAGGCATCACAAATTCTTCATATTTAGGATAGTAACTAGGGACATAGAACACGTGATTTTCTATTTTTGGGCAACGATCTTCCCAAAAATAGGGTAATTTCAAATCTTGTGGTTTCACTGAAAAATACTTTGTCTACGAAAGGCTGCATCCAACCCCATACCCAAATCTTGCTACTCTAAAAGCAGTCTCAGGAGAAGTGCTTGACCTTTTCCATTTTTAATAAAAGGGCAACAAAATATTATGAGAAAATTACAAAAAATTCACGGGTAAACAAACGGAATTATAAACTATAAAAACTCTCATTTTCTTAGAAAAATTATCAACCCATAAAAAACCCCAGCCTTATCTTATTGGCTGGGGCCCGTCTATCCCTTTATCAAGCTTACCAAGTTAAGCTTGCTGCATGCTGATACTCAGTAACCCTTGTTTCAAAGAAATTCTTTTCTTTGTTAAGGTCAATAGTTTCACTCATCCAAGGGAAAGGGTTTTTTGTATGATAGATTGGTTTTAAGCCTATTCTCTCTAAACGACGATCTGCAATATGTTGTACATAATCAATAAACATCGATGCTCTTAGACCTAAGATACCTCTAGGGAGACAATCTCGAGCATAGTCGATCTCTAAGTCCACAGCACGCTGAATCATTTCAATGATTTCTTGTTGCAATTCCGTAGTCCAAATCTCGGGATTTTCTTCTTTAATCCCATTAATCAAATCAACACCAAAATTTAAATGAATGGTCTCATCCCTCAGGATGTATTGATATTGTTCCCCAATACCAACCATTTTATTTTGTCTATGGAAGGAAAGGATCATAACAAATCCACTATAGAAGAAAATTCCTTCCATAATGATGTAATAACCCACTAAGTTTTTAATAAACTCTTGCAATCCCTCTACAGAGTCTGTACGGAAATTAGGATCCAAAACTTTACCAGTGATCTCCATCTGGAAATCATCTTTAGCCTTAATCGAAGCACGCTCGTTATAGGCATTGAAAATCTCTTTTTCATCCAATCCAAGGGATTCACAAATATACAAAAATGTATGTGTGTGGACAGCTTCTTCAAATGCTTGTCTCAAAAGATATTGTCTAGCCTCAGGATTAGTAACATGCTTAAAGATAGCTAGGACAATATTGTTCCCAACCAAGCTCTCTGCAGTACTAAAAAAACCCAAATTCAAAAGAATCACTCGTCGCTCATCTTCTGAAAGAACATTGGATTTCCATAATTCAATATCTTTCCCCATAGAAATTTCCGTAGGGAGCCAGTTATTTGCACAGCCATTTAAATAATGTTCCCAAGCCCATTTGTACTTAATTGGCACAAGTTGGTTTACATCGACTTGATTGCAGTTCACTAGGCGCTTGCTATTTAGATTAACTCGCTTCTGTTTTCCATCTAAAATATCTGCTTGCATAAGAACCGTTAAATAATTGTTAATTTTGATTAGTTATTGACATACCTCACACCCTTCTTCTAACGAACAGACGGGTGTTTTACTTGCTCTTTCAACAACAATTCCTGCCGAAGCAGATTTATTTTTCATCCAACGAGGCTGAATTCCCCTTTTATTAATATCTACAAAAGATTTCTCAACAGTCGTTGCTGACGAAGATCGGAGATAATATGTCGTTTTCAAACCTTTTTTCCAGGCTGTGAGATACATGTTGGATAATTTTTTCCCGTCAGGCTGTGCAAGATAAAGGTTGAGAGATTGCCCCATGTCAATCCATTTTTGTCTTCGAGACGCACACTCAAGAATCCATTCCGGCTCAATTTCAAAGGCTGTTAAGAAAATATGTTTTATATGATCCGGGACACGCTCTATTTCTAATAACGATCCATCAAAATACTTGAGATCATCCAACATATCGGCATCCCAAATGCCAAGTTTCTTCAATTTCTCTATTAAGTACACATTTGGAATAGTGAACTCTCCGGACAAATTGGATTTCACAAACAAATGTTTATACGTAGGCTCGATTGATTGAGTAACGCCTATAATGTTTGAGATAGTAGCTGTCGGAGCTATCGCCATCAACTGACAATTCCGCATACCATGCTCTCGAATTAAACTACGGATAGGCTCCCAATCCTTTCTTACCGAAGTATCCATTTGAAGATTGTCTTTGCCACGATAATTCGCAAGCAACTGAATAGTATCAATAGGGAGCAATCCTCTATCCCATTTCGATCCCTTATAAGAGCTATAGGTTCCTCGCTCCTTAGCTAACAAACAAGAAGCTTGAATAGCATAGTAAGAAATCAATTCTGAGCTGTAGTCAGCAAACTCCACAGCTTCTTGGGAAGCATAACTAATATCCAGTTTATATAAGGCGTCTTGGAATCCCATAACACCCAGACCAATTGCTCTATGAGCAAAGTTTGCTTCTTTAGCTTCTTTCGTTGGATAAAAGTTAATATCTATCACGTTATCCAACATACGAACTGCGATAGAAATTGTCTCAGAGAGTTTCTCCTCATCCAATCCATCGTCTAAAATGTGCTGAACTAAATTAACGGACCCTAAATTGCATACAGCAGTTTCTGTCTCAGAGCAATTTAATAAGATTTCCGTACATAGATTGGAGCAACGGACAACTCCCGTATGATCCTGTGCTGAACGAATATTGGATGGATCTTTAAAAGTCATCCATGGATGCCCTGTTTCAAAAAGCATACTGAGCATCTTTCTCCATAGATCTTCGGCTTCCACTTTCTTATATAGCCGAATTTCTCCAGAATCTACTTTTCTTTCATATTCTTCATATAAACGCTCAAACTCTTCTCCATAGGCATCATGTAGTCCTGGAACATCATCGGGGCTGAACAAAGTCCACGACCCTTTTTGTTGCAAGCGTTTAAAGAAAAGATCTGGAATCCAGCTGGCTGTATTTACATCATGAGCACGTCGGCGGTCATCCCCCGTATTTTTTCTCAATTCAAGAAAATCTTCGTAATCAAGATGCCAGACTTCTAAGTACACGCATACAGCACCTTTACGCTTACCACCTTGGTTAACTGCAACCGCAGTATCGTTAGTCACCTTAATAAACGGAATAACCCCTTGGCTTTTTCCATTTGTACCTTTAATTAAAGCTCCTGTCGCACGAATTGCCGTCCAATCATTTCCGATACCGCCTGCCCATTTAGAAAGCATTGCGTTATCAGAAATCACCTTATAAATATTCACTAAATCGTCCTGTACAGTAGAAAGATAGCAGGAGCTTAACTGAGAGTGTCGCATGCCCGAATTAAATAATGTCGGGGTAGCAGGCGTGTACCGGAATGTAGAAAGCAGGTTATAGAAAGTAATTGCCCAATAAGTCTTATCTTGCTCTTTTAATGCCAATCCCATCGCCACTCGCATCCAAAAAATTTGGGGAGTTTCTAAACGACGACCATCATCATGGTTAAAATAACGGTCGTACAGGTTTTGGATTCCCATGTATGAAAACTGTAAATCTCGAGACAGATCCATAGCATTGGCTAAAGCATCCAAATCAAAAAGATTTTTCAATTCTGGATTCAGACGATAGGAATCGCCTTCCATGATGTAACGTTTAAAATGATCGCGATAAACTTGTTCTAAGTCTTCATCACCTCTGGATCTATCTAAAGCTTCTTTATACACAACATCGAGTAGAAGCTCTGCAGCAACAAACGCATAATCAGGCTCTTTTTCGATATTAGCTCGAGCAGCCATAATACAAGCTAACACCACTTCCGACTCCTTAATGCCGGAATAGAAGTTCGAAAAAGCCATATCAGTGAGAAGAGCTGCATCTGTTGTCTCAGGGAAACGGCTGCAAGCGCGAGCTAGACGAGCTAGTAGCTGCGAGTGCGTAATCATGTATGTCGAACCGTCTTTGCTTAAAACTTCAAAAGTTTCCTCTGAAGGAGCCTCCTCTACGATCTGATCTTCTACTCGATTATCACGGACACGAGCTCTAGCTTCTCGATAAAGAATATAGTTCTTGGCAGTAGCATAGTGACCAACAACCATTAGCTGTTGTTCAACGATATCCTGAATTTGCTCAATATCTATGCGGCTGTCTTGTTGAGAGCAACGTTCTTCGATCTCTGCAACAATCTTTTGCGTTAATGCATTCACCTCTTCACGCACAAAATCAGGAGTCATTCCTTCAATTCGATCGGTCGCACGAAAAGCTTTTTCTAAAGCTGCAGAAATTTTCATAGGATTAAAATGAACAGTCGTTCCACAACGGCGAATAACAGAAAGGCTTTGCCAAGATTTTTCCCGATGCGCTTTACGGTCATCGCGATACACAACGTAATCGCGAGCAACATCCTGTAATCCGTTAATATATAACTGACTTTCAACCATATCTTGGATACGCTCTACAGTGACAACTTGTCCGTCTGTAATTTTCTGCACGACTTCCTTAACCACCTGGTGCGTAATAGAGCGTATAGAATTTTCTAAATCTTCAGGCAAAGGCATATGATCATCAATTCTGCGAGTATCTCGAAAAGCAGCCTCTAAAGCCTGAAAAATACGGTTCCGATCGAAAGGAACAAACATTCCATTGCGCTTAACAATCGTGCATTGCTTTTCTTGTAGATCGACCATAACTATCCTTGTAAACGTTGAATACGCGTTATCTATTCTATTTTGAAGCAAAGAAGCCTACAGTCCCTATCCGTCATTAAAAAAAATGGCAGAAAGAACCTTCATCCTACGCTTAAAATCAGAGTATTATCCTTTGAGTATGCGAGCCCCTAAACCCAAGATATTGTGAATGTCTCGGCTCTTGTATACCATATATAGAAGCTAGCAACGTTTCCTGCAATTGAAAAATAGCACAAACTTGCGACGAAAAAATTCTTTTCGAGAGCAAACTTTTAAGCGTGATGCTCTATATAAAAAATCACTCTTTTTTGTGATTTTTTTCTTGCAAAAAGAAGCACCCTACTTCTCTACCTATTTCACTTGCTTAAAGAAAACACGCAATAACCATAACCATCTCCAGGTTTTCTGTGTAGTGCCGAAAACATGTTTTGTGTAACATGGCCTTAAGCTTTACAAGGAAGGACATGAAAATAACCATGTACAACCTCCTTGGCTTTAGAAGGTTTTATATCGAAAGAGATTCGCTCTTGTTTACATAGACTGATTTTGGGCTATATAAATAAACTTACTGATCAGCAAAAAACATAGAGAAGGTTCCGCCATCCGCTAATTCTGTAATTAAATTCCGCTATTCCTAGGGAAAATATGAATCCAACTGAAATAGATTTTCGTGGTAAGCGCCGAGTTGTGACTCCCAATGCTATTACAGCTTTTGGTCTTTGTTGCGGGCTCTTTATTATTTTTAAAAGCGTGTTAAAGACTTCCTCGTCTTTGGAGCTTATGCACCGCTTACAAGGACTCTCTCTTCTTCTCATCAGCGCTATGATTGCCGATTTTTCAGACGGAGCTGTTGCGCGAATCATGAAAGCAGAGAGTGCTTTTGGAGCTCATTTTGATTCTTTATCTGATGCTATTACTTTTGGTATTGCGCCCCCCTTGATTGCGATTAAAAGTTTAAACGGGGAGTATGGAGGAACTTTCTGCTCTTCTTTCCTCCTAGTTACTTGCATTATTTACTCTTTATGCGGAGTACTTCGTTTGGTTCGCTATAATCTCTTTGCTACGACAGGAGAAAAAGCCACAACCTTTACAGGACTTCCGATTCCCTCTGCCGCAGCATGTGTAGTCTCCTTAGGAGTCCTCCTTGCTTCAGATACTCTGAATAGCCTTCCTGAAAAGGCTCGCGTTCTTCTCCTTTCTCTTGGCCTGCTACTTAGTGGTTGCCTTATGATCTCTACTTGGCGCTTCCCAGGACTCAAACATTTTCGTTTTCGAATTTCCTCTTCACTTTTGGTGCTAGGCATAGGATTAGGGACCTGCCTCTTCTTTTCTGGATTAGTCGATCATTTTCCTCAGGTATTTTTCCTAGCTTCCTGGTTATATGTACTAGTTGTTGCCCCTCTTTTTTCCTTTATCAATAGGAGACTCTCTTCTTAGCATATGTACATTGTTGCCATTTCTTTGCTCTCGCATACCATCTGGATACAAGGCGTATTCTTTTTATTTGGGCTAGCACTGGGAGTGATTAGCGCTTTTAAAATTTTTACGAAAACATTAGCTCAGAAAAATGAGGTTATTCGCAACCTTGAGCATGATAAGGCCATTTTACAAATGTCTTTAGATGCTCGCCGAAACCAAGAGCAACTGATTGAAGAGTTTTCCCATAAGCTGACTTCAGTATCGCAAGCTTTTGCTCGAGATATAAAAACAGAATCTCAAGAATTTTTCTCGGAGAAGACTCAGGCAATTCACTCCGTTCTTGCCCCAATGCACAATACCTTGTCTGTTTTCAAACAAAACTTAGAAAATTTTGAAACGAAACAAGCCGAAGATCGCGGCGCCCTTAGAGAGCAACTCTCTCAATTACTCACAGCAGAAAAAAAACTCGAACGTGAAACCCAAGCTCTTACTAATATTTTGAAGCACCCAGGATCTCGTGGAAGATGGGGTGAAATTCAGCTGGAGAGAATTCTCGAAATTTCTGGCATGTTGAAATATTGTGATTATAGCGTTCAAACAGTAGATGCTAATGATTCCTCTTCTCGAGCCGATATCGTCATTCGTTTACCGCAAAACCGCAGTCTTGTTATCGACGCTAAAACTCCGTTTTCTGAAGAATATCTTACAGATAGTCATGCAGATCCTACCGACTTAGTAAAAAAAATAAAAGATCACATTAAAACACTAAAAACAAAAAGTTATTGGGATAAGTTTGACCAATCTCCTGAATTCGTAATTTTATTTCTCCCTGGCGAAAGTCTATTCAATGATGCCATCCGTTGTGCTCCAGAACTCATGGATTATGCAGGACAATCTAACGTGATTCTATCCAGCCCAGTCACTTTGATGGCTTTATTAAAAACAGTCACATACGTTTGGAAACAAGAAAACTTACAAAATCAGATTCGAGAAATTGGACAGTTAGGAAAAGATCTCTATCAAAGGATGCACAAGTTATTCGACCATTTTCATAAAGTAGGCAAACACTTAGGACAAGCTGTTCACAGCTACAATGATATGTCTTCCAGTCTTTCCGCTAGAGTCCTTCCTATTCTGAGAACTTTCGATAAGCTCGAAATCTCTTCTTCTCACAACAAAATTGAAGGACTTTCTCAGATAAGTACCCTACCTCATTCACCGAAAGTGCCTTGTCAAGAACCCCCTCTATCAGAATGCTTCTCTCATCAAGACACTTCCTCTTCAGACCCTCTCTCTTGATTAAAAGATTGGGCTTAAAAAGCGGGTTCTATTTGGAAGGGCTTACTATCGAAATCTCTTAGACTTTTTTGTAGCATCTCCTCTCCAGCAAAAGAAACAAAAGAAGCTTCAGAAAGGTATTTCTCAAGTCGGTTACGCGCAACTTCACAAATTTGTTCCTTTGTTGTTGCTAAAACAGCTTGACGAAAGGCTTGACGAACGAAAGGCACTTTACCGCTTCTTGATCGATAGTAAGACACAGCCCCACGACTCCCCGGTGAGATAGGATCATCTAAATTTTGAATCACTCCAAGAATTCCTTCGTGAACATCATCCTCCGAGAACTCTCCTGCAGCCATATCTCGAATTCCTTGTAAAAACACCTGATACGTAGCTGAAACTTCTGGATCACGATAACTATAACAATAGAAAGTACCCCGGCCAAGGTTCGCGCTAGCTCCTGATCCATAGGCTCCCCCCTGCTCTCGAATCTTAGTATGTAAAATTACATTTCCTAAAACCTCCGCAGCAACAGAAAGAACAGCCGCGTCTGGGTGATCATAAGAGAGAGACTCCAACGGGAACGAAAGCACATTGTAAGCGCCCCGAGCAGGAATCATAATACCTCGCGAATCGTTAACCTTATCGAGAACAGGATTTCTCCATAGTTCTCCAGAACCTAATCTATCATCTAGCAAGCCAAAAAATCGCTGCTCATGTAGAGCTTGATAATTTGCTTTGCTGCTACTGATGACAAGCTGTCGTCTACCAACAAAGCATTTCTTATAAAGAGTTTGTAAACGGTTTGTAATTTCTTGGGCTTGCTGATCAAAGTTATTAAGAAGCTCGCGAATATGCTTAACGTAGGGCATCCCAGACATGAGATATGCCAGCCCTCCTGTAATAGACTTATTGCAGCAAGCCAAACTAATCGCATACCCCATAGGGCTATTTCTCACGCTATTAGTTAAAGACTCTGCATGCTGCATCAACAGTTCTTTAAGACGAACCGTATCGGAAAAATCTATGGTGGTCAGCGTTTCTTTCATTACTTGGAATAGATATTCCGCTTTAGAGATTAAAGCCTTACCTCGAATGCTTATAGAGGGAGAAAGCCGATTAGAATCCGTAGCTTGCGAAGAAAATTCATAAAGAACATCCACTCCTCCAGTATGCTCTAAAAGAAATTCTAGATGCTCTTTGTAAGAGCGGCCCCCGCTTCCTAACTGAAGCAAAACAAAAACAAGAAGACGCAACCAAGGTAGTTCTTCTACTGAAAGAGCAGGAAGATCAAAGACTAATTCCGCAAAAATAATGTCATTAGTAAAGCAATCATGGTGAAGAACCTCTCCTTCACCAAAAACTTCTTTCTCTAAAACAAATTCTTTCCCTAAAGCGGGGACCTTATCTAAAGAAAAAAGAGGGAGTATTTTATTTAAATCTTCTTCTTGAGACTGATATGCCTCTAAACGATTAGAAATGGCATCTACCCTTTCCAAATCTTCTTCACTCATTTGCGTTTGAATCGCATGAAGAACATTACGCTCTTCCTTGTTCTCTTGAGCAATTAACTGCGAATCTGGAAGAAGGATAACGCGAGCATAATGCGGATTATCTAGAAAATATTTCCGCACCAATCGAGGCAAATAATCCGGATCCTGAATATTTTTTCTAAGATTAGCAAACAAAGTATGGATTCTCAGACCATCTTCTGCTTTCCCTCCATGCTGTCTAAGCAATCCTGCTCGGAAAAATAAAGACAAGCCATAAGGGACAGAATATCCTGCAATTTCTTTCCTTGCTAACTCTAGCTGGTGCACAGCGCCTTCAACTAGATTTAGAGGAATTCCCTCCTGCAAAATCTCTTCTAAACTAGCTAAAATCAAGCTCTCCAACTTCGAGCTTCCTGTGTGCGAACACCCTTTACAAACAAGATATACAGGAATCTCATGAAGCTCACTGTCAATACTCATATCGGCCTGCTTGCAGAGCCCTGATTTTAACAATCGAGATTTGAGAGGAGCTGCATCCGTTCCCATAAGGACTAAATCCAGTACATGCAAAGCAAGTAGATCCTGTTGATCAAAAATCGAACAAGTTAACCAAGCTAATCCAAAAAGTACCTTATCCTCATCAGCCCCATCAGATGGATATTTATCCATAACACGAACAGGCTCTTTGAAACGTTTTTGCAGAGGAAGAGTCACACTTTGCTTTTCTACTTTCCCCACACGTCTTAACAATTTCTCTTCTAGAAAATCTAAATGACGAGTGGGACGAATGCTTCCATAAAAATAAAAAAGACAACGACTTAAAGTGTACTGACTTTCATGAAAAGCGCGAACAGTCTCTAAATTCAAAGAAACAATTTCCCTAGGATCCCCTCCGGAATTCACTCCATAAGTTACTGCTGGGAATAAAGCAGCATTCATAGCTTCGCTGAGTCGGGATTCTCCTGACATCAAGGCCCCTTTCATCTCATTGAAAACGATACCTGTGTAAGAAAGAGCGCCTTCTTCCGTACGTTCATATCGCCAAGCTTCTTGTAAAAAACTATTTTCCGTTAACAATGGATGGAATACTGCATCAATATAAATACTCAGCAAATTATAAAAATCTTCCGGTATCTGAGAAGCCGCAGGATAACAGGTGAAATCAGCACCTGTGAAGGCATTCATAAATGTATTTAAACTACGTCTTGTCATTGAGAAAAAAGGATCCCGCACTGGGTAACTCTCAGACCCACATAAGGCCATATGCTCAAGTACATGAGCAACTCCACTAGAATCCTGAGGACAAGTCCGGAAAGAAATATTAAACACATTTTCATCGTCATCATTGACGATCATCATGATTGTTGCTCCTGTCGGAGTGTGTTCTACTTCGATGAGTTTACTTTCGATCTCGGGAAGATCCTGACTCAATTTGACTACAAAATTTCTATAGGTATCCCCAGTTTTCATATCCCACTCAATCTTCTACAACGGAGGAGTTAATCTGTTACTCCTCTACTTCATTTCTACCTAACAATAAGAAAGACAGACTACATGGTTGAGTCTCTTATATCCACACAAATATTCTTTCTAATTTTTTCTCTTATAAAAAGAAAAGGGGCTCAATCGAGCCCCCCCTTTCTCTAGATCTTTTAGAACAAAAGTCTGCACTATTCATCAGACTTTAAAACAACGAATCGAATGACTTCTCCTTGAGAAACCATAAGGAGAACATTCTCTCCTTTTGCATTCTTCAAGACCTGATTCAATTCTTCAACAGAAGAAACTCTCTGTCTGTTTACAGCCAGAATAAGTTGTCCTGGAACCACTCCTGCAGAAGCTGCAGGAGAACCAGCTTCTACGGACACTACAAAAATCCCTCGAGTATCAGACGCTAATCCTAGTTTCTTGCATATCTCTGGAGTAAGATTCTGTACCCGAACTCCCATTTTTTGAAGAGCAGATACCCCATCCTCCGCAGGAATTTGTGTAACAGTGACAGGTATTTCAATGAATTTCCCTTCACGCACAACTTTTAAGACAACACGAGTCCCTGGCATCATCAAAGAAATCGCATTACGTAAAGCACTCAAAGACTCCACTTCTTTCCCATTGTAAGCAACAATGACATCTTCCTGGCGCAAACCTGCTTTTTCTGCAGGAGATCCCTTAACAACATCCGTAATCAAGGCTCCGTACACCTTTTCTAATTTGTAACAAGCGGCAAGCTCCGAATCAATAGGCTGTAAGGTTACTCCTAAAAATCCTCTCGTCACCTGTCCATCGCTAATGAGTTGGTCAATAACTCGTTTAGCCATTAAGCTAGGAATGGCAAATCCTATTCCAATGTATCCCCCGCTACCGCTAACGATTGCTGTATTCACTCCAATAACCTGTCCATCAATGTTCAATAATGGACCACCTGAATTCCCGGGATTAATTGCTGCATCCGTCTGAATAAAATCTTCAAAATCAACAATATGTAATTGGTTTCTTCCCTTAGCACTAATCACGCCAACGGTTACTGTGGCTTGTAATCCGAAAGGATTTCCAATGGCTATTGACCAATCCCCTATCTGAAGCTGATCAGAGTTTCCAAAAGTTAAAAAAGGGAGATTTTTTGCTTGGATCTTAATCACAGCGAGATCCGTTTTAGGATCTAATCCTATGATTTTTGCGGTGTATTTTTGTCCATCGTGTAAAGTAACATGAATTTTCCCCGCATCTTCCACTACGTGATGGTTGGTCACAACGTACCCATCTTCTGACACAATAAAACCTGTTCCTCTTACAGCATCACGCTGTTGGGGACGAGGCTGCTCTCTATGCGAGGGTAAACCAAAAAATCGATTGAAAAACTCATCATTGAAATAATCAAAGGGATTCTCTTGAAAACCCCTTTTATTCCCAGGAGAAGCAATAGCTTGACTCCCAGTTTTAGGAAAATTTTCTATATACACAACTCCTGGAGTTGCCTGAGCAGCGACTTTGGAAAATCCTCTAGACACTTCTTTTAGCAAATCTTCTTGGGAAAGTTCCCGATCACTTTGAGATGCTGCAAGACAAATGCCAGTACTGGAATCTTTCTTTGGCGCACTATAGCCCAACATGGGCGAAGAGAAAACTGATGTCGATAGCAACACACATAATAATCTTTTCATCATCTTTTCCTTGATAAGCGATCCAGGCGTCTAGGCCTTTTTTTATTTTATGCATTATTATGCACTATGAAGAGCAGTTATGCAGCATACAAAATCTAATGATGCAAATCAAGGAGACTACTCTGCTAATTCCTTCTCCAAACTACTAATGGGAATTCAGAACAGACGCAACAGCCTCTCCTATAAGTGCAGGAGATTCCACAACGACAACTCCAGCCTCTCTTAAAGCACGTTGTTTACTGAAAGCATCCCCACTATTCCCTGAAATAATTGCACCCGCATGCCCCATACGTTTCCCTTTCGGAGCCGTAGCTCCAGCAATAAATGCAATCACAGGCTTACTACAGTGCTGGCTTATCCAATCAGCAGCATCTTCTTCGGCACTACCTCCTATTTCTCCAATCATAAGAATAGCCTCAGTCTGTTCATCCTTTTCAAGCTCCTGGAGAACATCAATGAAAGAAGTCCCATTTAGGGGATCTCCCCCAATGCCAATACATACACTTTGTCCAATCTTTCTCTGTGTTAACTGCCAAACCGCTTCGTAAGTTAATGTCCCAGATCTAGAAATGACTCCAACATTTCCTGGTAAGTGAATATACCCTGGCATAATGCCAATTTTACAAGCCCCGGGCTTAATCACTCCGGGACAATTAGGGCCAACTAAACGGCAAGAACTCTTCTCCATAAGAGAATTCACTGCCAACATATCTTGTACAGGGATTCCTTCTGTTATACATACGATCAACTCAATCCCCGCATCTTCAGCTTCAAAAATAGCCTCTGCAGCGAACGGAGGAGGAACAAAAATCATTGAAGCACGGCATCCCGTTGCTTGCTTTGCCTCTAAAACAGAGTCAAAAATAGGCAAATCTAAAAACTGAGTCCCTCCTTTACCCGGAGTAACGCCACCCACAAAGTTAGATCCATAGGCGACACATTGAGTGGTATGAAAAGATCCTGCTTTCCCCGTAATACCCTGCGTGATAATCGGCAGATCTTTGTTTAATAATTCTAACACAGTCTCTCCCCAGGCTAACGACTTAATTTCACTGCGAGCTCAGCCCCCTCACTCATAGAGGCAACAAATTCACAAGGAATTCCTGATCTAAGAATGATTTCTTTTCCCTTATCTACATTCGTTCCTTCTAAACGAATCACCGTAGGAATGCTTCCTTGTTGTCCCTGCATAGCTGATACTAGCCCGGAAGCAACAACAGCACAATCCATGATGCCTCCAAAAATATGAATGAACAACACGCGAACATTTTTATCTGATAAAACTAAAGAAATCGCTTCTTGAATTTGCTTTTCCGAAGCGCTTCCTCCAACATCTAAGAAATTCGCCGCTGAGCCACCATATAGCTTAAGAATATCTAAAGTACTCATAGCTAACCCAGCTCCGTTTACTAAACACCCAATGGTTCCATCTAAAGCAATATAAGAGAGTCCCAGCTGCTTAGCCAATACATCTCGGATGTTTTCTTGAGAAGGATCATACCAATCGGCCAACTGTGGATGACGATAGAGAGCGTTATCATCAATCGTTATTTTAGCATCTAAAATAATCAGATCCCCATCTTTAGTAAGCACTAAAGGATTGATTTCCAATAAAGAAGCATCATTATCATAAAAACATTGTAATAACTTACGGATGATGTGGTTCCCCCGATCAGCAACGAGTTTATCCCATTCCATAAATTTAGCAATGTGGCGCAACTGATACGCGTAAATTTTCCCTGAAGAAGGAAGAGCTATTTTTAACAACAGATCTGGTTGTTTTTCTGCAATCTCTTCGATATCAATGCCCCCTGATTTAGAAAGCATAATCACTGGGCAACGATGCTTTCTATCAATCACAATAGCAATGTAATACTCCAAAGCAATCTCTACTAGAGGAGAAATCAAAACTTTATTAACTGGCAGGGACAATCCAGCAGTCTGATTACTAGAAAATTGCATATGCAGAAGCCGATCAGTTGCTGCTAACAAGTCCTCCGGAGAACGCGCAACAATAACTCCTCCATTTTTTCCTCTCCCTCCAGCATGAACCTGAGCTTTAACAACTCCGCTTCTCCATTGCTCAGCTTGAATTGCGACTTCAGCTTCAGATAGGGAAGTTGCTACATGATAAGGAGGAATAGGAAGTTGATAAGAGGTTAAAAGGTCCTTAGCTTGATACTCATGAAGATGCATAAATAACCCTTTAATTTTTCCTCCTTATCTTTTATTATCCTTTTTACTTCAATCAACTTTACCCTGTCTGTGTTCAAGTTTTTCGGGAACAAACTTCGCTCTCTTTTTAAAAAGACTCTTCCTTCGGACTTATTGGAATATGCTGAAGCTCTTTTATATGAGGGGGATTTTGGTCCTAAACTAACTGAAGCCTTTTGTAACGAATTACGTCGGCATAAACATCCTGATGAGCGCTTGATTAAAGAGCTTATCCGCTCTTTTCTATCTGATATTATAGCTAAGTTACCTCAGAAAAAGAGCTCTTCTGCTCACCCCCATGTGACTCTTATTTTAGGAACAAATGGCTCAGGGAAAACGACTACAGTAGCTAAACTCGCCCACTATTGTCTTTCTCAGAACCAAACGGTTTTAATCGTAGCAACAGACACCTTCCGCTCTGCAGGAATGGAACAAATGCGTTGTTGGGCAGACTCTTTAGGTTGTGGATTTATTTCTGGTAAGCCAGGAGGGGATGCTGCCGCTATAGCTTTTGACGGCATCTCTGCTGCAGTTGCTAGAAACTATGACCAAGTAATCATAGATACCTCTGGACGACTACATACTCACACGAACCTTCTCAAAGAACTTCAAAAAATTGCCACTGTTTGCAATAAGGCTTTTCCTGGAGCGCCTCATGAAACTCTCATGACCGTTGATGCAACCTTGGGAAGCAATACGTTAAGTCAGGTAAAATTATTCCATGAGGCGGTGCCTATCGATGGATTAATTTTTACAAAAATAGAAGGCTCCGCTAAGGGGGGCTCCCTCTTTCGAATTGCTGACGAGCTAAAAATTCCTACACGATTTGTAGGATACGGAGAAACAGTTTACGATTTCGAACCATTTTCTATAGATCGCTTTCTCGATAAACTGCTGGATGTTTAACAGAAATAAAATCTCTTTTAAACACAAAAGGAGATATTTAGAACAAATATCTCCTTCTTCTTTTAGCGTCTCTTATCTGAAGAAGCAAAAATTTGTAGCAAATACCAGAATATCATAATCACGTTACAATACATCTGTAATGCCATAATCAAAGAGAGTTTGTAACTCAAATCTCCATGATCTCCCACGCTGCGAGCTACACGACGGATAGATTGAGCATCAACCACCGTTAACCCCACAAAAATGATCAAGCCTAAGTAGCAGATTAACAGATACATTAAAGGCATAGGAGTGAAAAGAGACACTACCAGAAACCCTAGGGATATTACCATAAGGCCTATAAGCGCCAACATTAGAATTCTATGAATTTGCGTTAAGTCACTTTTAGTAAAAGCTCCATAAGCAGCTGACAATCCAAAAATGACGGCAGCGGACCCAAACGCAGCCCAAACAATCCCTCCTCCAAACTGAGCAGCATACACAGGAACCATCGTTCCAAAAAACATTCCTTCTAAAACAGAGTATGCCAAGAACAACCCCATTACAGCAGGAACAGAAAGCTTCTGAATCTGAGCTTGGATGTAGAAAGACACACCTAATGTTGCGAAACACCACACCCACCACAAGGAGAAAAGAGTTCTATAAGCTCCCGTTGCATATAGCCCTAAAGATGTCAGGGCTGTCACAGCCAGCCCTGCAGTCATCCATCCATACACTCTGGAAGAGAAGGTCCCTGGTAAACGGGAATCCTGCGTGTAATCACGATCGTATAATCCCATGGAGATCTCCTATTTAAAAACTTTTTACACTTCTTCTTTCTAAAACGTATAATACAGGGGTGCGAGATTTAGCACAGTATATCCTAATAAAATCAATAGGACGGTCTTTCCTCCTGGCAATATTTGTTTGCCAGAACAATGCCGTTTTCCATACCGGCCATTCCATAGCATCGCTACCGGGAACAATACGATAATACAAGCTCCCCCTATTCCCCCAGCATAACGCAAACAAGACAAAACAATCTCGGGATAAGAAACCGCCCATACCAATGGGAACACCAAAACTAATAAAAATAAATTCAATCGCTGCTTACGAGCATCCCATTTAAAAATATCTATATAAAAATCTTTCAAGGCCAATGCAGTCCCTATAAAAGAGGTGACTAGCGCAAAGAATCCGAATAATTCTCCAGCGATATGAAAAGCAGAATTTTTTAAAGCTCCTTGAAGAGCACCTGCAGCAGTCCATCCTAGTTCCTTAGCTTTCAGCAAATAAACTAATGGAACTGTACCAAGAACCAATGCTTCCCAAATTACATACAAAACTAAAGGAATCAGGCTTCCTATAAAAATTGCCCGTTTAACTTCTCGAACATCCCCATCTAAGTAATGGTACAATGAAGGCACGACATTTTGAAAACCAAAAGCCAAGAAAAAAATAGGCAAACTATTTAGGGAAGAAAACCATGATGCTCTTAATAAAAGATCCCCTTGCACACGCGGAGCTCCCAAGATACAGAAAAGACCGAAAACCAGGATAAGACCGAAAACAAATACTCGGTTGCAGTAATCGATGATCGAGGTTTTTGCCATAAGTAAAGGAGCAAAAATGCAGAAAAATAAGATAGGCATAACATGCCGAGCCCATGGATTTTCAAGAACCCCATCTCCAAGCATACGAGAAAGAATATTCCCCCCATCGCAAAAGTAGGCAACAAGTAAGGAATAAAATAAAAACAAGTAGACTAAACACAAAACTATGCGTCCTACTTTCCCCAAAGTTTCTTCTGCCATGGAGCACAAATTCGCTTGCTTATTCCCTTTGCACCAGGTCAAAACCTCCAAATAACCATAACCAGAGGCCAATGACACTAACCAAGCAAGCATATACAGTAAGGCAGCAGGCAAAAACCCATCCAAAGCTGTTAAAACAGGCACAGCTAATACTCCGGCTCCGATCACGGTTCCAGCAACAATTAAAACCCCTCCTATACATTTATTCCGCATACATATCCTCCTTCTCCCCTTTTGTACTTATTTCACTAGGGAGATCTCTTCTTATTAAAAAAATAACTCCCCAGTCCTATACGGGGGAGTACTGACTAGAATACCTCTTGTTTCATAATCTGCATCCATTTTCAAAACACAAAAATGCTCGCACCAACAACTGTTTAATGCGAGCCTAAGTTATTGATTTAAAAAATTAATATCCAAGAAATTTCTGTACGATCAAGACTAAGTTCACAAGTACCAGTCCTGACATAACTAATAAAGCTCCCTTACCTCCAGGGAGAATTCTTTGACCGTAGTATCGTTTCTTCCCATAGCGCCCTTTCCAGACCATAAGTACAGGGAAGACTCCCAATACGATGGTCTCTCCTAAAGCTCCGGTACACTCCAAACATTTCAAAACAATGCCTGGATAGAAAACGGCCCACACCAAAGGAAATACAAAAACTAATAAAAAGATTTCTAATTTACGTTTCTTCTCATCCCATTGAAAAGCATCTATAAAGAAATCTTTTAGCCCAAGAGCTACACCAATAAACGAGGAAATTAAAGCAAAAAATCCAAAAAATTCCCCGGCAATATAGAAAGCAGAACACTTCAAAGCTCCTTGCAAAGCCCCAATCGCAGTCCATCCTTCCATCTTAGCTTGTTCCAAAAATGAAACTGGAACAGCTCCTAATACAATGGCTTCCCAAATTACATACAAAACTAGAGGAATGAAACTTCCAATTACAATAGCCTTCTTTACATCTCTTACGTTTTTGTCCATGTAATGGTATAGAGTGGGAACCACGTTTTGAAATCCAAAAGCTAAAAACAAAATGGGGAATCCTTTTAAGGTTCCTCCCCATGAAGATCTCACTAATAGTTCTGTTTTCATCAAAGGGAATCCGAAATAGCAAAACATAGCAAACGATATCCCTAATCCCAAAACAAAAACTCTATTACACTGATCAACAATAGAAGTTTTTGCCATTAAAAGAGGAGAAAACAGCGCGAAAAATACTATAGGCATAGCGTGTCTGATCCAAGGCGTATCCCAATCACGGCATCCCATGACACGCATAAGAATATTTCCACCATCACAAAAGTAAGCAACTAGAAGGGAGTAGAATAAAAGCAGATAAACCAACCACATGATTACCTTGCTCTTGTACCCTAAAGTACACTCTGCCATGGAAACCATATTGACGTTCTTTCTTGCATGTAGCCAGGTCAACACTTCTAAAAAACAGTATCCAGAAGCTACTGCTATTAACCAAGAAACAACATAAAGTAATGTTGTAGGCAGAAATCCTCCCTCTGAAGTGGCAATAGGAACAGCTAACACTCCGGCGCCAATGGTTGTCCCTGCGACAATCAAGGCTCCACCCAACATTTTGTTTATCATGAGAATACCCTTCTTAAAGAGATGAATCCATTTAACATCTCTCGATTCTCTCTAACATACAGATGGTTATGCTATTCATCAAGAGAGAAAAAAATTGTAAATCTCACTCTACAGTCACAGATTTAGCTAAATTCCTTGGTCTATCCACCTCAGTGCCTTTTTGCAAGGCCATCGTATACGCCATGATCTGTCCCGCTATAGCAAATAAAATAGGGGCTGCAAGATCATGACTATCGGGAATATAAATTTGTTCGTCAGAAACCGCTGCAATATCTTGGTTCGATTCTCGAGCAAGAGCAATAACATAGGCTTTTCTAGCCTTTACCTCCATAATTGCCCCAATAGTTTTGGTATATACAAAGGGATCCCCGCAATATACAATAACAGGAGTCCCTTCCTGAATAAGAGCAATTGGCCCGTGTTTCATCTCTCCCGCGGGATAAGCATTAGCTTCCACATAAGCGATTTCTTTTAATTTCAAAGCCGCTTCCATACAAATCGGGTACATAAAACGGCGCCCTAAGAAAATAAAGCTCGTTTCTTTACTTTGTCGACATCGCCAATCATGAATAGAACTATCCAAGAAAAGTCTTGTCAACCGAGGCAGCTCTCTTAATCCCTGTACCGCTTGCATCAAATCTTGTTTAGAAATCTCTTGACGCTGACTTGCTAATTTCAGACCTAGAAGAATCAATACTAATAACTGCGCTGTAAATGCCTTTGTTGAAGCTACCCCCACTTCCAAACCGGCTTCGATAAATACGCAATGGTCTACTCGGGAAGCGAGCACAGACCCTCGTACATTACAAATACCCAACACACGCACTTCATCTAGTTTACGGAACTCGTTTAGAGCAGCCAAGGTATCAGCAGTCTCTCCCGATTGGCTAATCAAAATAGCTAAAGAACGTTTTGCTATGTATGGTTGACGATAACGAAACTCAGAAGCGGTCTCCACATACACGGGAATCGAGACCATTGACTCGATGACATACTTGGCTAAACAACCGGCATGATAAGAAGACCCACAAGCCACGATATGCAAACTCTCGATACCTTCAAAAGAAAATTCTTTTAAAAAAGATTCTGCAAATCCATTCTCTTCACACACAAAATGCAAAATACGTTCAAACACCTCTGGCTGCTCATAAATCTCTTTGAGCATGTAATAATCAAAACCTTGTTTATCTAAAGAACCTTCTGCATGGTCTATACAGCGCACTTCTTTTTGAATACGAGACAACTCAAAGTTGTAAATCTCAACAGGCCGTCCTATACGTAAAACTGCCAGCTCTCCAGAAGCTAAGGTTTGTATTTGGCACGAATACTTCAAAAAAGCATGGACATCAGAAGAAATGAATACCTCTTCTTCTCCTAATCCTAAAATAAGCGGGCTTTCATAGGTAGCGCATAGTAAAATTTCAGGGTGATCCTGGTGCACTAAAGCACAAGCGAAACTTCCCTGTAACTGTTTCAGAGTCCATGAAAAACTCTGAACTAAATCTCCTGTTTCTCTATATCGACTCGCAAAAAGTTGTACAATAACCTCTGTGTCCGTATCCGATGAAAACTCAACGCCCTTACTACTCAAATCTTCTCTAAGCGTTTGAAAGTTCTCTATAATTCCATTATGAACAAGAGCACAACTCTCATACATATCCACATGGGGATGTGCATTGAACCTTGAAGGCTCCCCATGTGTAGCCCACCGAGTGTGACCTATCGCTACCTGAGAATGCATATCAGAAGAAACCTTCGAGCATAGCTGACTTACAGGCCCTACGGATTTTTCTACAAACAAATGGTCTTTAGTGAGAGCTGCTATTCCTGCAGAATCGTACCCACGATACTCTAGTTTAGATAACCCTTCCAAAACTAGTGGCACAGCATTTCTTTGTCCTAAATATCCAAATATTCCACACATATCGATTCCTACTATTCAGAAATCTCTGCTCCTCCAATTTCTGCTTCTACAACATCCACAATTGTTTTAGCAAGAGAGTCTACCTGATGCTTCTTTGTCCCTTCGACCATAACTCTACAAATATTTTCTGTCCCAGAATATCTTAACAGAATACGCCCAGAATCACCCAGAATCTCTTTTACCTCTTGGAGAACCACTTGCACATTACTTAAAGAATCTAGCGGCACTTTTTTAGCCACAGGAACATTAATTAGTGATTGAGGGCTTTTTACAATACAAGCAGTAAGATCTGATAGCGTTGACTCGCTTTCAATCATAATACGCAATACCTGGAGAGCAGAAACGATTCCGTCTCCAGTTGTATTGTAATCCAGAAAAATCATATGCCCACTTTGTTCGCCACCTAAAATAGCTTTCGTTTCCAACATATGTTGTAACACATGTCGATCTCCTACAGGAGAGATCGTTACTTGTATTCCCAGGCTTTCTAAATAACGCAACACTCCAAAATTGGTCATTACGGTTGCCACAACGCGATTCTCAGGCAAAGCCTGTCTTCTCTTTAAATCACTTGCGCAAATGCTCAGAAGCATATCTCCATCCACTATATGCCCCTTTTCATCAACCATAATTAAACGATCACCGTCCCCATCCAAAGCAATCCCTACATCAGCTTCATGCTCGATAACAGCTTTCTGAATAATCGAAGGCCACAAAGCACCACATCCTTCGTTGATATTACATCCAGATGGCTCACAACCATAACAAATCACTTCTGCATCTAATTCTTCAAAAACAGAAGGAGCTACTCTATAAGCTGCCCCGTGAGCACAGTCTAAAACGATGCGTAATCCCTTTAAAGTTCGTCCCTTAGGGAAGGTGGCTTTTGCATATTCGATGTACCTTCCCATAGCATCTTTAACACGTTTATTTTTACCAACCGCATGATCTTCAGGAAGGCCCCCAAAAGATTTTGAGGCTATCATAGCCTCTATACGCTCTTCTACAGCCTGTCCAATTTTGAATCCATCGGAAGAGAAAATCTTAATCCCATTATCTCGATAAGGATTATGGGATGCAGAAATCATGATCCCAGCATCCGCACGATAGGCTCGGGTAATAAAAGCAACACCCGGAGTAGGAATGGGGCCTAACATGAGAGTCTCTATCCCCATGGAAGTAAGTCCTGCTATAAGAGCATTTTCAAACATATATCCAGAAAGACGGGTATCTTTACCTACAACTACACGATGTTTACCAGAATGTCTTTCCAATAAAACCCCTGCAACAGCTTTACCAAGAAGAACTGAAGTTTCTACTGTCATAGGCTCAAAGTTCGCTCTTCCCCTTATGCCATCAGTTCCAAATAACGGGCTTACATCACATGTCATTGTCCTATCCTCAAGAATATCCTTTGGCTCAAAACTACCCGATCCTTGATTTTCAAAGATAAATATTCCCTATTTTTATCAAAATCTTTGCATTTACCTCCTCAACAACGCCTACACAATATTTCACTGGCTATCAATAGCTTACTGTTTCACCAGCAAACAAACATTATCTGGACATTCACTTTTTAAATAAGAAATAAGAAAATAATTATCGAAAACTAAACGATTTATTTTTTTTATTTTTATGACCCCCTATTTAGTAGAAACTTTAGTTACCTGCTGCATTTTGCTTTCTTTAGGGATGGTCTTAATTTTTGCTTTTGCAATTGGCATACTGCTTAAACTCCACAAAATCATGAAACACGTCAGCCGACTTGCTGATTTATTCAACTTCGAAGCTAGATGGCTAGCACCCCTATTTCTTGGAAAAAAGTTTGTTCTGAATTGGCTACGAAAGAAATACAACAATCGAAAAATTTCTCAATTAGCAGAAGAACTCACCAATGATGAGGACTCCGAAGATTCTTGCAGCAACAGATTGATTTTTGGAGTTAAACTTGCAGCCATTGCCTTATGTGCATGGCTATTTATAAGAAAAAAAGACTAACTTTTTTGGAGAGAGAAGGATGTTCAAAAGCCAAAAACCTAAAAAAAATAAATGTTGTATGTGGTTACGTGGCGTCCTATTCGGAGGCATTCTAGCTACGCTACTTACTAGTCTTTTTGTCCCTAAAAGTGGAATTCAGCTCAGAAAAAAGCTCCTTCGAGTCAAAACGTCCGGCACGAAAAAAGGACGAGCGTTACTCCGAAATTCTAAACACCATACACGAGAATTCGCTGAACAAACAAAAACTCTAGCAAAGAACATTTCCAAAGAAATTCAGGATTTTACTCAATCGATTATTGACGAAAGTCGTCGTGATTAGTTTTTGTGCTCCAAAACCAGCCTCGGCCTGTGTAGGCCGAGACGTCTTATGTTAGGCAAAGTCGTTCTTAAGAAATCGAAGCACGTCTCCCCTTTTTTATACCTAGCCTTTGTTTACCAGCCTTAACGGACTCTCGCAAAGCTTTCATATCATGCAGAAATACCTTCTTCCGCAACGAAGAATTCTCCTTCTGAAGAGCACCGCACTGATCACGCATCTGTGTAAGTTGCAAAGATTGCTCCTCCAGAACATTTTCATATCCAGAGACATCTTCCTTATATATCTCTGTATCATTTTTCCATCCTATTGAAATATTATTTACTTCTTCTTGTAATGCCTTGGCAGCTGTCGTAGCCTCTGCTAGCAAGCTTTGAAACTTCGATTTCATCTCCATCCAAAGCTGATGTTCTTTACTCCATAAATTAGATTTTTTAACTAGCAAACAAACAGCTACTGATAAACAACATAAACCAACAGCTACAACTACCGAAGCAACAATAGCTCCCAGTAGTCCCCAGCCAGCGGCCATAGAACATCCTACTATCCCCATTGTCAAGAGTCCAGCAACTCCAGCTATTATGCTGATCAATCCCGCAACACAGAATGATTTAACAATAGAATCCTTTCGAGAGAATTGCGCAGCCTTAGCCATTTCGACTTCGTTAATAAAAGAAGTCACGAACTCGGAGGTCCCATCATTAGAAAGAATAGTCATTAGATCACCTTTAAAGAATCATCATTCAGATGGATAAAACAAGCTTAGACAAGCCTCTGAACAATTTTATTAAAAACCAGGAAAGTTTTTACTCTCTAATCAACTTATTGTCTAAACAATTAGAAAATATTTTCTTTAATCTTGTTGGGGCAAAAAAAATCCCTAATCTCACTCTAGAGATTAGGGACCAGGATTTTGTATAGCCTCTTATCGACTAGAAAATCAAACGCATTCCAGCATTCGCTTCGTATCCTAGTTTATTATCCATAGAAGAAAATCCTCCACAAAATGCTGTTACTCCTAGAGCTGTACTAAAATACGAACTCCATTCCGTATTGTTTTCTAAAGCCACTCTCAGCTCTTGTTTAGGGAGATCTATAGGAGATCCTTCCCAATCAAAACCAGCTTCTAGTAGCTCTACAGATCTTCCTTCGACTTTCCGATACATTTCCCATGCACAACCTATTCCAAGAGAATTAGTCTCTGAAAACTGTCCTTTTGTAAAAGATAGTTCAAATTTCATACCAAAGGGAACGGTAATGTTTGTTAAAGAGGTTTCTTCAAAAGCACGAGCTTCTCCTCCTTGTTCTACAAAACTAGGGAACTTCGCAGATGCATAAGATACCTCGACATAAGGATTAAAATGCAAAGCATAAAATTTAGGTCGTGCTGGACCGACTAAACTACGATATTCAACTAAAGCATCTGCTAGTACTCCTCGAGACTTCCAAGTAGCATTAGATTCTCCCAAAACCCCGTAACGAGTTGTCATATCGTTATGTGTTTCGCCAAGACTGTACTGCCCCTTGAAGAACCAGGCCCCAGCTAGGAAGCCTGTATAGACCGAACCAACAAAACCATGTCGAGAAATCTCTGCATCAAAATTCTGACTATGCATTTTCCCGAAGAAGGAAGCCGTGCTGATTCCCAAAACAAAATCTTCCATCAACTGAGTATCAATGCCTGCAGAAGCCCCTATATAAGAGCCTCTATATCCATCAACAGAAACAAGCTTCTCTGAAGATAGCTCTCTAAAGCTACTAAAAGCTAATCCCCAAGCATTTGTAGAATAATCAAATTCCATTCTCTGAATGGTAAGGTTATGGGCAATCCGAGCATTTTTTAGAGTAGACAATACAGCCTCTTCCTCCCATAATGCATTGAATACCAAAGAACCAGCTTTTTGCGGATCTAATTTATATCCAGTAGGATGCCAATTAATGACAAGAGCCCCATCTTGAATTGTAGCTTCAGACCAATCCCCCATATGGCCATAAGTTTCTTCTACAATATCTGGAGTAGAAACTTTAATGCGTAAATCCGAAACAGACAACTTACTCAAATCTTCTAAAGATCCATCATTTTCCTCTTTGAAAGACATGAGAGAAACCTGAGTATCATTTTTTAACAACGCATGATTCTCATAACCTTTTCCTGTTGTATTAACCAACTCCAAACTTAACTCTCCCGAGTGGACACAACTTCCCTTAGGGACGATGACTTGTGGAGCTTCCTCAGGGGTTTCCTGAGCTTTAGAAGAAAATGATGCTAAATCAATAGAAATAGTATGGATATCAACCAGAGGGACTTTTGCTTGAGCGTTCTTCCCAATCCAAAGAGATGGTGTTTTTTCTGAATTAACAGAATCTTCAAGATCTCCAATTTCTGCGTTATTTTCTTGCTCTGAATCTAGAATCTTCAATTTAGATCCAGCAGATAATACTATTTTAGCTCTAGGATCTTGTTTAACCCCATAACTACATAAAATAGCTCCATGTAGCAACTCAAGACCTCCCTGTTGCACATGAATCCATTGAGGAACCTTACTTTCAGATCCTAAAAATCGGACGGATCCCGTATAACCCTCATTTTCCTGAGAGTTAATCACCAATAGTCCCGAAGACTTTCTTTCTTCTATATTTTCAAACACCAATGCATCTTGGAACACAATCGCATGTCCTTCAGTAGCATTTAAAGCTTTAATTCTAGAGTCCTTACCAGCAAAATAGATCGCATCCGATCCTTGAGCTCTGAAAGAAGAGTTTCCATTGAAAATAATATCTCCCCCAAAAGCCTCTAAAAGAACTTCTCCATGATCCTCTATGCGAACTGCTCCACCAGAACAAGCAAAATTGTTCAAGAACAAGACATTCCCATTGTTTTGGGAAATCGTCAAATTCTGTGTACAAATGGCTCCACCACCTGTATCAGGTAAATGCTTATCATGTTTAGCTGCATTTCCAGAAAAAATGACATCCCCATCGTTGCCTGATATCACAACTTCAGGAGTTACAACATCTTGTTTATCAGTTTCCTGTAGAGAACCCGTAAAAATAGCTCCCCCATAAACATCAGAAAAATTATGCGAAAACAAGATAGGTTCTTTATTATCCGTAATGTAGACCCGTTTTGCAAAAATCGCCCCACCAGCACATTCTCTTCTCTTTGAAAGTTCTTCAGCAGAGATAAAAGCTTCTGATGGGAGTTTCTCTTCCTCTAAGAAAAAGGTCTGATTAGTTGCAGTAATAAAGCTCTGCTCAATGTTCTCTAATAAAGAGCGCTCTTCTGCTTCTTGCTTATCTGAATTAATATCTGCTGTCTCAACTTTTTCTTCATTTTCTTCAAAATAAGGCCGCGTCACAATGTTATCTCTAAACTCAACCCTATCTTTATTTCCGGAAATGATCACATCTCCTTTCAAGCAAGAAATAGCCCCACCAAATGTCTGCCCTCGGTTATCTCTGAATAGCACATACCCATTGTTGATCAATTCGCAACTTCCATCAGAAACTTGAACAGCCCCGCCGCAGAAAGTAGCGATATTTCGAGAAAAATCTACCCTTGTATTTTCAGCTAAACGGACCTTCTTGGATAAAAGAGCTCCTCCAGAAATCTGATTCCCTACAGCGTAATTATTTCCGAATCTCACAAAAGAGTTTCCAATAATAGAGGCACTCTCCATACCATAAACAGCACCGCCTCCACCATGTGTTTCCTGCTCGCCACACTGTAAGCGATTTTGCTCGAATACAACAGTGGCATTTTGAACAATGGCAACCTCTTTACCAAAAAGAGCTCCTCCTCCAGAACATCCTGAAGTAGTTTGAGTTAATTGTGCGCCAAAAGACAATTCGTCAGATGAACGAGTCGGAATAGCCTGAGGAGCTCGAGCATTCCCTACAAAAGAAATCTCTCCAGAGTTTTTGCTAATCAAAACATTTCCTGAAGCTAAAATTGCCCCTCCACCCAACATTTTTCCATTTGAGGCAAATGTCTTCACAATATTGTCTTTGAAAGTAATTGCACCAGCATTCTCAGAAAGAGAAATATTTTCAGCGAATAAGGCCCCTCCCCCTTGGTAATCCGTTTGCCCTAAATCCGAAGTAGTACACAGAGTCCGAAGAAAAGAGATATCTCCTAGATTGTTAGAGATATCAATTGATCCCAAAGCTGAAGAATTATTCTCAGAAGAGAAATTTCCACAAGCAATGGCCCCTCCAAAACTAGACTTACTTCCTTCAAAAGATATTCCAGACTTATTACCACAAATCGCCACAGTTTGTTGCGCCAAAATAGCTCCGCCTCCTAAAGCAGCTGTATTATCTCTGAATACAACAGGCCCCCTGTTTTCAAAAATCTCACAATCCTTCCCAAAAATAGCCCCTCCTTCCGAATAGGACTGATTTTTTTCATAAGTAATACCGAGATTATCTTTCAAAACTACGGATTCTAAAGAGGCTAAAGCACCTCCTCCCAAAGAACATTTATCTTTAACTCCTTTTGCAAGATTACTCTTGAACACAAGCTCAGCACAATTTTGGAAAGAAATACTAGAAGATGCAGAAATAGCTCCTCCAGACAAAGCTTGGTTGTCTGTAAAGGAAATCTTTTTTTCGTTAGCTACAAAAAGAACTTTACCAGAAGCGGCAATAGCGCCACCATTTGCTAACTGAGCACTATTTCCTTCGAAACACACAGGACCATCGCAGGTAGCCACCACAATATCGCCTGCAGGCATATACAAACTCTTCTCTCCAGAAAGAGAACTTGTAGTAGAGAAGGCCCCGCCCCCAAATCCGAGATGGTCGCTAGCACTAACTCCTTCAACATTCACCCCTGCGGCACAATGTTTTACCGTTAATCCTTGACAATCATGAATTAAAATACTTTGAGCTGAACAAGCTCCTCCTCTTTCTAAAGATGAACAAGAAGAAAGCTCTATATCTCCCTTAATTCTTTCAAAAATAAGATCATCTGAAGAATACAAGGCAGCACCAGATAACGAAGATTTTATATCTGTTAACGTGATTCCATCCTTGCTACCATTCCCTAGGAAAGCGATCCCTAAAAAGGATTCTCTCTCAAAAATCTCCTCTGAATGATCTCCTGAAAAATTACAGACCAATCCCTGCGAAGAGACCTGATCTTGTTGATCTATTCCTTGCACAATTATAGGTGTTGTAACTGAAAACAAAGTGCTGTGCTCTACCTTTTGAGGAAGAGTCTCTGCATTACTATCTTGGAAAGAGCCAGCCTCACCAATAATCAACTTATACTGCCCCTTATCCTGACTATCTTTAGGGCCAATGAATATATCCTTAATATGATCCAATAATAACCCCGCTTGAGGAATCAAGTAGGCAGGATGGTCTGCAGAACTTCCTACGGCATAAAGATCGGAACAATTCGATAAACCACTCATAGAAGCGAGAATAGCTGCTACTACCGATAAGGAAAACTTAGAACAGGAGTTTTTTTTATCTTTCTCGGAACTCATTTAAAACCTGCAAATAGCACTTTTTGACAAACTTGCTTACCGAATCTAATCGGCCTAACATTACATTCTGTCCCCAAGAACGTAAGACAGGATGATTCTAGACAAGCTCCAGAGACGACGGTAGAGCTTTAAACCCTGAAATGTACAATGCTAACAAGTTTTTGAGAAAGATTTTTTATTAAGAACAGGCTATCGACAACCTGAAAACAAGCTAAGCTTCTTCAAGACCAAATTTTGCTGCAATACGGCCGCAAACATTTGAGCGAGCTAAATCCACTGCTCCGGAGATTCCTCCAAACAAGGCTGTCTCACGAGACTTACCATGACATTTAATAACAAGCCTAGACAAACCACTGATAATAGAGCCGGGATAGATTGTGTAATCAAACCGCGTTTTAATTGTTTTTTCTAGATGATCTCCTAGAATATGACGTAAAAAATCAAACAATCCTTCCGCGGTTTTTAAGAATACATTTCCCGTAAACCCATCTGTAACCACAATGTCTACTTTACCGCTGAAAACGTCTCCGCTTTCTACGTTACCTAAAAACGCACTACCAAAAACATCCCGAAGCATACGAAAAGTATGTTTGTGGGAATCTGTTCCTTTGCGCTCCTCTGAACCGATATTGAGCAGACCGAGGGTAAAAGATTGATCACTAGAGGATAAGGACTGACGATAAGCAAGCCCCATACGAGCAAATCCCACCATCTCCTCAGGATTAACAGCAACAGTAGCACCAACATCTAAAATAACAGCAAAACCAGAAAGAGTGGGGACAGAGACCAATAATGCCGGTCTAGGAACAGCAGGAATCATAGGTATTTTAGCACGAGCAAGCGTTACCAACGCAGCTGTGTTGCCTGCAGAAATAAAGCCATCGAGCTCCCCCCGCTGTAGAGAATCCAGCCCTAAAGCCATAGAAGATCGTTTTTTGCGAACTGCAGCTAACACAGAATCTTCCATCGACACGAAACTTTCAGAGGCTATCATCTGAACAGAACGAGACAAAGGAGAATGAGTTAACTGCTGGTGAACATCGGGCGTAGCAAAAACCGAAAACTCTACTGGCTGCCCATCTAACGAAAGAAGAACTTCTTCTAGTGCTTCCCAAACAACAAGAGGATCATGATCTCCCCCCATCATATCTACGCCCAGACGCACTTTCATGAATTTCTTTTATGCCTTATGCCGTTGGATTACTTCTCAACTGTAACAACAGCTTTGCCTTTATAAAAACCACAAGAGGCACAAACTGTGTGAGGAATAAAAACTTGCTTACAATTATTGCACACCGCACCAGAGCATGCTTTCTTTGCATGGTGACTTCTGCGGATGTTCTTTCTAGCATTGCTATGACGATTACGTGGTACTGCCATTCCTAACTTCTCCTATAGACTGCAGATAGCTACCCTTCCCGATAAGGAAGCCTGAGGATCCCCAGGATTTAAAAGAGCGATAATTTTTGCGGAACGACTCCCCAAACTACACTGCGACAGAACAGGAGGATTGGTCCTCCACACGCAGCTTCAACTCATACCAGGAAGACTCGCTCTCTACTTATCCCGGTGAACGCAAGAGTATATTAGAGAAAAAGGTTTTTGGGAAGTCGAAGGTTTCTTTTCTCAATCTAAGAAGCTAGTAGTTTTCTTTACTCAAAAAATTTTTAATAAACTCTCTCTCAGGACAACCCTCTAACCTGCACTCTTGAAATCGGTCCCCTTCTAGCAACAACTCATCACGAATCAAATCCCGACAATCAAATACTCCCGACTTTTCATCGAAACAATGAATTAATTGCTGAATGATAACACCACGCACTGGATATTCAACTGGAGAATCACAAATTCGACAACGAAGAGAAAGCGTCGTAGAAATTTCTAAAGACAAAAACCACTGCTCTCCGTCTACTCTTTCTAAACTTCCTTGTATTTCGACAGGAGAGCAAACCCCTCCCTCTCCAAAGTCGAAAAATACCTGGGGAGCAACAGAAGCATGAATTTCCTCTCTATCCCCAGGGAATTTCAATCGATGAAGATAAAATTTTATATTATCGTCCTTTTTCAATTGCCCTTCCAATTTCCTAGATTTAATTCTTACACAAAATCCCAGTCATTTTACAGAGAAGATCTTATCGAAACAAAAGGTTTTACCCCATCCTTCAAAAGAGGAAGGCCTTCAGGGAGAAAATAAACGGAATCAAAATAAATTAAAAAAATGTTTGCAGCATAAGGAGCAGCCTTCTTATCCTGTCGCTGAGTAGCAAAACCCAAAGGATGCGGATCACCAATAAAAGAAAGAATTTAGCAGTTGTCACTATAGAAATCACAATAAAAGAAACAAATTCGTTTCTAAATTAAACTATTCAACAACAAGCATTTTTGTAGAATTTTTTACCTAACCAACTTATAATCCGCCTTCTACCTAATAATTTTTAAAACAACTCCCTATCCTCGGGATCAGGTGAGAACTCCTGTTAGAGCGCAGAGCATTTAGGGACGCCATGGAAAACGATATCTTACTAAACATAGAGTCTAAAGAGATTCGTTACGCGCATTTAAAAAATGGCCAATTGTTTGATCTAATCATTGAAAGAAAAAAGATCCGCCAGTTGAAAGGGAATATATATAGAGGTCGCGTAACTAATATTTTACGAAACATTCAATCCGCCTTCATCAACATAGATGAGCGAGAGAATGGCTTTATCCACATTTCGGATGTATTAGAAAATTCTAAAAAATTCGAACAGATGTTCGACATAGATGCGGATTCCGATCAATCCGAACCGCTGTCAGAAGAAACATCAGAAGCCCCTATTGAAGAACTTCTTAAGCTGGATAGCCCTGTACTCGTGCAGGTGGTTAAAGAACCTATAGGCACGAAAGGAGCTCGATTAACTTCTAATATTTCAATCCCAGGACGCTACTTGGTTCTTCTACCAAATTCCCCTCACCGAGGAGTTTCTCGTAAAATTGAAGATCCTTTAATGCGAGATCAACTTAAACAGTTAATTCGATCATTTGAAATGCCTCAAAATATGGGGCTGATCTGCCGAACCGCCAGCATTTCCGCTTCAACAGAAGCACTTATCAATGAAGCTCAAGATCTGCTGAATACGTGGCAAAGTATTTTAGAAAAATTTTATTCTCCAGATCATCCGTCGCTTCTTTATGAAGAAACAGACATTCTAAAAAAAGCGGTAATGACTTGCGTAGATAAAAGTTATAAACGCTTGTTAATAGATGACTATGCCACTTATCAAAAGTGCAAACGTTTATTGAGTAAATATTCCCCAGATACAGCTGTTAAGATCGAATATTATCGTGATTCCGTTCCCATGTTTGAACGTTTCAACATTGAGAAGGAAATTGATCGCGCTACGAAACGGAAAATATGGCTTTCTAGTGGGGGATACCTCTTTTTCGATAAAACAGAGGCTATGCACACAATTGATGTGAATTCAGGACGAAGTACACAACTCGAAAGTGGAGTTGAAGAGACTCTTGTCCAAATCAATCTAGAAGCCGCAGAAGAGATTGCTAGACAGCTCCGATTGCGAAACATTGGCGGACTTGTCATTATAGACTTTATCGACATGAAATCGCGTAAAAATCAGCGACGTGTGTTAGAAAGACTAAAAGAACATATGAAATATGACGCGGCACGCTGTACAATTTTAAGCATGAGCGAATTTGGTTTAGTAGAAATGACTCGACAAAGAAATCGTGAGTCATTGATGCAAACCCTATTTACAACTTGCCCCTATTGCAATGGGAATGCCATTATCAAAACCTCTGAGAGTATCCTTATAGAAATCGAACGTGATTTAAAGAAAATCATTAAGCATAAGGAACATACTCATTTGTGTTTAGTCGTTCACCCGGAAATTGCTCACTATATGAAACAAGAGCAAGATGATGTCGAATTAGTCCGCTTAGCTAAACAATTGAAAGCTAAGCTACAGATCAATACGTCTGATTCTATCCATCTTAACCACTATCAATTTTTCTCATTAATCACAGGAGAAGGAATTGAGCTATAAATAGGTGTAGTGATGCATTTTTCAAACTATTTATATCAGGCTTTTGAAGATCTGCCAGAGCCTTTGTACCAAAAGTTTCAAATTTGCCATCAAACTTACATCGAGGCAGCAACTAGAAAATGCTCTATTGAGAGAGCGGAATCTCTTTGCTCTCAATGGCTTAAGGTCATCATAGATGACCTTAAGAATCCTATAATCTTCCCTCCCTATCATAAAAAAATTCGAACCCCTATTGACCTTTATCAATTTGGCATCGACTTTTTTTCTGTTCTGATTGACGATCAAAAATCTCAAGTCTTACATTCTAATCGATTAGATCAAATCCAAGAATACATCTGCTCCGGACACAATGTGGTTCTTTTAGCGAACCACCAGACAGAATCTGATCCCCAGCTAATGTACTGTTTACTTGGGGCCTCGCATCCTCAGCTTATGGAAAATATGATCTTTGTTGCAGGAGATCGAGTGACCTCGGACCCCTTAGCAAGACCTTTTAGCATGGGATGCGACCTTTTATGTATCTATTCAAAAAGACACATAAACCATCCCCCAGAACTTAAAGAAGAAAAGCTTAATCACAACCAAAAAAGCATGCGAACATTGAAAATGCTACTTAGTGAAGGAAGCAAGTTCATTTATGTAGCTCCAGCAGGAGGGAGAGATCGCAAAAATTCTCAAGGAGAACTATATCCCGCAGAATTTCATCCTGATAGCATAGAAATGTTTCGTCTTCTTGCGAAAAGTTCTGGAAAGCCAACCCATTTTTTCCCTTTTGCAATGAAAACCTATGATATTCTCCCTCCCCCTCCTACCATTGAGGAGACTATCGGAGAGCATCGTGTTATTTCATTTGCTCCTATCGCTTTTAATTTCGGAGAAGAGCTCTTACTTGATGAACTTTGTTCATCCGAAGAAGCTGACAGCCACGATAAACACTCCCTGCGAGCTTTACGAGCCTCCCGAGTCTTTTCTATCGTTACCGATCTCTACAAAGAAATTCTAATTGACGAACCCCGATCCTTTTGATAAAAGCCCCATCCCAGTGATTGTCTCTTAATAAGAAAACAACCACCCACTTGTTATCAAAGATGCTACCCATAACCACGACAATATGAAGCGTTCTCTTCTCCTATTATTTTTCTGCAGTTCTTCTTTTCTCACCTCTTGTTCAAAATCTTTTCAAACGATTCAAGATGAAAATCCTTTAACAATTTTAACCCCTGCATTAGCAGACCAAAAAATAGCGAAAATTATCTGCCCTAATGGGCTTCCCCTCATGATTGTTTCCTCCCCCAAAGCTTCTGAATCGGGGGCAGCTTTAGTTGTTAAAACTGGGAATAACGCTGATCCCTTAGAGTTCCCCGGATTAGCTCATTTTACAGAACACTGTGTGTTCCTTGGCAATGAAAAGTACCCTCAACCCTCAGGATTCCCAGCATTCCTGAGTACTCATGGAGGGATTTACAATGCGTTTACTTACCCGGATAAAACATGCTTTTTGTTCTCTGTAAATAATAGTGACTTAGACACTGCTCTGGATCAGTTTGTTCATCTCTTTATTCATCCTTTGTTCCGCCAAGAAGATTTAAACAAAGAAGTCCATGCTGTTGAGCAAGAATTCGCAATGCATCCAACCAAAGATTCTCGTCGCATGCATCGCATTCAGCAAATAATAGCTCCTAAAGAGCACCCATTAAAGCGTTTCGGTTGTGGGAATCTCTCGACCTTGGATACTGTAACCTCTCAAGACATGCAAACATGGTTTTCTACCCATTACTCTCCGGAAAACATGGCTGCAATCGTCTACACTACAGCTCCATTAGATGTAGCTGTTCCTTATATAGCAAAAATCTTCTCTCAAATTCCTAAATCCTCGAAATATACCCCACAAACTCCTTTCACAAAAACGCAGGATACTTCCTCCCTTAACAAACTGTTCATTAACAAAGCTGTGGAACCTTCTCCACAACTAGCTATCTACTGGCATTTATACGACGCACCAGCTTCTCTGCAAGGATGGGCGCAGTCACTGGTTTCTGTGCTATCCAGTGAAAAAGAACATAGCCTTATTGCTTTGCTTAAAAAAGAACATCTTATCACCCACATGGAGGCTGGGACTTATAACACCTCTCTCAACACTCAAGATTTTGAAATCATTTATAAACTCACGACCAAGGGAGAACGTGAATATCAAAAAGTCCTTCAACTTACTTTTGCTTTTCTTGATTATGTTCGCGATGAACAACTTCCCGCCTATATTCTCCCAGAACTACATAGAATCAATTCTTTAGAATACACCTATAGTACACAAACAGAATTGTTCTTAACTTTAACACAAATGATCCCAGATTTTGCTTCTGAACCCCTAGCAACTTACCCCTATCAATCTACTATCTATCCAAAATATTCTCATGAGGACGAACAAACCTTTGCTGCATTATTAGCGGATCCACAACAAGCTCGCTATATCTTATCAGCGACTCTACCAAGCTCCTTAGAAGATGCGGACGAGTTTTATGACCCTATTTTTGATACCATTTTCTATGAGAAACCTTTAAACTTTGAGCCTATAAAGGACTATTCCTCTCTCGGGTTTACTTTTCCACAGCCCAATAAATTTATTCCTCAAAAAGTCCAATTATTATCTCAAAAGAAACAACACGAGGGATTTGCTTTTTCTCCAAAACTCACTTATAACCAAGACGCTATTACTCTATACACCTGCGAAGATTCCTTCTACACCGTCCCAAAAATGGCTATGGAACTCCGTATCCGATCTCCTCAAATTCAACGAGCAGATGTTCGTTCTTTAGTCTTGCGTGATCTATACAGCCTTCTAGCAAACGAAACATTAGTAAAACATTATGACGAGGCCTTAAGAGCCGGAATGGATTTTTCAGTATCTCCCGGAGCTACAGGTGTAGACCTGTCTCTTTTTGGCTATACGGAGACCTCTCCAGTTCTTATTGACTCTCTATTATCTTCTCTACGCGATCTTCCCTTAGATAAGAGTCTTTTTCTGTACTACAAAGACCAGCTCTCCGAGCAATACCAAAAAGGTCTTATTTCCTGCCCTATGCGAGCTGGTCTCAATAAACTCTCTGGGGAACTCCTAGAAGGCTTCTTTTCTCTAGAAGAAAAGCAAAATGCTTTAGATATCATCTCCTATGAAGAATTTGAGGATTTTGCTCACAAAATGCTCACTGAACTATCTATAGAGGCTTTCACGCTAGGAACACTTTCTTCACAAGATCTTTCTAACGTATTAGCATCTCTTTCTCATTTTTCAGAGGCTTCTTTACCATATGATCCTCCTAGTTACTATCCTAAGAGAAAGCCTCTCTTCACAACAGACTTCTCTTTCCAATATCCTCTTTCTGGGAATGGTATGCTCCTGCTTGAACAAAACGAGCATCCCAATCAGTATGAAGATTCTGTAGCTACGAGCATGTTATTATCTTGGATCCACAACTTGTATTATAATGATTTGCGTACCAACCAACAGCTTGGATACATGGTAGGTGCTAAATACCAAGAATTTGCAGAAACTCCTTGTGGACTATTTTATATTCGCTCGAACAAATCTTCTCCAGAAGAGCTTGTGAATAAAACACAACTCTTCCTACAAAAGATTGCTACTGATCCGGAAGCCTCAGGATTGTCTGAGGAAATTTTTGAACAACTTCGAGAAACCTATATTCAATCCGTTTTACTTCCAAGTGCAACGCCTTCAGCAATGGCAAGAAAATTATTTTCTATAGCCTTTGAAACAGAAAAACATGATTTCTCCCGCCCTGATAAAAAAATTGCTGCAGCCCGTTCTATGAACTACTCCTATTTCAAAGAGTATTGCAAAGAATTTTTTAATCAAAAGTTTGGGCCAGAAATCCAGCTTCTTATTTACGGATCTGACTCACAACAAAACGAATAAAAACCTTCCCGTCGGTTTTATTTTCTCGGATGAAATGACTTTCATCCGAGAAAAACCTCTTGCTTCTTTATATTCATCCGAAATAGTGATAGGGATCTAGGAGTTACTTAAAAGTTACCTAGTGACAAAATACTTTTTGGTACGACAAAAAGACATCCCTCTATCTTGTGAGCTCTATGATTTTGCCTTACTATTCCTCAGGATTACGCATTGGATCTGCCGTTCTATTTTTTTCTGCAGTGATCCATACTTTTCTTACTCCATGGTTAACGCGACTATATGAGGAATGTCTGCATAAAAAGATGATTTTTCCAGAACGCTGGCGTCAATACCTTTGGTTAAGTGAACTTCTTCGTATTGTTAGCCGCGTTGAATTAGTGTTTGTGCTTTGGGCGATCCCTCTGTTTTTTTTATTTTTGTATACAGAGGGGTATCGCGTAACAATGGCCTACTTCGATAGCCGTAACTACGTATTCTCTCTTTTTATTGTTGTTATGCTGATTCTTCTCGAATCACGTCCTATCGAATATTTATCCCAAAGAATCTTTTCATCAGTCGCTAAAATTGGAAAGCAGTCTCCGATTTGTTGGTGGTGGACCATTATGATTGCAGCACCACTATCTACTTTCTTCCTTAAAGAATCCGGGGCAATGATTATTGCTGCGACACTACTGTCAAAACACTTTTATCAACTCGCACCATCTCCCAAGTTTTGCTATGCAACTATGGGATTACTCTTTTCTAATATTTCGATTAGTGGATTGACTTCATCTTTCTCATCTCGAGCACTACTCACTATTCTTCCAGAAATTAAATGGACGAGTAGTTTCATTATCACCCATTTCTGTTGGAAAGTCATTTTAGCTGTCCTTATCTCCACAACGATTTTTTTCTTATTCTTCCGCAAGGAATTCAAAAAATTTCCTAAGACAATTCCAAGTTCAACCATAATGCAGAATCGAGTCCCTTATTGGACTATTTTCATTCATGTTGTCTTGGTTGGATGTGTCATTCTCAGCCGAGCAATTCCTTTGTTTTTGGGCTTTATTCTTGTTTTCTACTTAGGGTTTCAACGCTTCACTATTTTTTATCAAAACCCAATCAAAACAGCGAAAGTCTGCTTTGTAGGATTATTTTATGCAGGGGTAGTGATTTTCGGAGAACTTCAAGAATGGTGGATGCTTGATTTAATGCACGGTATGTCAGACTTTGGCTATATGATGACCTCATATATGTTTTCTATATTCTTAGATAATGCCTTAGTAAACCATATTGTGCATAACCTCCCCATGGCTAATGATTGCTATCTATATCTGGTACTTGTTGGAAGTATGTCTGCAGGAGGATTAACACTTGTGTCCAACATGCCTAATATTGTTGGATACCTTATTCTTAGACCGACTTTCCCCCAATCAGATATCTCTTTAATTAGACTATTTTGGTCAGCATTGATCCCCTCTATTGTATCCTTAAGTATTTTTTGGCTTCTTAGAGGAATCCCCTCATTTATGTTTTGTTTATTTCGCTGACAAAGGAAAGAACTCTTTTCTAAAAAAGCCTTTACAGAGTGTAGACAAGTTTTTGCTATCGAAAAAAATCAAGTATTTTTGTACTAAGGATACAACAGCGCAGGATTTATAAGGAGCTGGGGTATGCAACACACGATTATGCTGTCTTTAGAAAACGACAATGAAAAGCTTGCATCTATCATGGATCGAGTTATTACTGCGTCATCAGGCATTCTTTCCGCTTCCAAACATTCTGAATCCGATAAACAGTTTACTATTTCCAAAGCGATGAATACAGAAGTCCCCTGCAAAGTATCCCATGTAGCAGCAACTATGCTTCTAGAATAGTCGGATACCAATTGGGAGTATCTCTTTGTATAGGCGAGGTTGATACTCCCCCACTTAAAGCAATGATTTTTTGTATTTGAGTGGCGTAGGCAGAATTTTTTTCTAGAGCCTTTGGATAACGCACAAATAAAGTTGCTCCTGATCCAGTTAGTCCTACGTAAACTGGAATTCCTTTCCATAGATCTTCCAGCCAGCGTTTTTTCTCTTTCAAATCTAAGCGCAACCGAAAAACTGGGTTCTCTAAGTCATTGCGAGCATACTCCAGATCCTTACTGAGAGAACAATCTGAAGGTTTCACTACAGCAAAAGCCTCGCTAGTTAAAACTCCCTTATTAGAAAAATATAAAATATATCTATCTACAACTAATTCATTTAAGGTTACAACTTTCTCTCCTCGTCCTAATCCCAAAGCAGATCCTGAAGAAAAGAAGAAAGGAGTATCCATACCGACTTTTTCTGCTAAAGAGCGCAGCTCTTCATCCGATAATCCCGTTTGAAACATCTGATTCAAGGCAAACAACGCAGTTGCAGCATTGCTGCTACCTCCAGCAAGCCCTGACCCGATAGGGATATGCTTCACTACGCGCCAACTTACGGGATCAGTAATTCCAGTATATTGACGAAAGAGGGCTGTGCTTTTCCAAATAGAATTATTAGAAATCTCAAGCTGACAATCATTGATGATTTGAAAAGAATCACGAGAGCTTACTGACAAAGAGAGTTGATCCCCAAAAGATACGGCTTGATAGCGCGTAACGATTTCATGAAAACCATCTTCCCGTTTGCCAAGTAACTGCAAGAAAATATTAAGCTTGGCAGGAGAAAAAAAATGCATAACTAAAAATTAAAGAAAAAGAGATGGGGAAGAAAGAAATTCTCCCCCCTAACAAACAAGAAGTCTAATCTTCTTGTTCTTCCATGCTTTGGAGTTCTTTTTGTTCAGCGATTTCGTGATCAGCACGAACTTCTAAGTGAAGATCCGCAGTCACGCCTTCTTTTAATTTCAATCCAATTACATGTTTCCCTAAAGTTTTAACTCCGCTATGAGCGCGTGGGAAATTTTTACGTGTAAGAACAACACCTTTTTGATCAGCAACGCTAATGATATCATTCACGGTTACTGAACCGTACATATTGTTCTCAGAATCTACACGAACTTGGAAATCCAAAACGAGGCTTCTAAGTGTCTCAGCCAAACGAAGAGACTCTTCTTTATCAGCGGCAGCCTGCAACAAACGTTGCTCTTGCAATTTTGCTTGCAAACGGAGAGTTCCAGCGCTAGCTACTACAGCTTTCCCCTTAGGAAGTAGGTAGTTTCTAACGTATCCTGGTTTAGCGACAACAAGATCGCCAGAACGTCCTAAGCCATCGACATCCTCTAACAAAAGTAATTGTGGTTTCATCCGTTATTCTTCCTTTAAGTTTAATCTTCTCCTACGAAAGGCAAAAGCCCAACATGCCGAGCTCTCTTAACAGCCTGAGCAAGTAGTGCTTGGAAGCGAGAAGAAACTCCAGTAATTCTTCTTGGAAGGATCTTTCCTCTTTCCGTAATAAACCTTTTTAGAGTGACAACGTCCTTGTAATCGATGGTCTTCCAACCCGCGGAAACAAAAGGACATTTCTTCGCGAAACGCTTCCTTCTGTGTTCATTATGAACAGGTCTATTCATACGTTCTCCTTAACTATTATTCTGGCAATGTAGCGAATTCTAAAACTTCTTTCACAGCGCTTGCTTTAAGAGTCATGAATCGAAGAAGATCTTCATTTAAATGATACTCTCTCCACAACTCTGAAATAGCTTCTGGGGCTACTGTAAAGTAGATAAAGTAATAATAACCTTCTCTGGCTCCCCGAATTGTGTAAGCTAACTTTTTGCGCCCCTGATCATGAATTTTCAGAACTTCGCCACCATAGTTGGTGATTCCAGAAGTAACTTTTTCTAAAGCCTTACGTCTAGCGTCTTCACTTAATGTCACGCTAAAAACATAGGCTCCCTCATAAAGTTGGCCTGTTTTTTTTTTCATTAAAAACTCCTAAGCATTGACCTTGCTTCTTCCAATAACTATGGATAGCTACTCTATAAGAAGCGCTTCCATGTTATCGAAACTGATTATTTTTCAGGAACTTTTTTTCAAAAAGTGAACAGTAAATCCCTTTTAAATTAAAAGCCTAACCAAGGGGAAATTTCTTCTATTCCTTTTTCAAAAAAACCATTTAAACTTTTTCTTTCATTAAAAGAAAAATTGGATAACACATAGTCAGCAACCCCCTCCGACTCCGGATTTGAAGGCCTGCCAACTCCAAGACGCAATTGCCAATAATGATTAGATTGCAGAACTTGTGTGGTATTTTTAAGCCCGTTATGCCCACCGGCACCACAGTCTTGTCGGAAACGTATAGATCCGAACTCTCGATTGATATCATCGGCTACAATCAAAATACCTTCCACAGAAACGCCGAAAAACCTCTTGGCAGCCAAAACAGCCTTGCCAGTAAGATTCACATAAGTCGAGGGTTTAATAAGAACAATAACTCCGCAGGAAGTTTCTACCTTCATAAACGAAGAAAAGAGACGAGGGGCTTCACGAAAAGCCCCAGAGAAACGAGATGCCAGCATGTCTAGAAAAAGGAACCCTATATTATGTCTTGTCCAGACATATTGCCTTCCAGGATTCCCTATACCAACAACCAGCTTCACCATGATAATCTTATCGTCGAGCCACTGTTACAGCAACTTCTTTAAGCGGAGTAACAGGTTTAATTCCCTCAGGAATACGGATATCCGATAATTTTAAAGTCTGAGAAAGCCCTAAAGACTGAACATCTAATTCCAAAAATGGAACAATATCTTTTGGCTTACATACAACACGCATATAGCGAATTACTTGTCTTAAAGATCCCCCTAACTTAACCCCAACACAGTCTACAGTGTTGATGCAGCGAATAGGAATATTCAAACGAACTTCTCGATCTTCAACTAACTCTTCAAAATCAAGATGGATGACATCATAAGTCGTTACATGATACTGAATATCCTTTACTAAAGCCTTGATCTCTCGGCCTTCATAAGAAAGAGTGAAAACTGTAGAAGCTAAAGCACCACTTTCCAAAGTAGAAAGAAACTTGTTGAAAACACGGGCATCAATAACAACATTAGCTAGGCTCTTTCCCCCGGAATAAAGAACAGCTGGAATTCCACCCTGCTGACGAATTTTTTTAATAACAGACTTCTTATCAGTCTCACGACTTTGAACTACGAGTTCCATAAAATGCTATTCTCCATTACCTTGAGCTCAAAGGCCTTTGAAAAGACCTTAGGGGCTTTTCTTTTCCCTCAACCGGATAAACGGTCCTATGCGCTATACCAGAAGGCCTAAAAACGGCACATACAAAGAAATCTTCTTTGAGCAAGCGCCTACCATGGTACTTACAGCCTCTGATTATTATCAAGCCTTCTGTTCCCTTGGATAGCCCCAATCGAGAATCTTCTCTAAATTGAGAAAACTATACTAAACTAGATCTAGGGGGGAATAAAAGACAATTCTGGGGTGGAAGGATTCGAACCTCCGATGCGCGGTACCAAAAACCGCTGCCTTACCGCTTGGCCACACCCCAACGGAAGAGTCCGAGTATATACTATGAGACCTTTTTATCGATAGTAAAAATTCTCAAAAACCAAAGTTTTTTAGATTTAGAGAAAACTTTCTATAGAAAGAGGGGCAACAAGGGAGATTCCTAGAAAAATAATTAATTGAAACAAAAACAACTTGATTATTTTTTATAAATAAAATAACTAACAGTTTATTTAACTAAAAATAAAATTACTAATGAAAATTACTCACACAGCTATCGAATTTGCTCCGGTAATCAAAGCCGGTGGCTTAGGAGACGCACTATACGGACTAGCAAAAGCTTTAGCCGTCAATCATACAACAGAAGTCGTTATCCCTTTATATCCCAAATTATTCACTTCGCTCCACGAGCAGGATCTTTTCGCAACTCAAAAAATCCCTTATTTTTTTGCCGGAGAACAAGAAGCAACAGCCTTCTCTTATTTTTATGAAGGAATCAAAGTAACTCTACTCAAATTAGACTCGCAGCCAGAACTATTTGAAGAAGCAGAAACGATCTATACAAACGATGATGCTTTTCGTTTTTGTGCTTTTTCTGCTGCTGCTGCTGCTTACATTCAAAAAGAAGGAGCAGACATTGTTCACCTGCATGATTGGCATGTTGGATTAGTCGCAGGGTTACTCAAACAACAGCCTTGCCCCCAGCTACAAAAAATCGTGCTTACCTTACATAATTTTGGCTATCGGGGATATACAACACGAGAAGTATTAGAAGCGTCTTCTTTGAACGAATTTTACTTGAGCCACTATCAACTATTTCGCGATCCACAAACCTGCGTCTTATTAAAAGGAGCTTTATACTGTTCGGACTTTGTGACTACAGTTTCTCCTACATATGCCAAAGAAATCCTTCAAGACTATTCGGACTATGAAATTCATGACGCCATTACCGCTAGACAACATCATCTTAAAGGGATCCTGAATGGAATAGACTATACGATTTTGGACCCTGAAACAGACCCCCATTTAGCTAAGAACTATAGTAAAGTCCTTTTCGAGGATCCTAAAGCTTTCTTCGAAGCAAAAGCGGAAAATAAAAAAGCTCTGTACGAAACGTTAGGACTGTCTTTAGACAAATCCCCCTGCATGTGCATCATTTCTAGAATTGCTGAGCAAAAAGGCCCAGAATTTATGAAGCAAGCAATTCTTCATGCACTAGAAAACGCCTATACCCTGATCATTATAGGCACCTGCTATGGAGGCCAGATACATAAAGAATTTTCTAATCTTCAAGAATCTTTAGCAGACTCCCCTAACGTGCGGATTCTTTTAACCTATAGCGATGTACTAGCACGGCAAATTTTTGCTGCAGCAGATATGATCTGCATTCCCTCTATGTTTGAACCATGCGGACTCACCCAAATGATTGGCATGCGCTATGGGACCGTCCCCGTAGTAAGAGCTACAGGAGGTCTGGCTGACACCGTAACAGATGGAGTAAATGGATTCTCTTTCTCTAACCCTCATGATTTCCACGAGTTTCGAAATATGCTTTCAAAAGCGATTGCCACCTACCGAGACGACCAAGATAAGTGGCAACAGATTGTTCGCTCTTGCTTAGAGTTTTCTTCGGACTTAGAAACTGCAGCCAATAAATATTTAGAAATTTATCAACAATAAATCCCCTATGACTCGCCATCTGGCGAGTCATTCTTCTGCAATAAATGGCTCTTATTTACCCAAATATACTCAACTCCAGAGCAGACAGAGTAAAAAGCTACCAAAGAAACTGTGATCGTGGCAAAAAACTCCAAATCATCCGTGGAGATGATTCCTTTTGCGCAAAAGAACATAGCAAAAATAATTAAAAAGAAACTGATAGCTTGAAGAATTGCCTTTAACTTCCCGCTTGTCCTAGCAGCTAACACCTGCCCCCTACTAGCACATAACATACGCAATGTACTCGTCACAGAATCTCTAGCTAAAAAAATGAAAACAAGTATGAGAGGGAGATTTACTGGGGGTTGCGTAAACGTTAGATACAATGAAATGCGGTATACACTATCTGCCATAGGATCTAGAAGCTTCCCTAGGTCTGTGACTTGAGAGAATTTTCTCGCAATATACCCATCCACAGCATCTGTAATCTCAGCTATGATAAGCAAAAATAGTAAAACATACGGCAAAACTGTAGCAGATAACCCAAACCATTTTCCCTTCAAATACAAAATCATAAAAATTGGTGTGATGAATAGACGAAAAAATGTCAGGTAGTTCGGTAAACTCACGCTCATCTGTTCCCCTGGAAATCTTTCTTTGAATACCCAAGTTTCGCGCCCGTTTGAAAAAGTCAGCGCCACGCACATACTAATCAGACTCTTTCGTACCATCCCTCTGTAAAATGGTAAAACTTCTCTCGAGAACGCTCACTTGCTTAGTTCTCTCATTCTTAGCATTTCTAGAATTTATCGCTAGTTTTTCCAGTCAGGAATTCAGAATAAATAGGATCCCATAAAACTTTCAAAAAACCTATCAACAGTACAACTCATTAATAAGACTGTGCTCTCCTCATCAACAGGATATTTCTCGCCTTGTTCAATTAATATAGCTTCCACTAGTATGTTCCTCTAGGAATGCTAGATATTCCTTAATCCCTGTGGAACTTAGCCTCTATTTCAGCCTTGTTCCATGTACGTAAAGTGATTCCTTTTCTCAGACATCCAGGAGTTTTTATGTCCTCACAACCTTTAACTCTTCAAGACATGATGGCGGCTATTTTACGTTTTTGGAGCGAACAAGGCTGCATCATTCATCAAGGATATGATTTGGAAGTTGGGGCGGGGACATTTAACCCAGCGACCTTTCTTCAGGCATTAGGACCAGAGCCTTTTAAAACAGCTTATATTGAACCTTCTCGACGTCCACAAGATGGCCGTTATGGGCAGCATCCTAATCGCTTGCAGAAATACCACCAATTACAAGTGATCCTCAAGCCCGTTCCCGAAAATTTCCTTTCTCTTTATTTGGAATCGCTCAAAGTCATCGGATTAAATTTAGTTGACCATGACATTCGTTTTGTCCACGACGACTGGGAAAATCCAACTATTGGAGCTTGGGGACTAGGATGGGAAGTATGGTTAAATGGCATGGAAATTACACAGCTCACCTATTTCCAAGCAGTAGGAAGCAAGCCTCTAGAGGCAATTAGCGGGGAAATTACGTATGGCGTTGAGCGTATCGCAATGTATCTCCAGAAAAAAAACTCTGTCTATGATGTCATGTGGAATGATTCCTTAACCTATGGAGATATTACACAACATGCAGAGCAGGCCTGGAGTCAATACAATTTTGAAACCGCAAATACTTCTATGTGGTTAAAACATTTTGAAGACTTCGCGGCGGAAGCTTTAGCTACGCTAGACAAAGGACTCCCTCTCCCTGCTTATGATTTTGTCATTAAAGCCTCTCATGCATTTAATATGCTCGATTCCCGAGGGGTGATTTCTGTAACCGAACGCACCCGATATATCACTAAAATCCGTCAATTAGCCCGTGCTGTTGCAGATAAATACGTAATATGGAGAGAGTCGCTAGGATTTCCTCTTCTTAAAACAATTCCTTCTACTCCAACAGTAACGGCTAAACAAATCCCTCATATTTGCCAAGACGAAGACTTCTTACTTGAAATTGGAAGTGAAGAACTCCCAGCAGCCTTTGTTCCTACTGGAATTCAGCAATTAGAATCACTAGCTAAAAAACTTCTTGCTGACCATAACATCTCCTATAACAATCTAGAAGTACTCGGAACTCCTCGACGACTAGCATTACGTATACAAGGCCTGAGCCACCTAACGATTCGCCCAGAAGCAGAGAAAAAAGGACCTCCTCTTTCCCTTTTGTTTGAGGAAGATGGCTCCGTATCCTCTCAAGGAGAGCAGTTTTTTGCCTCTCATGGATTATCCATTTCCCATCGAAGTGCCTTAGATCAGTCTTCCACGATCTGCCGAGTTCGTTCCATTAAAGGAACTGATTATCTATTCCTTGTTATCCCAGAAGAGCGTATAGAGACTGCAGCGATTCTTGTAAATGAGCTTCCTCTATTGATTCGATCTATGCGCTTCCCTAAAAAAATGACCTGGGATAATGGAGGGGTAGAATATGCTCGTCCTATTCGCTGGTTAGTTGCTCTGTATGGAGATCAGGTGCTTCCTATATCTCTAGGATTCGTTTCATCAGGGAATATTTCTTGGGGACATCGACAATTGGACAACCGTCAGTTGACCATCCCATCCAGCAAAGAATACATTGATATTTTGCGAGATGCCTGTGTCATTGTTTCCCAAAAAGAACGCCGATCGATCATTGAACAAGGACTGCAAAATCTAACAGGAGATCAAACTGTTGCTATAGCTCCGGAACATCTTATAGAAGAAACCGTCTTCTTAACAGAACATCCGTTTGTAATCTGTGCCCAGTTTAATCCTGATTTTTGCTCTCTACCCAAAGAGCTCTTAATAGCAGAAATGATTAATCACCAACGCTATTTCCCAACACAGAACTTGCAAGGAGAGATCACCAACCGATTTTTAATCGTTTGCGATAACTCTCCTACTGATACCATTATTGAAGGGAATGAAAAAGCCTTGGCTCCACGTCTTACCGACGGGAACTTCTTGTTTAAACAAGACCTTCTTACTTCTTTAGACTCTTTCGTAGAAAAATTGAAATCTGTAACGTACTTTGATGCTTTAGGTAGTTTAGCTGATAAAACCGCACGATTGAAATTACACTTAGAAGAGACCTATCCCCTTCTTCCTTTATGTCCTAAAGAAGACATTGACACCGCTGTTCATTACTGCAAAGCAGACCTCGTATCTGCTGTAGTCAATGAATTCCCTGAATTACAAGGAATCATGGGTAGATATTATTTGCAGAACGCTGCTTTATCTAAAGCTGCTGCGATTGCTGTTGGAGAACACCTCCAACACATTACCCTAGGATCAAGTGTCTCTACAACAGGCGCTTTATTAAGCATCCTCGATCGAGTAGACAATCTTCTCTCTTGCTTCATCCTAGGACTACTCCCCACATCCTCCCATGACCCTTACGCTTTGCGACGACAATCACTAGAGCTTCTCACCCTGCTCTATACAACACAGAGCTCTGTAGACATAGAAGATCTATTTTCTCGTCTTGTTCGACATTTCCCTACTACTATTCCGAATACGGTATGGTCTCCTGAGGATGTTTTAAACAAACTCTGTTCTTTTGTTTGGGGACGATTAAAAACAATTTTATCATCTCTAGGATTTGCTAAAGAGGTTATTGCTGCAGTTCTCACTGAAAATTGTCCAAAAAATCCTTTAACTATCATCAATAGCGCTCGGTCTATCCAAGAACTGCAAAACACACAGACATTGGAAACTATTGCATCGACACACAATCGATTAAAGAAAATTCTAGCTTCTCTATCTTTCTCTGTTACAGAACAAATATTCTCTCTCATAACTTCAGAGGACATGTTGTTCAAGCAAGCTTTGGAGCGATTTAAAGAAGCGACAACTTCTCTTCCAATTAGCTCTCGAGAATATCTACTCCAGTTAGAAGATTTATCTCAAAGCACCGCGCTCTTTTTAGACTCTGTACGCATTGCTGATGACGATGAAAACATCCGCAACCAACGCATTGCGTTGTTAGTAGCAACTCAAAAATGTTTTGGATTCTATGCTTGGGATGCTCTGTAAAATACGAAAAAGTACTTTACGGACAAAAAAAGCCCTCTCTAGTCAAGAGAGGGCTTTTTCATGATTTTTAATGTTTACTTGATATCTTCAGACACTTGAGGAATCAACGTGATATCCATAATTTCTGCAGAGGTATCCCCAACAGCTATTGTAATAATCGCAGGCTGTTCTGGAAACTCTTGATCAGGGAATGCCGCCAAAAAGGCTGTAATCTCCCCAATCATAGGATCCTGAATAGGAGGATAGATAAGCGGGACGACCCCAGTTCTAGCAAGAACAACAAAATCGGCAAACTCTGCTAACAAAGAGTCCTCCATAGAGGAAGCCACTTCATAAAGAAGCTCGAAAGAAAACCCTTCGGAACGATCTAATAACACAACTAAGGTCAGCTTATCGTGTTCTCTTGCATGCCGTAAAGCTTGCTCATAACTATAAAATACACAAGTATCTTTCCCCTTCCCACGCGAGTCTTCCTCTACCTCTTGTGGACACTGACGCTCTTCTTGTGAGAATGCTTCAGTTGTAGGAAGAACCAGTATCAACGAGAATAAGGCTAACAAGAATCTCATAAGAAAGCTCCTCTTCTACTCAAACAAAAAATTTTTTCGATCAAGGCTATCACAATACGACAAAAATAGCTGCTTAAATAAACTAAGAGAGAAGCCTTCCTTTTGGAAATTAGGAATAGGAAATTATATTCTCTCTTGAGAAGCCAGCAACCCTTCTAGTTCCTGACTCTGTAAATTTTGTAATTCATTTAAAATGCAGGTGGAACCGTATCCTAACCCAGCACTTTTAACGACTTCGTGAGCAGAATCCAGTAACGAAGTTACAGAAGACGGAGGAACCACAGCCATCCCTACTGCCTCTGACGCCATAAAACTTAAAGCTTTGGGAGACGATGCAGTCAATGCTGCCCCACAAAACAACGAGAAAGTAAACGCGGTTAATAAAAAGTGAAAACTTCTCATAAAACCTAATAAACTTATAGTTAACAGGCCAATATTTTATAATAAAAACAAACTAACAATCAACATTTTAAAAACAGGTTAAAAGTCTTTATCAAGAAACTAAAGAAACCTTAATTCTCTCCTCAGAAAGACGAACATACTCTTGTAAAGAATCTAACTCTTTCCCCATCTGATGACAGAAATTTCGTTTTCGATCTCGCCAATGCTTGTCTAATAATTTTTGGATTGCTTGAACAACAATGTCCCGCATTAATTCAGTATTTATCCTCCTATCTACTAAAAGCGTCATGGCTTCCGTTCCCCAAACCAGCGCCATCATATCGTCCATAGAAGGCAACATATGCTTTTCGTTGTAATGATTCATTGCCATCACAAATATAGACCGGTACTCTATACAATGAAACTCCTCAGGAGAAAGATAATGTCTCACTGTGGCTGGGACGAACTCCTCTTCAGGCTTAGCAAATAATAAACAACGTATGACATCAGCTTCTAAAATCATCCTAGGAGAAATTTTTTTTGAAGCTTTCCCCCCTTTATAAGCTACTGCAGTAGCCTCAGGGTCCGGGCAAACTTCTTTCGCATCAGCCTTTTTGCCTTTGTCCTCCGTAGCAGACTTAATGGAAGACAGATAACTCAAAACTGCGGCCTCGGGGACTTTAACCAAAGAAGCTAATTGTCTCAGATATTCATGAATCATAATGGGGCTTCCCCAATGCTGAACCTGCTGAATAACCTCCTCCACTACCCTGGCCTTTTCCCTAGGAGTAAACTGCTCGTAGGAGCGAATTTTGTGCCAGACAAGAAAAGAAAGATAATCTTCCCCTCTATCCAGTAACTCACGTAACTCTTCTGGCCCTCTTTGCATTAAAAAGGAATCAGGATCCTGCCCAGAAGGAAGACGACAAACGATTACTGCAATTCCTGCAACCTGACAAAGATCGCCAACACGTAAAGAAGCCTTCTCTCCTGCAGCATCCCCATCAAACAATAAATAGGCTTTAGATACCCCTAATTTAACCAGCTCCTTTACATGGGTCTCGGTGAAAGAAGTCCCTTGAGCAGCCAAAGTACAATTGAAGCCAAAATCGATCATTTGCAAACAGTCGGCCTGACCTTCAACTAAAATCACCCTTTTTTCTTTAGCTATTCGTTTTCGAGAAAATTGTAACCCATACAATACTCGAGATTTCTTAAATAAAAGGGTCTCTGGAGAGTTAATGTACTTCCCTCCTTTTCCTCCTTCTTTAAATCTTCGAGAAGAAAAGCCAATGGTATAGCCTAAAGAATCTTGAATAGGAAACATGATCCTCTGAGCGAACAAAAACCAATCTTTAGAAAGATATCCTGCCCACTCTAACTGTTTCACAGAAATACCCCGCTCCTCCATTGCTCGGACAAACACTCTCTGTTCTGGAGCATAACCTATCTGGAAACGGTCTATGGTATCTAGAGAAAACCCTCTCTTGTATAAATAAGACAAGGCCTCTCCTCCCTCCGGCAAACACAATAAACAATATTGAAAAAATCGTTCCGCTTCTTTGTTAATGCGACGTAAACATTCTTTAGAATCTTGACCTGAAGACTCTTTAGTTTTTGTTTTAATAACAAGATCAACATGAAATTTTTTAGCTAAGAAAAGCACGGCTTCCGAAAACGAATATCCCTGCTGCTTCATAAGAAAGTTGATCGCATCCCCATGTTCCCCACATCCATAACAATGGTAATGCCCTCTTGTTGGATATACGATAAACGAAGGAGTCTTCTCATCATGGAAAGGACAGCAAGCTTTGTAATCTGCCCCGCTACGCTTTAAATGCACGTATTCTCCAAGAACACTGACAATATCAATGCTATGCTTTAGAGTCTCCAAACTCTCTTCTGTGTAATACATACTAGCCTAGTCCCAATCCTCTTGTTATCCCTTAGCCATAAGAGAGATGCATGGTAACGAACTAGGATTTTCTTGGGAATGTGAGACTATTTTTCACTTTTATGATCACTCTTCTCCTTAAGAATTTTACTATAAGTCTTGTATTCCCCAAAAATTCAACACCGTTGTACACTCTGCATGTCAAAGGTTCCTTAGCGAACAAGAGCCTGCCCCTTATCACGAATAAAAAATTTTCGATCACACAATACTAGATAAAGCTATGACACAAAAACTAACCCCCATGATGCAGCAATGGCATCAGTGCAAAGAGCAAGCTGGTGATTGTCTATTGTTATTTCGCCTTGGAGAGTTTTATGAGGCTTTCTTTGATGACGCCTTAGTCTTAGCTCAAAATCTAGATATTACTTTAACGCAGAGACAAAATATTCCTATGAGCGGCATTCCGGCAGCCTATCTAGATGGTTATGTAGACCGTTTAGTAAGCCGGGGATTTAAGATAGCCATTGCAGAACAGGCTGATAATTCTGAAGGAGGTAAGGGGCTTGTACCTAGAACGATTAACCGTTTGATCACTCCAGGAGCCCTATTATCCTCTTCTTTACTCCCTGAAAAAGCCAATAACTATATTATTGCTATCAGCCAGGTAGGCTCTCTATACGGACTCTCTTGCTTAGACCTTTCAACAGGAACTTTCCTAGTTGCTGAATACGATAATACAAAAGATCTCATTGAGGCAGTCTACCGCCTTGCTCCTACAGAGTTATTAAGCCACGCGAAATTTTATCAAAAAAACGAACCTGTTGTTAAACAACTTCAACAGCATTTACGCATCACATTATCAGAACACGTTTCTTGGGCTTTTGAATATCAGTCGGCAACAAAAAAATTATATACCTGCTTTCAAGTTTCTTCTTTAGACGGGTTTGGGTTGCAAGGATTAGTCCCTGCCATTAATGCTGCAGGCGCTCTTCTCTCCTACATTCAAGATAAACTCCTTCTCCCAATCTCCCACCTCTCTATTCCAAAAATTTATGGACAACATAAGCACCTGCTCATCGATAAAGCTTCTCAAACTAATTTAGAATTGTTGTCTGCCATTCATGGAGAACATGGCAAAGGATCTTTGCTTCAGGTTATGGAACGAACCTCCACTCCCATGGGAGGCCGGTTGTTACGAAATACGTTAGTCAATCCCTTCTATGACTTAAAAGAAATTACTCTAAGACAGGATAGCGTAGAGTTTTTCTTAAAACAAGAGCCCCTTCGAAAAACACTAAAACGTCATTTATCTTGTGTACGGGACCTAGAGCGTCTGGCTACAAAAATTTCTACTACCCTAGCCAGTCCAAAAGATATCGGCATGCTTCGTGATTCCCTGCTCTCTTGTATGCACATTGCTCATGATTTACAGAGTTATACTCTTCCTGAATTTTTAACTAATAAATGTCTGATTTCCTCATCTTTAAAATCTCTAATAGAGGCTTTATCAACAGACTTACTCCAAGAGCTTCCTTTAAAAGTTTCAGAAGGGAATATTTTTGCTGATCACTATCATCAAGATCTTCTGCGGCTTAGAAATATTAAAACAAACTCAAAATCTTGGATTCTTGAATACCAAGAACGTATTCGGCAAGAAACGGGCATTAAAAAACTGAAAGTTTGTTATGCCCAAGCATTAGGATACTACATTGAAGTCGCTAGTAGTTTTGCTCCTCAACTTCCGAAAGAGTTCATTCGTAGACAATCTCGCCTACATGCAGAGCGTTTTACTACTCAGGAGCTTCAACAATTCCAAGATGAAGTGTTCAGCGTTGAAGATAAGCTACAAACTTTAGAAACCAAGCTCTTCAAAGAACTCTGTTGTTATATCCTTCAACACAGAGATCTTATTCTCGAGCTGTCAACAACCATTGCAGATCTAGACTACGTAATATCTTTGGCAGAACTAGCTGCAGAATATGATTATCGTCGTCCTCTTGTTGATCATAGCGATGCTTTATCTATCACCAAGGGAATGCACCCTGTGGCCTTAACTTTACTAGATCGGGGCACTTTTATTCCTAATGATACAATCATGCACAGCGCTCAAACACGCATGATCCTCCTTACAGGCCCAAATATGGCTGGGAAATCCACCTATATCCGCCAAATTGCACTACTAGTCATTATGGCTCAAATGGGATCTTTCATTCCTGCTCGATCTGCTCACATTGGTATTATCGATAAAATTTTTACACGCATTGGAGCCGGAGACAATCTTTCCAAAGGAATGTCTACCTTTATGGTAGAAATGGCTGAAACGGCAAATATTTTGCACAATGCAACAGATAGATCATTGGTTATCCTCGATGAAGTTGGTCGAGGAACGAGCACATATGATGGACTTGCTATTGCTCAGGCTGTAGTAGAGTTTCTTTTATTCACAGAAGGGAAAAAAGCAAAAACTCTATTTGCTACGCATTATAAAGAACTTACAGAGCTGGAATTGCACTGTCAGCACGTAGAAAATTTTCATGCTGTTGTGAAAGAAAATGGTGGGCAGCCCGTATTCATGTATGAAATCGCAAAAGGGCACTCGAAAAAAAGTTTCGGGATCCATGTTGCTAAACTTGCAGGTTTCCCCCTTTCCGTTGTATCAAGAGCGCAGCAGATCTTGCATCAATTCGAAGGGCCTGATCTACGTCCAGAACCTGAGAAGGCTCAACAGCTGGTCATGTTTTAATTCTATTTTTTTTGATTGGCGTGCGCATAGAAGATTTTTCTCTAAAAAACGTTTCTTCCTCCCCAGGGGTCTATCTTATGAAAGACTCTCAAGGAGTGGTGCTTTACGTTGGCAAAGCCAAAAATTTGCGTAATCGCCTCTCCTCATATCTTCAAAAAAACGGGGACTCTCGCGAGCGCATTCCCTTTCTGATGAAACGAACTGCTGATATAGATACTATTGTTGTTTCAAATGAAACAGAAGCTCTTCTCTTAGAAAATAATTTAATAAAAAAATACCAGCCTCGCTACAACGTCCTTCTAAAAGACGATAAGACTTTTTTTTGTTTATCGATATCTCTTCAACATCCGTGGCCTAAAATTGAAGCGATACGGACACGAGCGCTCTCACCAAGCAAAAAAAAACAATTATTATTTGGGCCTTATGTTAGTGCTGAAGCCTGCTATGCCCTACTCGAAGTAATTAGCCATTGGTTCCCTCTTAGAACCTGCTCCGATCGAGAATTTTCAACTCGACAACGTCCTTGTGTTCTTTATGAAATGAAGAGATGTTTAGCTCCTTGTGTAGGTTTTTGTTCCCAAACGGAATATCAGGAAACTTTAGAGAAAGCTATTCTTTTCCTTAAAGGAGAAGTGGACACTACGATAGCTAATTTAGAGGAAGCTATCAAAAAGGCTTCTCAAGAACATAAATTCGAACACGCCGCAGCTTTATATCGCACGCTCACACTCATCCGTCAAACAATGGCGAAACAACATGTTGAGAAATTTCAAGCGTACGATATTGATGTACTCGGACTCTATAGAAAAGGCCCTCTTGCTATTATTTCTGTACTCTCTGTCTATTCCGGCAAATTACTCGGGGCTCGTCATTTCACCTTCCCAGAAAATGCTCAGGAAGACTCTTCTCTATTTTCTTCTTTCATCCTGCAATATTATGCAGAGAATACTCGTATTCCCAAGCAGATATTCGTTCCCGTATCTCCAGATAGCCCAGAACTCCCCTACCTATTAAATGCTGCCGAACCACCAAAAATCCGCTGTCCTAAAACGGAATATGGAAAAGAGCTTCTTGCTCTTGCTCATAAAAATGCCGCGGAGCAAGCTAAACCCTTAAATTCCATCACTCTTCCCTACGAAGAACTGCAACAACTTTTTAAATTCAGCCAATATCCGAATCGCATCGAATGCTATGACAATGCTCACTTACAAGGAGAACACAATGTAGGTGTCTATATTGTATTTGAAAAAGGGAGTTTCTCTCCTAAACAGTATCGCACTTTCTCTATCACTTCTCATGGTGATGATTTAGCAGCATTTGAAGAGGTACTTACACGACGTTTCCGCTCTCTTACTACAGAACTTCCTGATCTTATCGTGATTGATGGCGGACGTAATCAGTTCAGACGAGCACAGCACATTTTGGAGAAACTTAATTTAACAGGAATCGCTGTAGTTTCTATTGCTAAAGAATCGGGAAACCACAGCAGAGGCTTACAACAAGAGAAACTGTTTTGTGAAGCTTTCCCTCAGGGGATACTCCTTAATCCTACCTCAGAAATTCTTCAATTCTTCCAACTATTACGCGATGAAGCACACCGTTTCGCGATCAACCGTTACCGGAATAAACATTCTAAAGCCATTCTAACCACAAAAAAAATTCCAGGAATTGGAAAGACAAAAACTACACATCTACTTCAAAAATTCAAAAGCTGGAAACGTATACTCTCAGCTTCAGAAGAAGAACTAAAAACAGTTCAAGGACTAACCAAAAAAGACATCCAACGAATTCAGGAAGAGGGAAAAAGAGCAGAATAAAAGCTTTCTGCTCTAATTACAGAATTTTATGAAGAGCTTTCCTATTCTTCTGTTTTGACCAAAGAAACTTCCTCTAAATGTGCCTCTGTGGAAGGCAATGCTTCTAAACAGGGTTCAGCAATCACTTCAATGGCGGGAACTTCCTCATCTTTTGCTTTAGGATGCGTTAACCCCTTAACTACGACATGAACAGCCGCGACATGCAATCCTGTATATTCTGAAATTTCGGATACAATGCACCCCTGGATTTCATCTGTTTTTTCAGGAATAGAAACTCCATAGTCAACATTTACCTCAACACGAACTTTGACTAATAAATTCTTACTATCCTGTTCAACATAGATCCCCTTCATTCTTTCAATATCACGTCCAAAAAGGGTATCAATGAGGTTCCCTCCTAATAAAGAAACCCCATCTATTTTTGCTAAACAGTGAAGAATGATCACTTGAATCACACGAGTCTCTATATCGCGACTGAAAACTGTCTCTGGAAATTCCATCTCTTTCACATCTAATTTCAACTTTTGTTTATCCATGCTCTCTGTTGCCTCATTCTCGTGATCGTTTCTCTTCCATTTAGCTCTATTTCTATGCCAATTTTTTTTTAACAGCAACACTTTCAAAAGCTTTTCTTTCCAAAAAACTTTTTGCAAGGAGGTTAAAAGTTACTCCAATCTAAGTCAATAAACAAGATCAAGAAAACGATTCCTCCATTCGCATACAAAAACTATTTTAAGTAACCTAAAAACATCTAAACCTTTATTCTCTACAACAAGTTTTAATAAACAATATTTATGAACATAAAGTTGCAGAATCAATATTTAATAGATATATTAAGCTGCTTTGTCTGTTTACTAATGATGCTCAACCCGCTAGGAGGATTGATCTCGGGATGCCTGGGGTATTTATTAGCTAAAAGAAAGAACCGCGGAGCAATTCGTTGGTTTTTTGCTACGTTGTTCTTCGGACTAATAGCCGGTATCTTCCTTGTTGCACTTCGTCCTAACCCCAAAAAAAACTAGGTAGCTTTCTTATTTCTTAAGAAATTTTAATAAGACAAAATTTTTTTAGTGAGAAAAGCTGCTCTTAGAAATAATGTGGTTATTTACAACAAAATTGAGTTTGGCAGACTTCTCATGAATTCCGGGATGTTCCCCTTCACATTTTTTCTATTATATATTTGTCTGGGAATGCTTACTGCTTACCTAGCGACAAAGAAGAATCGTAATCCTATAGGCTGGTTTCTTTCCGGAATGTTTTTCGGGATTTTCGCAATTATTTTCCTACTTCTTCTTCCCCCACTTTCTTCTACGCAAAATAATAGCTCCATGGAGCAAAAAGATTCAGAAGATTTCTTTCTACAAAATGCTCTGGAGGATTCAGAAATTATCTCGATCCCAGCAGATACGATTCATCAAGTTCCAATTGATACAGAAAAATGGTTTTATCTGAGTAAAGATCGCACTAACGTAGGCCCCCTCTCGATAGTACAACTCATTGCATTTCTGGAAGATTGCAAAGATTCTCCAGAAAAAGGGGTAGATCCTCTGGAACTTTGGGTATGGAAAAAAGGAATGTCGAATTGGGAAAGGGTAAAAAACGTCCCCAAACTTCTAGGAACGATAAAAGATGAATAAAAAAAGCCCCTTGGTTTAGGGGCTTCAAATAAGCTCTACCAGCTTGCTTTAATAACGCCAGGAATATCTCCCATAGAGGCCATTTGTCTGAAACAAATTCTTGAAATAGCAAACTTTCTAAGGTATCCACGAGGACGGCCCGTTAACAGGCATCTATTGTGTAAACGAGAAGGAGATGTATCTCTCTTCATTTTATTTAGAGCTTCACGAGCTCTTTCTCTTTCTTCCTCGCTAACAGACAAGCTCTTTGCAAGCTTGCGGAGCTCTGCTCTCTTCTGAAAATTAGCTTCTACTAATTTTCGACGTTTAACTTCCCTAGCTACTGCTGACTTCTTCGCCATGCGTTCTCACCTAAATCTATATATTACTTCTTACGAGCAGGACCTGCTTGACGCTGCTTACGGTTAGGGTCTTTTTTATTGATAACATAAAGACGTCCCTTACGACGAACAAGCTTATCACCTTTTGAGGGGTCTGCTTTAATGGATGAACTTACTCTCATAATATGCCTTACCTGGCGCTCTTAAATAAAGAGACTGATTCTCACTATACCCTCACTTACACAAAACATTAGAAATGAGAGTCTCTAACAAAATAGCTTCCCACCGGGCAAAAGCACCTTTTTGCTAAAATCCGCAGTACAATCAAAAACTTCAAAAGTCTTCTATAATGATTCCTGCTCTCTACGCATTCCCAAGGCGCTAGCCCCCTCTGTACACAGAACTGCAAACGAGAGCCTTCCCGGATAAAGGAGGATTAACAACTAGAGGAACAAAATTTACCCTTTTCCCCACTTTTTGACAATAAGAGACTTAATCAGACTTCTATCTGCTAAAAGAATCTGTCCATTTCAAAGGAAATCATAAAAATTGTGGCCCCATATTGATCTTTTAGATGAGATCCTTTAGACTCGTTCCTAGTCTCTTTAGGGACAAGGTCACTGAAGGTTAGGAGAATATTGTGAAACGCACCTATCAACCTAGTAAAAGAAAACGTACAAATTCTGTGGGATTTAGAGCTCGCATGGCTACAAAAAGTGGAAGAAATCTTTTAAATCGTCGTCGCCGTCACGGCAGACATTCCTTAATTGATCTCTAAGATCTTTCATTTGTGCATCGGTTAACTCTACCTAAAAGTGCCCGCCTATTGAAACGTAAACAATTTGTTTACGTGCAGCGTTGTGGGCAATATTGTCGTACTGATCAGGCAACTTTACGAATAGTTCCTTCTCGTCATTCGAACATCCGTAAAGTAGGGGTTACTGTTTCTAAAAAATTTGGGAAAGCCCATCAGCGCAATCGCTTTAAAAGAATTGTGCGAGAGGCTTTTAGGCATGTGCGACCAAATCTTCCCGCATGTCAAGTGGTAGTGTCTCCTAAAGGGGGCACTCTACCAAATTTTGGTAAACTATCCGCGGATCTTCTTAAGCATATTCCAGAGGCTTTGCCTCTCGTTACTTCTTCTAAGTAGTTTTTTATTTTGGTCAAAAAATAAAAAACCATTCCACGCTATAGAGGCATGGAATGGGAAGGAATACTAGTTTTGTAACCTTTAAGACTGATGTCGCATATGATCTAATGAGCGAGAAATGCTCGATTGTACATCTTGTGGCGCTGCCTCGAAAGCAATCTCGGCATGTTCTAAAGCACTATTAGGAAGCTCTGCATCAAGGTAATATTGAGAAATAATCATCTCAAGTCTCCATTGATTTTCCTTATCTTGCTCTCCAAATTGTGTAAGATACCCTACCAAAGGCTCTAACACTTCAGCAATATTTGCATTTGTTGCACCCTGGGAGCGCTTTACTAGCTCTTGAAATTCAATTAAGGCAACAGTGAGGTGAGTAAGCTGTTCATTCTCTGGGTCTAATTCCAACAAACGATCTTTTATAGAACGGCATTCTTCCGAATCCATTCTACCGGCTTCAACTAGTTGTCGAAACTTTTCAGATAGGAAAAAGCTATCACTGCACAACACTCCTTGATCAAGGGCTGTAGCCATGAAATCCTTGCGAGATAGCTCCTCTGCAAGCTGATAGTACTTACGTAATTCTGCTGCAGACAAGGAAGGAATAAGCGGGAAAATGTGCTCTAATTCTCGGTCGTTAGCAATTACCCTACAAAGGCTCTCTCCTAAATTAGACCCATTTTCGTTCCCAAAGCTCTCAATCTTATAAATTTCTCGTTCTTCAGGGGACAATAGTACTAAACTAGGGAAAACACTTACGTGTAACTTATTTTTTAAATCCTCATTTTGTTCATTGATCCGCGAATCTTGTAACTCTGCATGGCGAGGAAAGTCGACAGATACACAAATAAATTTATCAGAAACTGTCGCTATAAAATCCGCAGAACTCAGCACTTCATCTCGAATTTTCATGCAGCTTCCGTTCCAATCGGAACCAGAGAAAAACAACAACATCGGCAAATCTTTCTCTTCGCTCTTGCTTTTAGCCTCTTGATAATCAACATACCAAGAAAGCTCATTACGCTCGTCCAAAGGAGTAGCGCACAAGCTAGATGAGCCTAGTCCGAAGAAGAGCATGGTAGCTAAAAGCTTTCTCCCTTTAAAAGAGCAACTTCTAGTAATCCGTAAAGAAGACATGAACTCCCACTCCTCGCTTATCCATTAGAAGTAATGGCACCCTCGAAAACCTTGAGAAAACCTCTCCTGAAACGGCTTTTCGAACACTTTTCTTGTATATTCTTTTTTTTATTAAAAGCAAACAAAGATTCTATTGTGTGGGAACAACATCCCCCCTCCCCATTTTTTCTTATTTTGGAATACTCCCTATTCCCTAAATAAGAATTCAGAATCCGTGCTACGTAGAAAAATTCTATAGACTAAGCAGAAAGGGTTGCTTATCATGAGAAAGAGGATTCGCTCTAGCAGCACAAAACAAGGCTTTTTCACATGCACAATGCTATGGATTTATTTCTATATAACACCCTATCGAGAGAAAAAGAACGTTTTCTCCCCTCTAATGATCCTGTTAAACTCTATACTTGTGGGCCAACTGTTTACGATTACGCTCATATAGGAAATTTCCGCACGTACGTTTTTGAAGATTTGCTAAAAAGAGTCCTTCTTTTTTTAGGCTACTCTGTTCATCACGTAATGAACATTACTGATGTGGATGACAAGACTTTAGCCGGAGCTCGCAAAAAGGGTTGTTCCCTCGAAAAATATTGCCAGCCTTATATTAACGCTTTTTTTGCTGATTTAGAAACCCTTCATATTTTGAAAGCAGATGCCTACCCTCATGCTACCCACTATATTCCCCAAATGATCGAGGCCATTCAACAGCTTATTGATCAAGGTATTGCCTATGTAGGACAAGACCAATCTGTCTATTTTTCTATTAGCCGGTTCCCTAATTATGGATCTCTTTCGCACCTGAATCTAGAGGAGCTGCGACAGAGCTCTCGTATAGACGCAGATGAGTATGATAAAGACAACTTATGCGACTTCGTTTTATGGAAAGCTTATGACCCTAATCGAGATGGAGAGATCTTCTGGGAAAGCCCTTTTGGAAAAGGACGTCCAGGATGGCATCTAGAGTGTTCCATCATGTCTATGGCTCTTCTTGGCCAATCTCTTGATATTCATGCTGGAGGTGTAGATAACATCTTCCCTCACCATGAAAATGAGATTGCACAATCCGAGTCATTATCGCGCAAACCCTTCGTACGCTACTGGCTACACTCTCATCACCTTCTTGTTGATGGAAAAAAAATGTCTAAAAGCTTGGGGAATTTCTTCACATTAAGAGATCTACTTCAACAAGGATTTTCTGGAGAAGAAGTTCGGTATCTCTTACTACAAGGACATTACAGAACCCAATTAAATTTTACCCAAGAGGGATTACAAGCTGCCCGTCAGTCTCTCAAACGCTTAAGGGATTTTATTAGCAGATTAGAAGATCCTTTCTATCCCGATGATATTATCCATCCAGAAGTAGGCTCTGCTTGTCAGAATTTTTTAGAAGCCTTTGTGACTTCTATTACAAATGATCTAAATATCTCCTCAGCTTTAGCCTCTCTATTTGATTTTATCCGAAAAATCAATGGTATGATCGACCGCCAATCTATTCAGGAAGAAACCTCTTCTGAATTTTCTAAACAAGACGCGCAACATATTCTCTCTTTATTGCGCCAGATAGACCAAGTTCTTGGTGTTTTACCATTTTCCCAGGCTGACATTCCTGAAGATGTGTTATTGCTTGTAAAAGAGAGAGAAGCCGCTAGGAAAGTTAAGAATTGGAAAGAAGCAGATCGCCTTCGAGATGAGATCATATCCAGAGGTTTTGCCATCGAAGACGGCAAAACCGGGATGAAAGTGAAAAAGATTTAGTCCTATTTTGACTCTATACGCCGCATAACAGGAAAGTACAGAACGTCTCGAATGGATGCGGCATCTGTCAACATCATAACTAACCGATCTATTCCTATTCCGAATCCCCCTGCTGGTGGCATTCCTTGGCAGAGAGCTTCTAAAAATTCTTCGTCTATAGGATGGTATTCGCTATCAGGATTCAAAGCCTTTTTCCGCATTTGCTCTTCTAATAGTTTTCGCTGTTGCAAAGGATCGTTGAGCTCTGAGTAAGCATTGCATAGCTCCTTCCCTAAACAGAAGCTTTCAAATCTTTCCACCAAAGTTTCATCCCCAGAACGCAATGTTTTGCAAAGAGGAGTTGTTTCTAATGGATGATCCGTAATGTGATGTGGCGCAATAAGCTTATCACACACCAGCTCATCAAATAGCAAAGCAATCATTTCCCCTCGAGTAGCAGAAACATAAGCTTTCTCAGGAAGAGCTGTTCGTGTTTTTAGAATGTCTCGCAACTCATGCTCTGAGTATTGATCAACATCAACACCTCCGTAAACAGAAATACTTTCTTTCATGGTCATACGAATCCAAGGAGCTTTGAAATCGACAATCTGAGGGCCGGATTTCAAATGAGAATACTGTACTTTTGTCTCTCCATTATTCAATGCTCGTACGACATATTCAACAAGGTTTTCCACACATTTCATCACATCATTGTAATCCCAATAAGCAGCATATGCCTCGATCATCGTGAACTCTGGATTATGCGTCCTATCGATCCCCTCATTACGGAACACTTTCCCGATTTCATAAACACGGGACATCCCCCCAACAAGGATTTTCTTCAATGCGATCTCTAAAGAAATTCTAAGGAACATTTCTGTATGCAGAGCTTTTAATGTGGTAACAAAAGGAGTTGCCTCTGCTCCCCCATAGATGGTTTGCAGTACAGGGGTTTCCACTTCTAAAAAATCCTGTTGATCCATGTATTCACGAATCAACTTAAGAATCCGACTTCTTGCTAAAAATGTTTTACGAACTTCCTCTGATGAAATAAGATCAGCCCAGCGCTTACGATAACGAATTTCCTTATCAGCTAATCCTGAATGCTTATCAGGCAGAGAAATTAAAGATTTACATAACAACGTTACAGTCTCAACAAGGACTGTTAGTTCTCCTGAATGTGTGAAGAAAAGATATCCATCTATACCTAAGATATCCCCTAAGTCCAGCTTCTTCTCAATAAATTTAATGGAAGAAATTTCAGAATCAGCAGGTAACCCTGCTACCTGAGAAAAATCTCGATTAAACATAACTTGAATTTTAGCATCCCTATCAAGGATTTGCCCAAAAGCATTTTTACCCATAGAACGGAAAAGAACCAGCCTTCCAGCAAACCGCACTTTAGGAGTCTCTTTCCGAAAAGCAGCTTCGCTATCCCCCAATTCATTATCTACAACCCGATTACGAATTTCCTGTACCTCAACACAATCAGCGTACTGGTAGGGGTATGGATTTATTCCTAATTCTCTGATTTCTTTTAACTTAATGGTTCTATACAAATAATCTTCGTGTTGCAAATATTCAACTTCTGCAGACATTAACCGTCCTTTGGCTCAAAAAAATGGTCGCAATATTTTCCTTCTTATGACAATTCCGAAGGTCCTAAGCAGACCTATGCTACATCAAACTTGAGAAATTTTGAAGAGAGAGGATGAGAAGCTTCCTTTCTCCAAAATAGAAAGAGAAAACATCCGTGTTTTCTCTCCCCTTAATTTGAAAGTAACACACTTTTCTCTAGATAGAGCAAGGATTGCCGTGAAGAACTACGAAATGTGCAATACTTTCTTTAATCTGTAAACGTAGGCTTCTCCTCCCCCGTACTCAAATCCCATTTTTGCCACTTCCCTACCTCTGGAATCTAGCAAGACAAGAGTTGGAAATCCGTCTACCCGATACTGACTTTTTAACTTAAGATTCTGTTCTTTTTGTTCTGGAGTTTGCTCCGCGCTGTGAGGGAAGTCCACCTCTACCATGCAAAGATACTGTTTAGCAAAATCAACAAAATCAGATGTTTTTAAAATCTGATCTTGCATTCTCATACACCAGACGCACCAATCGGACCCTGTAAAAAATAGAGCTACAAATTTTCCTTCTTTTTGCGCCTTATTCAGAGCATCTTGGTAAGACATCCAGTGAAGCCCTGATTGAGCAACTTGATCGATTTTCTGTGAACCTGTACTACGACGCTTGGCAGCAAAACAAGGAGCTGTTACAGACATACATCCCAAAACGAGCAGGCTCCCCAATAACCAGTTTCTCATAATTTTCTCTCTTTTTTTTGTTTCATTGTAAGAAATTGCTTTCTTTAGCCTTTAAATATGACAACAGTGATGCGTAGATTGCAATGAATTCATCTGGGCTGATAACCTTATCTATCTGGAATAATGTCCTACTTACAACCTGTGCATCTAGTCGACACGTCATGCATTCACTTGCTGTTTTTCAAGAAATCTTTAATCGCTATACGGAAAAGGCCTACCCAGCCACGTCTACACTGGTCCCACTATATTTTCCAGAAGAACCTCTTCACTCTGTAGAAGACCTAGCTCCTCCTAATGAGATCCCTGCCCCTCCACCTCCTTTGGAACCTAAAGAACCTCTTACAGCTCTGACTGCCCCATTATCCTCTCCTCCGCAACCCAAAGAAACAAAACACTCGTGGGCCTGTGTTCCTATCTATCCAGGGCTTTCTCATGAGGAACTCTTAAAAGAAAATTATCCTGTTTTGAAACCTCACGTGCAGCGACCCGCACAAGCCCTTTGCGGTATTTTTGTTCATGAAACTCAAGAACACGAAATTCTTTTTTTCAATCGTTTAGCTAAAATTCTTTCACAAAGGCTCTTCCCCACTCGACTTGTCCTTTTTCACCAAAAAACATTATCCGATTTTAGTCGTTCTCCCCACCCTTTTTGTTTGGCTCCCTTACCAAGAATCGGGTATAAAAATTCGCAAATCCAATACCATACCCCGATTTTGCAAAATGAAATAACCTGCATACCCATTTATTCCTCTTCCCAGTACGAAAAAGATACAGCATTAAAAAGAGATTTATGGACCCTACTCACCAATCTTTCCGCCTCTACGCAGAAGTCTTAGTCAGTGCAAATATCAATAAAATCCTGGACTACGGCATTCCTGCTGAATTGGAAGACCGAGTAACTATAGGATCTGTTGTTAAAGTTCCCTTACAAAGAAAAGTTACAAATGACAAATATAAGTTTGCTATTGTTCTCAAAATTAAAGATTCTTCAGATTTTGCTAATGTAATTCAGCCTATTGCAGGGATTAGTTACGAAGGGGTTACCCTCCCAAAAGATCTCATTGATTTGATTTTCTGGATCAGTCAGTACTACTTTTGCCCTTTAGGAAGTACATTATCCCTATTCCTCCCCACCGTATACTCACAGACACATTCAACCAAACACCAGAATAACGTATTTCTAGGACAAAATGCTGAGCGTACGCAAGAAATCATAAAATCCATTGAAGATCCCCATCAAATTGCAGTCCTTCGCAAATTACTCAAAACTACAAAGCCCCTTACTCCCAAAGAACTGATCAAAAAAACCGACATATCTACAAAAATTTTAGATAGCTTATCTAAACAAGGATTCATCCGTATAGTAGACTCTGCCAATTTGGAGATCCAAGACGAACAATTACAATACTTCCTTCCAGAGCCTCCAACACTGACTCAAGAGCAAATAGAAGCTATCAACACGATCTCCCAATCATTAATTACCACCAAGTTTCAAACATGCTTATTATTTGGAGTAACTGGAAGTGGAAAAACAGAAGTGTATCTTCAAGTTATTCGTAAAGCTAGGTCCCTGGGGAAAAGTGTCATTCTCCTAGTTCCTGAGGTTGCTTTGACTATTCAAACCCTCTCCTTTTTTAAAATGCACTTTGGTGCTGAAGTGGGCGTGTTGCACTACAAGTTAAGCGAAAGCGAGCGTACCCAAACCTGGCACAAAGCTGCTCGAGGGTTAATTAATATCATCATTGGCCCTCGCTCTGCGATTTTTTGTCCTATGCAGAATCTGGGATTGATCATCGTTGATGAGGAGCATGACGGCGCCTATAAACAAAGCGATTTACCACCTTTTTATCAAGCTCGAGATGTAGCAGTCATGCGAGGGAAATTCACTAATGCTACAGTCATTCTAGGCAGCGCTACTCCAAGTTTAGAAAGCTATACCAATGCTTTATCTAAAAAATATACCCTTTCTGTCCTTTCTAAACGGGCTTCTACATCAATCCCCACTAAGGTTTCCCTCATTGATATGAATAGGGAAATGGAAAAAACGCGAAAAAAGATCCTCTTTTCTCCAACAGTTATTCGAAGTATTGAACAACGCTTAGCAGTTGGAGAACAAACGATCATTTTCTTTAATCGCCGAGGATTTCACACCAATGTGTCCTGCTCATCATGCAAATACACCTTGAAGTGCCCTCACTGTGACATGATCCTTACATTTCATAAAACCGAGCGTATTCTCCTATGCCACCTTTGTAATACGCGATTATCTAAACCTATTACATCATGTCCTCAATGCCATGGCACTATGACATTGCAATACCGGGGGGCAGGAACAGAAAAAATCGAGGCCCTTCTCCAAGACTTTTTCCCAACAGTCCGCACTATACGCTTAGACTCTGACACCACGCGCTATCGAGGAAGTCATGACGCATTAATTAAACAATTCGCTACCGGGAAGGCAGATATTCTTATCGGAACACAAATGATTGCAAAAGGAATGCACTTTCCTGCAGTCACTCTTTCTGTAGTTTTAAGTGGAGATTCCGGCCTATACATCCCAGATTTCCGAGCTGCTGAACAAGTTTTCCAACTGATTACACAGGTCACTGGACGATCAGGCCGTAGTTACCTTCCTGGAGAAGTTCTGATTCAGACTTTTCTTCCACAAAATTCCACTATATCACATGCATTAGCTCAAGATTTTCCAGCCTTTTACAAAGAAGAAATTTTAGGAAGAAAAGCATGTAACTATCCCCCTTTTACTAGACTCATCCGCTGTATTTTCCTTGGGAAATGTGCAGAATATACCTTGCAAGAGGCCCAACGCATGCACGAGCTAATCAAACAAAATTTGGATGCTCAGGCTTCTCTTATGGACATATCCCCCTGTGGGCACTTCAAAGTAAAAGACCTTTTTCACTATCAATTTTTGATCAAAACTCGCAACATTCTCACTGTAAATAAACAGCTTCAGGATGCATTTTCAGCTGCTAAACTTTCTTCTAAAGTACGATGCATCGTGGACATAGATCCCATTACTACATTCTTTTGATCTGATACTTGCGAAAGTATCGAAACCAAAATATCCACTTCCTCTTTAGTATTAAAAGCATGCAAATTGGCTCGCAAAGATCCCTTTGCAGGGAATCGCGTAATCCCAACTCGAACCCCAGCTTCAGTTAGCTGCTGATGTAAAACCTGCGAAGGAACACTTGGAGAGGAAATCGGCTGCACAAACCCTGGGGCTGCTGAGGAGACCTTTTGAGCAAAATACTCTCGAATCTGTCGCAATCTAGTTCGTGCAAATTCTCCTTCTTTTGATAGAAATTCATAAGCAACTTGTATAGAAATCAATGAATGCGGAGGCATTCCTGTAGAAAGACTCGCCATAGGCTCTTTGATGAAATCCTGCTTCCTATCATAAGAAGATAAAAGAGCTGCACCTACAGATCCTAAAGCCTTACCAAAAGTGACAAGCACTGCATAAACATTTTCATATCCTATTGAGGAACAAAATCCCCTTCCAGACTCACCAAATAATCCCACAGCATGGGCTTCATCGACTATCAACTGCGCATGATATCTTTGCGCCAGAGCAACTATTTGCTTCAAAGGAGCAAAGGATCCCTTAAAGGAATAAACGGAACAGACAAGAATAAATACTCGCTTGAAACCTTGCTTCTGACAAGAAGCGAGTAAAGATTCTAAATGATTCAGATCATTATGACGGAAACTCTTTTGTTTCTCCGGCATAAAAAGGGCCATGTTATAGGAAACAGAAATATGCGCCTGTTCATCCCACAAAACATAATCGGCTGCAGAAGACAGGTGTGCACAAACCGTTGTATTTGCAACAAAACCACTTGGCAAAACAAGAGCTTCTGCAACACCATGAAAATGTGCTATTCCCTGCTCTAATTCATTTAACAATTCGGAAGGACCTAAGATAGAACGAGATCCTCCGTAACCCAAACGCGCATAAGGCTCGCTAATACAATAACGTTGATAACGAGCCTCAACAGCATCCGACAAACCCTCTAAACGAGAAAAACCAAGGAAATCATTGGTAATAAAATCAATAGAACGCGACCCCTTCAAAACTCATTTTCCTCATAACTATAACAATCTAAAAAGAAGTCCTTATTCGCCAAATAACCGTTTTGCTAAAGCATTTAGTGAGCAGTAATCCGGTTTCCCAGTCCCTAACATAGGGATTGCTTCTACTTGATGGTGATAAGAAATTTTTAGTAAGTTACTTGTTTTTGAGTTTTTTAGGATATCATTTACTTCCTGAATAGACGTGGGGAATATTGTGAAAAGGCATAGACGCTCTTTTTCTCCTGGAAGCCCACACACAACTAAAGGATGATCAGCTTCATTTTGTCCACATCCCTCTATTAAAATGCTTTCCATAGCTTCAAGACTGACCATTTCCGCACCAATCTTCACGAAACGACTCAGTCGTCCTTTTAGGAATAACTCCCCATGGCGATCTACATAACCTAAATCTCCGGTTACATACCATGTCTCTCCATCCAATTCTATGAACCCATGCCCGAAATCTTCTCCAAGATATCCTTTGAATAGAGAAGTTCCTCGAGTTAATACCAGTCCAGTGACACCTGTTGGTACTGGGGCTTTAGTCTCTTCAGAAACAATTAAAACTTCCATCCCTCTAACAGGAATCCCTACACAAGACTCATGTTTCGGGCTATTTACTGTATTGATAGTAATGACCGGTGAGCATTCCGTGGTTCCATATCCTTGACGTAATTGCACGTGTGGGAATGTTTTTAAAGCCTCTTGATATAAAGAGTGTTTGAAAACATCTCCTCCAATAACAACAAACCTCAAAGAAGGAAGTGAAGTCTCACTTTTTTTAGCAGCAGTAAGAATATAGCTGAAGAAAACGGGTGTGCTTCCTAGCAACGTAACTTTCGCCTCATCAACCATTTCTACTATTTTCTTGGCATAAAGAGGGTTATAAGCGAAAACAACAGGCACTCCAGAAAGCAATGGGAACAACGTACAGGAATTAAACCCATAAGCATGGAATGGGGGGAGAAAAGACATCATCACATCGTCTTCTTCAGGAGAGAAGAAATCGAAACAAGCTTTTTGGTTAGCAAGTAACGAGGCGTTGGTAAGAGGAACTCCTTTAGGGAGTTTCTCTGTACCTGATGTGAATAGAATCACTGCCATATCCTCAGGACCTTTATCAAAGGATCCAAACCATCGCATCATCCATTCAAAAGGCATGGACATACAGATCCCAACTCGACACTTATCTAGAAAAGTCAATTCCTTACGGATCTCTTCTAGAAAAATCAATGAGAAAGGATACTCTGCATTCTCTCCATGAGTTTGCGCTAACTTTTGCATAAGAGGCTTCGCAGTAATTACATGCTTTACCCCAACAAGATTTGCACATGCCGTTACTTCCCGTAATCCTTGACTCCAATTAATCATAACGGGAATCTTCCCTGAAAGGAGCGTCGCAAAGTAAGCAATATAAGCCCCGGACGATGCTGGCATCATAATTCCGATATGTTCATCAGGGTATTTAGCCAAACGCGTAGCTAAGGCACAAACTGCCTTATACACCTGATTATAGGAGAGCTTACCAAGTTGCTCATCCCAGAAAACTGTTGCTGTAGTCATCTCCGCACAAAGCTTCAAAAAACTACACAAAACTGTTTTCTCTGATCGCAATTTCCCGCGTTTATGTTTAGCTGTATTCCTATTATCTCGCATCTTTTACCTATGTGTAGGGGACTTCTAAAGGAGTCTCCCCACCCTTCTGATTAAACCAATCCGAGAGGAAAGTATTGAATTCCTGTTTTGTCGGGAACTGCTTCAATACCGAATAATCCGCTGGGCAAACTGAAACTTTCACCTCACGCTTAGGCATGAAAAAAATTCCTCGACACAACAAAGCCTTTGCAGCCTCTTTGAACACCTTGCCTAACTTTGGAGTGCTTCCCGTTTTATAGCGGGAAAAAGAACTCCCCCAAAGCCCCGTAATCTTAACTAAGAATACATCACATTCCTTTGCTCTGTGCAAAATAGTATAGGCAGAATGTTGATTCACAATCTCTTCTGTTCCATCTCTAGATAATCTTCCCGATGGATAAAGAAGCAGACTTTCCTTGTTATCCAGTGCTTGTGTTGCGCATGCATAGAAGCGCTCCATCCTTTCAAGCAAACGCTTGTCATCCCTTCCAGGGACAACAGAAGGAACAGGTATGGCTCTTACAGAGTCAAGAAACCACTTAACAACTGGACTATTAAACAAATAATCTACTGCTATAGGACGCACGTGAAACTTCAACCAAAACACATGCTCTAAAATGACAGGGTCTATCTCTGCTACATGGTTTGAAAGGAACAAAGCACCTTTTTGGGAATTCGGACTGATAGCCTCTAACCCCTCAACCGACACACGATAGCGAAGCTTTAAAGCGCACCCTATAAGAGAAGAGTAAACCACCTCGTACAGCTTACGCCACCCCCCCATCTTCATACTTCCTCTTAGTCTTAGTTTTGTTAAAATTATTTCTGCACAAATGAGTGCAATATTATCATATCTAAATTAACAGGTTTTCATTCTGAAAAGAACTATTCTTTTCATTTATTATCAAAAAGATATCGTAGAATCGCATTTTCGTTAATAATCTTTACAAAAATATAAGTTATTCTCGCAATATCCCAATAGCTCCGCTCTTGCTAAAAACCGTCTCTCTGGTTAGGATGTCCTCTCATATAGCAACATTTCCTCGCTATAGAAAGAGATCGTTGTCCCTTTGCAAACTGCGGAAAAGCTTATGTTCCCCCTCCTCATTGACTGCCAGAAAGCTGCAGAAACAGTTGTTATGCAGGCTATGCTAGCGCTTATGCGTTATCGCCAATCTCGCACATTCATTCCTTCATGGGAAAAGCCTGATCAGACACATGTTACTCCTGCTGACTACGCTATCCAATATTATTTTCACCAAACACTTACATCTTTGTTTCCGCATATCCCTTTAGTTGGTGAAGAGACTCTCAATCCGGATACGGATCACCACAAAATTCCTCAAATTCTAAACTTTGCAAAACAACTTGACCCACAAGTCTCGTGTCAAAACCTTTACAAAGCTCTTTCTTCCCAAAACTCCCATTCTTCTCTATTTTGGTTAACAGATCCTATCGACGGCACCTCAGGATTCATCAAACAACGCTATTTTGCTGTTGCTCTTTCCTTGTTCTATGAACACTCCCCTATTCTTTCTGTCATAGCCAACCCTACATCAAACAATGCGTCCTTCAAAATGTATTCAGCAGCTAAAGGTGAAGGGCTCACAATTTATACACCCACCCGTTCTATCCTTTTCTCTCTTCAAGAAGACTTCCAGCTTACCCATCAATTCTGCGAAGCTTCTCTGGCAGCTAGAAACCACCAACATTTGACCACACACATTCTTAGTCAACACCTCCCATGGCATCCCCGACCTGTTCGCGCTGATAGCCAAAGCAAATATGCATGGGTTGCAGACAATACCGTAGACTTCTTCATTCGTATTCCTTATTCCCCTCCACGGGCTCATTACAGAGACCATGCTCCTGGAGTATTTCTTATAGAAGAAGCTGGAGGCCTTGTTACAGATATATCCGGATCCCCACTTACTTTTTCTAATCCTAACTTATATTTGGAAAAACACCCTTTGATTCTTGCTTCCGCTAACGAACGCATCCACAACACTATCCTGGAAACTCTATATAGACTCCGTCACCGGTCTACTTTAAACAGACTATCTCCAGAAGAGCAGTCTTCCTTCACTAAGAATAAGCAGCTAAGCGCTCTTCAACTATAGTGTTAGCAAGAGTCCCTGTATCGATGCTCTCTTGAATGCTTTTCTCATACAGACGTCGTAGAGTTTTTGGTAGACTCTCTACTTTTTTTAAGACTTCTTTAGGTGCATAGGTCTGTCCCACAGAACTAGCAACATTCAATAGGCCTCCTGCATTAGCAAGATAATCTGGCGCATAAAGAATCTCTCGAATTGCTAACTCTTTCCCTATGGAAGTATTTTCAAGCTGGTTATTGGCTGCCCCAACAATCGCTCGACATCGAAGCTGATCGACACTGCACGCGTTAATAACCCCTCCTAAGGCGCAAGGACACAAAACATCGCAATCTACCGAGATAATGTTTTCATCAACTTGAGCCCCATATAAAGTCACTACTTCATCAAGAAGATGTTTTCGTGTGTCATAGACGATTAAATCAGCCCCTGCAAAGAATAGCTCATGCACCAGCTTACGCCCAACAGAACCCAACCCCTGTACAGCAACTCGCTTCCCTTTTATACCCTCATTCCACAGGTAATCAACCGTCTCTTGAATGCATAAAAACACTCCATGTGCTGTGTATATGGAGGGGTCTCCGCTTATTGACGCTAGCCCACAAACGTAAGGAGTCTCCTCATGAATGATCGTCATGTCCTGAACCGAGATCCCTACATCCTCAGCTGCAATATATTTCCCTTGCAAAGAGTCCACAGCTTGACCAAAAGCTCTTAACATTCCTTCTGTAGGGCTAGAGAGCCCCTCCGGTAAGAAAATCACACTTTTCCCTCCACCGGTTCCTGTACTACTAAGAAGAGCCTTATATGTCATTGCTTTTGACAAACGCAAAGCATCCTGTAATCCATCATCAAATTGAGAGTAATTAAAAGCACGAATTCCCCCCAAAGCAGGTCCTACTTTCGTCTGATGAATAGCAATTACAGCCACCAACTGCACAGACTCACAACTAATTTTCAAAACCTGTTCGAATCCTTCAATATGAAGGTCTTCTATTTGCAAAGAGTATTTCATATTCTATGTTCAGCCTATATCATTCTGCAATACAGAAACACTTGTTTGTTGCCAAAAAACCTTCTGAGAGGATTTTTGCAAGGAACTTTTCAGCATTTTTTCACAACGACAAAAATAAAAGCAAAAAGAAAGCTCTATAATTAAAAATAAAAGTTTGTGAGCCAACAAGAATGCTAAAACTATTGGACGAATAAGCTGTTAGCGCAGGATAATTGCTCGCAAAACACTTTAATAGAGAGTTATCTCATGTCTAAAACACCATTATCTATAGTCCATCCTTGGCATGGACCAGTATTAACACGCGATGATTACGAATCTCTTTGCTGCTATATAGAGATCACTCCCTCTGATTCGGTTAAATTTGAATTGGATAAAGAGACGGGGTTACTAAAAGTCGATCGGCCACAGAAGTTTTCCAATTTTTGCCCTTGCCTATATGGCCTTTTACCTAAAACTTATTGTGGGGATCTTTCTGGGGAATATAGTGGCCAGCAAAGCAATAGAGACAACATCAAAGGAGATGGAGACCCTCTTGATATTTGTGTACTAACAGAAAAGAATATCACCCAAGGAAATATCCTGTTGCAAGCTCGACCTATTGGAGGTATTCGTATTTTAGATTCTGGAGAAGCTGATGATAAAATTATTGCTGTTCTAGAAGATGATCTCGTTTACGGAGCTATGGAAGATATTTCTGACTGCCCCGGATCTGTTTTGGACATGATTCAGCACTATTTTTTAACGTATAAGGCCACTCCTGAAAGTTTAATCCAAGCCAAACCTGCTAAAATTGAAATTATCGGCTTATATGGGAAAAAAGAAGCCCAAAAAGTCATCCGACTAGCGCACGAAGATTATTGTAATCTTTTTATGTAAAGCGGAGTAAAGAAAAGGCTATTATGAGATTTCTCATAATAGCCCTTCCTAATCAAGTTTTTTTCATCCTAGGGAACTTTATGAAGCAAATAGATAGTTTTGCACAAACTTATCTGCTTCTGTAACAATATTACGAATTTCTGGGAAATTCAAAAGACGTAAACCTTCCTGTAAGCTCAGCCATTGCACATCACAAATTTCATCTGGATCAGCATGCACTTCTCCCTTAACTTCAGCAAGAAAATAGGTCACTTCTTTACGCACAAAGACTTCTTCTTTGTTGTTAAAAGAGTAATTTTCTACAAATATTTTTGGGAAAAAATTAACAATCCCTAACCCTGTCTCTTCAACAAGTTCTCGTTCCGCAGCTTCCTGAGGACCCTCTTTTTCCTCAGCATGTCCCTTAGGGAACCCCCAATGTTTCCCATCTGTATGGCAGATAAAACAAGCCTTTAAGGTACTTCTATCTGGAGTACCAAAAAATCGGATAGGAATAACGCCAAAAGAATATTCGTGCTTAGTTTTCATCATAATGAAGGTTCATACCTCGAAAATAATATCGTTGAATTATGTCCGCCGAAACCAAAGGAATTCGACATAGCAACATCCACATCCCAATCCTGGGATTTATTCGCAACTACATCAAACTCTTCTATTTCTGCTATAGGATTTTCTATATTGATTGTTGGGTGCAACTTCCCTGTCTGAATGGCTTGAATAGTCGCAACAGCTTCTACCCCACCTGCAGCTCCTAAGCAGTGCCCTATCAAAGACTTGGTCGAATTCATGCGCAAGTTTTTGATATGACTTCCAAAAGCCTTTTTCAAAGCCAATACCTCTGACAGATCTCCTAATGGAGTGGAAGTTCCGTGCGCATTAATGTAATTCACCCGTTCTTTAGGAATACCAGCTTTATTCAAAGCTCCTAGTATACAGGCAGTGATTCCTTCACCATCATCTCTAGGAGCAGTAATATGAAAAGCGTCGCACGTTGTATAGGTTCCAAGCACTTCAGCAAAAATTGGAGCCCCTCTTTTTAAAGCATTATCCAGGGTTTCTAAGACCAGGACGCCAGCCCCTTCTCCTAGCACAAAACCATCCCGATCCCGGTCCCAGGGACGCGATGCCTGTTCAGGAGCATCATTTCTTTCCGACAATGCGCGATTAGCAATAAATCCAGCCAAGCCAACACGATTAATGGCAGCCTCAGTCCCTCCACAAACGATGACATCCGCACGCCCTTCAACGAGATGTTGATAAGCAGCATCAATACAATAGTTGGCCGTTGCACAGGCTGTTGAAATAGAATAGTTTGGCCCCATTAAACCATAATCCATAGCGATCAAGGCAGGAGCCATATTAGTAATGATATAAGGAATAAAGAATGGAGACAGTTTTCTATTCCCTGCTGATAATTTTTCGATCCCCTCATCAAGGGTCCGAAGCCCCCCCATCCCAGATCCAATGATCACTCCGCAACGATGAGGATTCGCAGGAAGAGTCTCTTGATCCCAACGAGACATAGCTATTGCTTTCTTTGCAGCCACAACAGCATATGTAATAAAAGGGTCTACTCGTCGAGCTTGTTTTTTATCTAAATAAGGCTCCGAGTTAAATTCCTCTATCCAACCTGCAAAACGCGTAGCATAATCATCGCAGGGGAAAGATGTGATTGTCCGCACCCCACTAATTCCAGCCAACAGGCTATCATAGAAAGATTCTACTTCATTCCCAAGGCAGGAGACTATCCCCATTCCCGTAACGACTACACGTTTTTTGTTCATACTTTCTCCTTTAAGAAGCTAGACAATCGGACGTAATGATTGCTCCGTCTTTCCACAGTTCTTCTAGGCAATACTGTTCCCGAACAGAAGAGACAAACAAGTGGACAACGATAAATCCGTAATCAATAACAACCCAATCACTATGACTAAGCCCTTCCACATTTAATGGATAGACTTTTAGTTTTTTTAACTCCTCTACAATTGTATCGGCTATAGCCTTAACATGAACCCCAACGTTCCCTTCAACAAAAATAAAATAGTCTGTTAACTGGGAAATCCCCTGAACGTCCAAAATAACGGGGTTGCGGCCCTTCTTGTCATCAATAGCTCGAACAATTCCCTTCAATAAATTTAAACAATACGAATCCATAAAACTGGCCTGAGAATACCCGATTATCCAAGATAAGGTCGAGCTTTTTTTCTAGAGAGAAAAATCCCCTTGAGCCCAAGCTCTCGCGGATATTCTTTATCAAAAATAGTCTCTTTCCTTTAGCGAGATCATTAATTCTTTTGAAAGTCCTCTCAAAAATATATCAACACGCTCCCAATATCCACATAGGAGTAATTTTTAGATTCTCATTACATCCCTATGAGAGACTGCTTTGTGTTAGGACTTGGATTCTCGCAATCATTTTCGATCGCTCTTACTACACATAACAAATAAAACACCATCGTAAGAACCAATCGAGCTCTCTAGAATACGCCGTATACGTAGATGTTTTCTAGTCTTAAGTTTCCTACTTCTTAAAACGATTCAAAAAAAAGAGTCAAAAGGCTTAATACCTTTTGACTGCTTTTCCCCACCACTAGCTTTTAAACAAACTGCTGAATTTGCTTTTTCAGATCGACAATAGCGACATCAAGTTCTTCAAGGGCCCTTCTATCTTCTTCTACCATAGCGCTGTACTGTAAAGCGCGATCGAAGTCGAGTCCAGACCCCCCTAATAATTTTTTATCACATTCAAGTTTAGCTTTAAGCTCCTTACGTCGTAGCACTCGCTGTTCTAAAACTTGACGCATATTTAAAACTTTTTCTTTAGTGTCTGGGCAAGACAACATTTGCTCTTCCAAACGCTCAAGAACGGTTCTTTGCGCAGCATTTACCTGATTATCCAAAGCTACTTTCTTCGCATAGGGAAGATAAGACATCTTCCTTACCGCCTCTTTCAAATCTTGACAGCGATCTTTAGCTCCCTCAGGAAGTTCTCCCTCTTTGCACAGCTCACAGAAAGCATGTACCTCGTCTTCCAATGCTTGAATTGCTTCCGCCCTTGCTTGCTCGGCTTTTGCTTGCTGCTCTTTTATTTCTTTCTCAATAACAGCTTCTCTTTCTCGAACCTGCCCCAACAAAGTCTGAATGCGGCCCTTCAATAAAACAACGTCATCATGGACTAAAGAGACCCCTCGGATATGCTTGGAAATCGTCTCTATTTCCTTGCGAATTTTATGGACCTCTTCATTACCCTGCAAAAGAGCCTCTACCTGATCCAACTGTCCCTGAATTTCTTTCACATTCTCAGCAGAAGTTGCCGCCAAGCGACTTTGCTCTTGTCGTATCTCTTTTTCCAATCCCCTGAGCTGATCCCAACACTGACTCAAACGTAAACGCGTTGCTGAAAAGATTGAAGAAGAGATCGAAAGATGTTTTGCACACTGCTGTAATTTCTTAATTTCTTTTCTTAAGAAAAAGACTGCCTTTTTAAGAGACTCTCGAGAGGATCGTGAAAAGTGCTTGTCGACAAAAACTTCTACATCTTGAGCAAAAAGCTCGCTAACCTTTTCTGTTAACTCTTTTCTACGCGGGAAAACCCTGTTCCCTAAAACGGATAATTTTTGGAAAAATTGGCTCTTGAGTCGCATACGCATACTCACATTCATGAGCTCTTTTCTCAGATTGATAATTTGAGAAGAAAAACTACCCAACCAACGGAGATCTGCATGTGTGGATAAATAAAAATCTTTGTGTGCAGCTAAACTTTGAATATCTAAAGCATCCTGATCTTCTTTAGAGATTTCATTTTTTTCCGTTTTTGAGAAAAATTCGTTAACGTCCGACTCTAAACAAGAAATAGCCAACTCAATTTGCCTTACTAAAAAGGCTCCCTCTTCATCTTGCAAGGTCTTCAAATGACGCCCTTCTCTTGTCAGTTCGGTATAACGTCCCCAAAGAGCTGCTCGCCGAGCAGGATCTTCCAGCTGCTGGAACAAAGGTAAACAAAATTTTCTTACATTCCAGAACAATTTTAAATCGTTATTCTGATCTTCGCTCTTTAGCAAAACTCCCATTTGCTCCAACGCAAACGAAATTTTTTCTTCAACCAAGCTTCTTTCTGCAACCATTTGCTCAAAAGCTTCCATTGACTCACATTTTTGGACATGAACCACTTCTGTTGAAACTTCCGAAGAGGGCTGCTCTTCTTTAGCGTGATCATTTTCTACCGTGTCCTGATTGCAGCAAACTGCTTGCTCTACTTCTGGTGTATCTGAGCCCTGTGCTGGAATATCCATATAATAAACTGCTGGTTAGTGTGAGTCTTGACAAAAAAAACAATTGGTAGTCAAAGTTTGCTCTGGCAATGCATTATCGTCAACGGTTTTATGGGATCTCCATCAAGAATTTCACTCCAAGAAGGGCTCCAACTTTTTCTCTCCTCCCCCTTAGAAGAACTTCGAATCCGCGCAGACTCATTACGAAGAGATCGCTACCCTCAAAATACTATTACCTATGTTCTAGATGCCAATCCCAATTACACGAATGTTTGTAAAATAGATTGTTCTTTCTGTGCCTTTTACAGAAAGCCTAATTCTTCGGATTCCTATTTACTTTCATTCAATGAATTTCGCGAGTGGATGCACCGCTACGTAGAATTAGGTATCAAAACAGTACTACTACAGGGAGGCGTTCATCCAAAAATCGGCATTGATTACTTGGAGACTTTAGTTTCCATTACAAAACAAGAGTTCCCCTCTCTACACCCACATTTTTTTTCTGCGGTAGAAATTTCCCATGCGGCTCAGGTATCAGGAATTTCTACTGAACAAGCACTAAAACGTCTCTGGGATGCGGGTCAACGTACAGTCCCTGGGGGAGGCGCAGAAATATTATCTGAAAAAATTCGTAAACGCATATCGCCAAAAAAAATGTATCCCGATGGCTGGATACAATTCCATAAGCTAGCGCATCGACTAGGGTTTCGTTCAACAGCAACCATGATGTTTGGTCATTTGGAAAGCGCGGAAGATATTCTCTTACATCTACAAACTCTTCGTGATGCTCAGGATGAAAATCCAGGATTTTTTAGCTTCATCCCTTGGAGCTACAAACCCAATAACACAGCACTGGGCCGACGCGTCACTCAGCAAGCATCTCCTGAGCTCTATTATCGCATTCTGGCAATCGCAAGAATCTTTTTAGACAATTTCGATCACATTGCAGCTTCTTGGTTTGGTGAAGGAAAAGAAGAGGGACTACAAGGGCTTTTCTATGGCGCTGATGACTTTGGAGGGACTATTCTCGATGAAAGCGTTCACAAATGCACGGGATGGGACTTGCAAAGTTCTGAGCAAGAAATTCGTATGATGCTTAGCCGCGCAGGATTTACTCCTGTGGAACGAGATACCTTCTATCTCCCAGTTTCTCCTGCCTTCTCAACGAAGATCTAGCCACATAGAAAGTAGTCCTGCGCTATCTTTCTTGCGATATCACCAAGAGTCATGCCCATAGGGCTCAGTTCTCTAAATAGTGGATAACGTTTAAACCAAGTACGTTGTTTTTTCGTATAGCGCCAGGTGTTAGTGATAAACTTTTGCTTGGTATCCTCAAATCGTTCTACGGGGCTCCCCGCATCTAAAAATTCTATCCATTCTCTATAGCCAATTGCCCGAGAAGCTGATGTATTCCCTTTGATCCCTAAAGCTACAAGAGAGCGAACCTCATCTACGAGGCCTTCTTCTAACATCTGATCGCACCGTTCCAAAATATTATGGCGCAATAATTCAGGGTCTGGAGACAAAAGCCAACCTCGACAATGATACTCTTTCGACTCGTTTACTGTAGATTCCCAGGAATAACTAGAAACCTTATTCCCCGTCTTCCGAATAATTTCCAAAGCACGAATAATTTTATTCTTATCATGCTTAGTAATAGTAGCAGCATAGGCCGAATCCAACTCCACTAACTCTTGATAGAGAGCTCCTATACCACGTTCTTGAGCTTCCAATGAAAGTTGCTCTCGCAATGCAAAGTCAGGAGAAGGCCCTGATGGAGGACCAGACAAAAAAGTATGAAAATAAAACCCTGTTCCCCCTACAAGAATCGGAACTTTATTACGAGATAGAATATCTTGACAGGCTTGTATCGCGTGATAATAGAAATCCACAGCATTAAAAGTCTCTTGGACATGACAAATATCTATCAGATGATGTGGAACAGCCTGACGAATAGCTAAGGAGACCTTTGCTGTTCCAATATCCATTCCCTGATAGACTTGCATAGAGTCTACAGAGATAATCTCTCCATCAACAAGCGGAGCCAACTTAAGAGAAACAGCAGTTTTCCCTGATCCTGTTGGGCCAGCTAATAAAATCACCGTCCGCTTAAACATTTTTGAAAAAGATTTTTGAGGATCTGAACACACAGAGAATCCTGCAACAGATCCCGAAGAAGCTGGTAAGGGCATAGTTTAAAAATCACTAAAAGATTCTTGTTCTGCTTTACGGATGGATATTACTTTATCCAATCCAGCAACTCGAATGATATCAGCAACTTCATCTCTAAGACAACAGATACAAAGCTTCCCGCTATGATTTTTTGTTAATTTTGCTAACGAAAGAATCAATCGCAGACCAGCACTACTCATATAAAAAACTTTTTCCATGTTTAGGAGAATATTCACACGTCCCTTCTCAATGGCTTTTGTTAAAAACTCTTCTAAAGCAGGAACTGTAACAGCATCTAGGTCTCCTTTTAAAGAAACGATAAAAATATTGTTATATTCTCTTGCTATCCACTCCATAGTTGGCCCTCTAAGTTAGCTTGTAATCTAATAATGAAATTCTTGACGGAAGGAGTTACTACCTCTTATTTTCAAATAAGGGTTTCTTACTTTTTTTCTCTCTAAAAAAAGAAATTCTTTTTAGATTCTCCTAGAAGCGTTTTTGAGGTTGTTTTGCTCCCCCGCTACTTCTCTTTTTTGACACACATATGGCGTTTTCTTTTTTCTAAAGGCCCGGTTTACTCTCTTTCCTACTCGTTTCTATGTATCTTTATTAGCATTCTTATCTTTTTACCCATTAGCTTGTGGATGACACTTCCAAGCTTGTTTGTTTTTAAACAGTCCTTCACTCCTATTAAGACCCTATTCCTCACTTGCGTTGAACCTCCCCATCTTCCCGAACCCTTCTTTTCAGAGTTATTACATCTTTCCGCAGATGATCCTCCTCACCTACAAACATTTTCCACCAAATCGGCTGAACATTTTTTGAAACAAACGGGAATTTTTTCCGAGATTTCTATTGATAAGGTTCCTGATCACAAGGGTCTAGCAATTTCCTATGCTTTACACGCACCCTTAGCCTTTTTAGGAAATAAAACCCACACATTCATAGGTTTTGAAGGCCAAACTTTTCCAGCTTTACCTTTCTATTCATTACAACTTCCTACAGTCTTTGTTCCACAAGAAGCTCTTAATCAATCACATATTTCGAGTCAAATTCTCACCATCATAAAAATTTTAATAAACAATCTACAAGTAGACCCTCCAAGCATCATTGATCTATCCCAAATAGATCACTATCCATCAGAGTTTGTTGTCAGCTTATCTTCTGGAACTTTATTACGTTTTCGAAAAGATTCTTTTATGTCTGGAATCAAACATTATCAACAAGCACTTAATCTTGGAGCTTTTTCCTCTGGAGCTACTTCCATTTGTGACCTGCGTTGCGAAGATTATCTTTTGCTTAAACGTAAGTAAAAAAGGTTCTTCTTTCTAAGAATTATGCGCAAAACTAGCTCATAGCAGACTGTAAGCTAAAATATTGACGCTTTTTTAGAGTTTCATATATCCTTCGCATGATCTTGGGCAAGAGACTCTTATCAAGATTTTTATTTCTCAAATTAATTTGGATTTTATGGAAAATTTTGCAGCGTACATCGTGAAAAATTTAGTCACTGATCCCAATTCCGTCAAAATTCGATCATCCGAAGATAAAGCCAGCGCAACTCTTAAGCTGGAAATTCACGCGGACTCCGAAGACATTGGAAAAATCATTGGGAGAAAAGGACAAACTATACAAGCATTAAGAACTATTCTGAAACGCGTTGGCGCCAGACTACAGAAAAAAATCCTTGTTGAGCTTGCTCAACCAGAAAATATCTCTCCTGTGGATGAAGAATCTTTATCTCTAGGCCATGCAGCAACAGACTCTTCTGACGATTTTGAAGAGGATTCCTTTATTGAAGATAGCTTTGAAGAAGAATCCTCAGTTGCTGTCAGTACTTTAGCGGGCACATGCCATGGCTGTAATTGCTCTCATCATAGTTAGTTCGATTGCCTTACACAGGAATCTTCTTACCGAGCAGCCAACGCTTGATCTATTAAAGGTGTCGATATCAAGCGTTGGCGTTGGTCGAATCGTTGTAATCCATCTATAACAAGTTGATGCACAATTTGTTCGCGATTCCAGCCCTTACGAACAAAAGCAGCAAGGAAGGGGCTTGCTGTTGTCATACCAGGAATAGGATTGATTTCTGATAACCAAAAGCTCCCTTCATTATCGACAAAAAAGTCAATACGACAAGACCCCTTTCCTTGTAATAGACGATAAATTTTCTCTGCAACTCCAAGCAATTGTTCTCTCGTTTCTTTAGAAAGATCTACATCAAATACGATCTGAGCACTAGCCCTACCACTTAGCCCATACTTTTCTTGATAATCAATAAACCCGCCTCTGCCTCGTCTTTCATGCATTCCTGCAACAAAAAAGACTCCAGATCCATCGCCCAAAAAAGAAACCTCTATTTCCCTACATCCCAAACGACTTTCTTCTATAAAAACGTCATCATCTCGAACAAAGGCTTCATTAATTGCATCTCGCAACTCATTAGTATCATGAACTTCAAAAACGCCAATACTAGATCCCAAATGCACAGACTTCACAAACATTGGGAATGAAAAAGCCGCCTTTATCTGAGCTAAACATTTCTCTTGATCTTGCTTCCATCCCTTTAATGTCAGAGGGAGATAAGGCACAACAGGAATACCTAAATCGCTCATAAAACGCTTGGTTAACACTTTATTCATTCCTATTGCAGCAAAAACTAAAGAAGGCCCCGTATAGGGCTTCCCAATAGTCTCTAAAAACCCCTGCATAGCCCCATCTTCACCATAAGGGCCATGCAATATCGGTAAAATGACATCTACCTTACTTAATTTTCCTGCTATCTCTGGATCAAAAATGGTTTTTCCTGTCTCCTCTGACAATTCTAGTGAAGAACCAGTCTTCCATAACCCCTCACGGGTAATTAAGAAATACTGTACCTCATAAAACGAATGCGAAAGATACTTTGCGATATTTTGTGCAGATAGAATAGAAATATCATGTTCACAAGATCTTCCACCACAAATAAGTCCTAGAGAGAGTTTCTTCGGTTCAAAATCTCGTAAGCTCTCACCTAAAACCTCGATATCACCAGCACCTAATGCCACGCAAACATCATGCACACGAATATGCTTTTCTAAAAAGCCCTGTAACTCACTAAAAGGAACATAGGCACATGTTACCAAAGACTCCCGACTAATAGACTGAGCTAACTCTTTATAAGAGACATCTTCCTCTGCCTCTCCTGCACTGTACACATCTGTTAATAACACCTCATCAGCACCTTTGAATGCCGAAGGGAAACATCCCATACACTCTTTTAAACGAGAAAATCGGTGAGGCTGACAAATGGCTAAAACGCGTCGTGATCCCACGGCAGAGCGAACAGCTTGCAATGTACAGGCAATCTCAGAAGGATGGTGCGCATAATCTTCTAAGAAAAGAAAGACCTCTGAAGAATTCTTCCTCTGTAATCGTCGTTGAACCCCTGGGAATCTCTGCAAAGCATCCCTAATCGTATCTTCGTCTATTCCTAATGACAAAGCTACTCCCATAGCTGCCGCAGCATTCATCACATTATGCTCACCGACCAACCGTACTTCCACATCCTCGTATAAAACGTTCTGATACCTTACTGTAAAGAACGATCTCCACCCCTCTTGTCGATAAGTTAAAATATGTAAATCACAAGAAGAGGTAAATCCAAATGTATGTCCTACCAAGCAAGACCGCAATCGAGAGCAATCTCCATTGTACCAACAAATCTGACGAGTTTTGGTAGAAAAATCTTGTAAAGATGCAAGCAAACGCTCCCGATCTCCACCAAAATTAGACAGATGCTCGTCGTCTATATTGGTAATTACAGAAAATTCTGGTGAATAATTCCGAATAGATCCGTCGCTTTCATCGGCTTCTGCAACAAAATACTCAGATCCTGAACTCCCATTGATCCCTTCTCCATTTAACCCTCCTATCGCAAAAGAAGGGGTTTTCCCAGCTTCTTGCAAGATGACTGTAATTAAAGAAGAAACCGTTGTCTTTCCATGACTTCCTGTGACAAAGATAGAAATTTGCTCTTTTGTAAGCTCTGCTAATAATTCAGCCCTATGAATAAGACGGTTTCCTTTATTCAGAGCAGCTAAAAATTCAGGATTGTTTTTAGAAATTCCAGAACCATATACAACTACCGATTCTTCCGGGACATGCTCTTCTTGATTTCCTAAGAAGAACTTCACGCCTTTATTTTTTAACGTTTCCACTATTTTCCCTTCAGAAAGGTCACTCCCTGATACGCTATATCCTCGGTCAAGCAGAATATGAGCTAAAGCACTCATTCCGATCCCACCAATACCAATGAAGTGGTAACACAAGCTTTTCATCGTTAGCCTATAGAGATTCGCAGATAAACTGATATAATGATTTGAAGGATTTGTTCTTTTGAGCATCCAGCATAGCTTTGCGCCTATTTTCACTAGTTGCTGGATCTAAAGCAAGCAAAACCTGCTTACGTAAACTTTCTTCTGTCAAATGCTTTTGCAAAATCATGGTCCCACCACCAAGAGTTTGTGTGAAAAATTTTGCATTTGCTTCTTGATGTCCATGAGCTCCTGGATAAGGAATCAAAATAGCTGGCACCTGAACCCAAAGCAACTCATTAAGAATCGTAGCACCTGCCCTTCCAATTACTAAATCACTCGCTTGCAATACTCCAAGTATATTTTTTTCAAAAAACGTTACTTTATGCTGAATTCCAGCATCTTGATAAACTCGAGAAACCCCTTCCAGGTCTCCTTTAGGGCCTACAATATGATGAACATATAAATTCGCATGTTTTTCACGAACATAAGCCAAAGCTTTAGGGACACAATCGTTTAAAATTTTTGCTCCCTGAGATCCTCCTACTACACAAATTACAGGAGAAGCTTCTGGAAAAACGATCTGCTCTGATGGCTCTCTGATAGGAAGAAATACCTCTTCTGCTCGACAACGAAAATGCTCTCCAGCTGCCGAAAAAGACATCCCTACCCCTTTAGCAAAATGAGAAAACAGCTTGTTGACTTTCCCTGGAACAACATTTTGTTCATGAAGAAATAGAGGAATTCTCTTTCTGATAGAAGCGAGAATAGCAGGAAGGGAATGATAGCTCCCAAATCCTACTGCTACATCTGGAGCGAAAGATTTTATCATCCGAAGCGCAGCCGTATATCCTTGATACAACTGCCGTGCTCCAGAAAACATTTGATTTGGACGAAGAGAAAAGGGAGATCCAGAAGGAATATCGTAGTACAATACATCTGGTTCTCCTTCCAAGAAACGCGTTAACCCCTTTCCTAAAAGTAGAACTTCTACTTTCTCCTTAATGAAAGTCTCTCTGGCTGCTAAAGCGGGGATAATGTGTCCCCCTGTTCCCCCTACTGCCAATACAACCTTGCTGATCTTCTTCATCACATATCCTTAATAGCAATCCAATGCCACACATATTAGCAATTAGAGAAGATCCTCCCTGACTAAAAAAAGGAAGATTCACTCCCTTACTAGGCAATAACCCAGAAACAACTCCTAAATTGATAAATGCCTGCATCCCAATAATCACAGTAATTGAAATAGCAAGAGCTGCTCCAGATAAAAGGGAAGCCCTCATAGCAATGACATATCCACTATAAATAAATCCCATATAGAGAAGAATCAATAGGAGCATCCCAACAAAACCAAACTCTTCCGCATAGATAGCTGCAATATAATCATTCTGAGCTTCTGGAAGATAGGTTAATTTCTGCAATCCCTTTCCGGGACCTTTACCGAATAACTTCCCAGATCCTGCTGCGATCTTTGCTTGATATGGTTGATGCCCTCTCCCTTTAATATCTAATTCTGGATGCAAATAAACCTGTAAACGATTTCGAACATAAGGAAGCCGATAAGCAAAAATGCCTCCGATACAAAGGATACAGAGCAAAGGAACGAGCCAATAACGCAATCGTACCGCTGTAACAATAAACACAGGAATTAAAGAAAAAGCAATTACCGCTGCAGATCCATTATCCGGCTCAATCGCAATCAAAAAAATAGGAATAAATAGCAAGGAAACAAAAGCAACGAATCGCTTAAAACTACTACGAATAGCGACTCTTGTGGTCAAACATTCGATAGCAACACAAGGAATTAAATATTTAACAAACTCGGACGGTTGCAATGTTAGCTGTCCTACTCCTAACCAACGTCTAGCTCCATTTCTACAAACACCGACACCTGGAATAAGCACTAAAATCAAAGCCATCCCCACCATGATGAGGAGTACAGGGCTCATCTTAAGAAAATCTTTCCATCCTAAAATATAAATGAACGACGCAACAGAGAGCCCTAGCACCAGATAGGTTATCTGCCGGATCAAAGCTTTATGCGTGCTACACGACAAAGCCCGATCCAACACTTCTGCCGACGAGGTATCGAATACCATGATCAGCCCAAGAGAAAAAATTCCTAATAAACAGGAAATCAGGAACCATTTCATAACAATTGCCTGAGATCTATCGAATTCGTAATCTATCTCCAGGACGCAACTTACGAGCTTTCTGCTCATCTAATCCATTCAATTTCAACAATTCATCTAATCGAATCCCATTACTCAAAGCTATAGCCCAAGGACTATCCCCTTCTTTAATCACATAATAATCTTCTGGATTGGGGGTCTTAACTTGAAGATCTTTCTCTGTCTTATTCGTTTTAGGAACGCGTAAAACTTGTCCTATTTGTAATTGCGTCGACGACAAATCATTAAGTTGCATCAATGCAGAAACTGTAGTGTGATGGGATCTAGCAATTCGCTCTAAAAAATCTCCCTTCTTAACAATAACTGTAGAAAATTCTTCTTGCTCTGCAGGTTTGTCTGCACTTTTTTCCTGCACAACAGGAATTTCGGATGTAGGAGATTCAACAACCACAGGAGGAGGCGTCGCTTTAGGAGAGACTTTGATCTCTTTCTCAACAGTTTGATTTTTATCTGTGAATTGCGCAGCAAGCTCCGCTTTAGAGACTACAGGATTTCTCACAACCTGTGCGGGCTTAGCGATCACTTCTGGATTTTTTTCTAATTTTTCAGGAGCCTTCTCAACAACTGGTACCGGCTCTAAAATTTTAATAGGTGCTATTTTCTGCGAATACTCTACCTCTTGCTCTGAATAGCGTGCTGTCATAAACAGCACTGCCAAGAGTACTGCATTCACAGAAGCTGCTACAATCATCGTGTTTCTACGATTCATAAAAGAACCTCTTCCATCCCAACCAACTGCTTAAATATCGCTCCCCGCTCTTCATAGCTACGAAATTGATCAAAGCTAGCGCAAGCTGGAGACAATAAAACAACATCTCCGGGAATCGCTTGCTCTTCAGCGCATAGCAAAGCTTCATGTAAATTTCTCACTACTGTTACTGGGAAGCCGTCCAAATCCTGAGCTATCTCCTGAGCACACTCTCCCATAGCAACCACACTCTTCGCAAACCTTCGCAAAGAAGGCAGCAAGGAAACGAACGAGTATCCTTTATTTCTACCCCCAAGAATCACAATTGCCCGACTTCCTATGCTCAAAAGAGCCTTTTCCGTAGCGCGTACTGTAGTTGCCTTACTATCATTGATATAATGCACACCACACTTTTCCCCTAAATATTCCATCCTATGCGAAGGTTTCTTAAAAGTAGCTACGGCCTCTATAAAAAGGGATTTAGCTATCGGAAATTCTGCTTGAGCAAGCAGATATGCACAACAGTAGTTGTACTTATCATGCAAGTACAATGGTTTTAATGCACTTTCTTTATCTAGTAAACGCATGTACTTTTGCACTTCTTCCCAGTAACTACGCCCGCAAAAACGCTGATCCCCAACCCAAAGATCTTCTGGATTCCTCATACATAAAGAGAGATTCTGTTTGGATTGACAATACTCTAAAAAACTCCCGTGATAATCCAAATGATTATCCGAGATATTAAGAATCATTCCCCCTGATAAGACCGGATAAGAGGTTTCTTGATCAGCGAGCTGGAAAGAACTCATTTCAACAAGCCGGACTCCCGAATTCTGCATACCATCCAAAATAGGGACTCCCACATTCCCCATGGCAAAAGCTGGGATTCCCGCTTTTCTTAGCAAATATTCTAAAAATAATATTGTGGTCGTTTTCCCTACAGTCCCTGTAATTCCAAAAGACTTCTGTTCTATAAACTCCTTAGTCTGAAAAGCTAGTTGAATATCTGTCACTACAGAGATTTGAGCAGCTCTTGCAGCCTTGACCCAAGGATGATCCTTAGAAATCCCCGGAGAACGTACAACATAATCTACCTGTGTAGGAAACTCATCTGTTTCTAACAATTTTTCATGAATATACGGACAATGTTGCAACGCCTGAATAGAACTATCTACTCCCAACACATACACGCCTTTTCGAGCTAAGAAACGCGCAATAGACTTACCAGATAGTCCTAAGCCAATAACTACAACACGTTTTAATCCCATTCGCTTATCCTCTAACCCCAAAATACAGCGAAAATACCAATGGCAACACAAAGGAACTCAATAATCCAAAAATTTCTCACCACAACCTTTTCTGGATACCCTTTATATTCATAATGGTGATGTAGAGGAGAGCAAAGAAAAACTCTTTTTTTTCTTAATTTACAACTCCCCACCTGCAAAATGACAGACAAGGATTCAAGAACAAAAATCCCTCCCATAAAGAGGAGCATAAACTCGGCTCGTAATAATACCGCACAAATCCCGAGCATCCCACCTAAAAATAGAGACCCCGTATCCCCCATAAATATGCGAGCCGGAGACCTATTATAGTATAAAAATCCTAAACAACTTCCTGCTAAAGTTGCTAAAAGCACCCCAGAAATGAAAGCCCAAGGGGCTCCATAAGCAAAAGTCACGATAAGCATGCCCAAACAAGCTATCACCATAGATCCTGCAGCAAGACCATCTAATCCATCTGTCAGGTTAACAGAATTGCTGGTTCCAACAATTGCTAGTACTGCAATAGAAAAACTAAACAGATAGCCCAACCAACAATGTGGTAAAGATACTATCCCCACAAAGGGAAGATGCATACATAAAAAGCTTTCTCCATAAGCGATCATGATAGGAAGAACGGTTCCGATCGCTAAACAATTTTGGATAAAAAACTTACGCTTAGCCGACAAGCCATGACCTACTTTACGCTTATTTTTTATCTGATCATCACGCCATCCCAAAGCCCCCCACAGCAGCGTTGCCCCGACAAGAAACCATGTCGACCAAAGATTGCAAGGCAATAATAAAAGAATTGAGAGAACGACAGAAAGAACAAAAATGATTCCCCCCGCTGTGGGGATATGTGCTTTGTTTTTGTGTAGCTTTTCCAATTTTTCGCAATGATCTTTGTGAATCCGATCTTGCAAGCCTTGTTTTTTTAACCAAATAAGAGGTTTCACCAGTATAAGGCTAACAACCAAACCGATGAAAAAAGCTTTCAAAACACAAAATAGGGGGGGCATCTGTTTTCTCTTGTTTATGAGAGTGTCGACTATAAGGAGTTCTCTATCTTAAACTTAAGCATCAAAAACTAACTATTTCTTTTCTTATTTTAAAAAGAAACTGCTGTCTTCCACTCACGAGATGGAAAAACATGGCAACAAAGTCTCCAATTCCAAACTACGCGATCCTTTGAGCAGAACAACATCTCCCCGTCGCACTAAAGATTTAACAACATGCATAATCTCGCTAACAGAACCGTAAAACTCTATCTGACAATTTGCATCAGAAACAACCTCTCTAACAGGGGACCACTTTTCTCCAACGAAAAAAACTACGTGTGCTTTTGTCACAGCTTTTCTTGCTACAGCAATATGACATTCGTCCGAATATCTTCCTAACTCCGCCATATGGCCCAAGATAAATACTGTCTTACCTCCCTCAGAGGGGATAGGGACAGCATCTAAAGCAGCTAGCATTGCATCTGGGCTTGCATTGTATGCATCATTAATAATTCGAATACCATTGTGTTCCTGTTGTTCAAAGCGCATAGATGGCAAAAATAAAGATTGACTTGCCTGTTCTAAACGATCCATTGGAACGTTAGTAAGCCAAGCTAAAGCTACAGCAATAATAAAATTCATATAAGCGGGAGTATAAGGGAACACTACAGGCAGCTCAATATCCCCATCGGGAGCACTAATGAGGACCCCTTCGGAATGAATGGCTCGATAGTAAAAATCTGCTGTTTCATTATTCATAGAAAAAGAAAACTGATCAGCTGCAGCATTCTTTTTCATGAAAAAGTTAAACCATGAAGAATCTCTGGGCAATAGATGAATCCCGCATCTCTCTAACAACAAACTCTTCTCTTCAGCAATACCTTGAGCCCCTTTATCCACAAAATTCATTGCATGCTGAACGTCGATGTGAGTAATCACTCCAATAGAAGGCTCAATTACATCTAAAAGATCCTTCATATTATTGGGTTCAGAAACTCCCATCTCTAAAACAAGAAAATCCTCATCTCCATCGGCCGTTAATATACTTAGGGGTAGAGTGAGCTGAGAATTATAACTTTTCGGACTTGCAAAGACTTTGTAAAAAGGAGAAAGTAATTGTTGGGTAAAACTTTTTGTTGTCGTTTTCCCTACAGAGCCAGTTATCCCTATCACTTCTCCATGGAAAAGAGCTCCCTGAGTTCGTCCAGCCGCTCTTAAAGCTTCTCTAGGATCTGCCACATGTAACAACTGTAACCCATAATCTGGTCCACGATAATCACTCGCTACTACAGCAGCAACAGCTCCGGATTGCGCAGCCTGCTTTAAAAATAGGTGCCCAGTAGTTCGATTCCCTGGAAGAGCAAAAAATACATCCCCTGGCAATACAAGCCGGCTGTCAATAGCGACTCCCGTTACTTTCTTCCCTGAGCAAGGAATGTCAATATCTAATAACAAAGAAGACCACTCTTTTAATAAAATAGGGCGCATAACCAATCCCTTATCTTCACACTGAAAACAAACAACTCCAAATTCTCAAAATAAGAAATAATCTTTGAGAGCACACTAACAAAATAAACTCCTAAAGAGATCTCTTTTGCACTAAAAATTATTCTATATTCATTATCAATTCAACCTATAAAGAAACGCTTTTCTCTTACAAAATAAACTTTAGATTGAAGCCTTTTTCACTCCCCATTTTTCTAAAAAAGATCCCTTAAAATGCACACGGTTATTGACTTTTCTTTATCACTTCGCGTACACTCGGATATCTCTCGGTGGCATCGCCAAGCGGTAAGGCCGAGGCCTGCAAAGCCTCTATCCCCGGTTCGATTCCGGGTGCCACCTTCTTAAACTCATTGTGATCTAACTAGCGAGTTGGTAGTGTTCGGGGTAAGAAGCAACCTTTTCAGGGTTCCCTCACTATGCCTAGCGAAAACAATGAGATGCATCGCAGTACCATCCATCAACTGTTCTCCGGCCTGGATAAAGCTTACCAAATAGTCAAAGGGTTTTACGGTCCTGCTTACTCCTTTACTACGAAAGATTTTTCCCTGAAAGGAAAGGGCTACCACATTCTCTCTCGTATAGAATTGTTAGACCCCTTGGAGCGTCTCGGCGTATATTTTGCGCAATCCTTAGCAGAACAAATCTACAATCGCCATACAGATGGAGTCATCTCTTCCGTTATCCTCTTGCGAGCGTTTTTAAAAGCCTCGCTCCCCTTTATTGATCAAGGGATATCCCCCAGACTTCTTACATCGGCCTTAGCCTCAAAAAAAGAAGCTATTTGCGCTCATTTACAAGCCCACTCATTCCTCTTAAAAGATACTTCAAAAGTACTTGGACTAATAAGCTCACACACTAATGATCCTTTTATTGGAGAAGTATTTGCACAAGCCGTTGCATATACAGGACAAGAAGGCACCATTGCTCTATCCCAAAAAAGCGGATCTACTCTACGTTTCGTTCAAGGAATACAAATACAACGTGGGTATCAAGTCCCTTCTTTTTTCCCACAAGATGCTTTTCATGAAAACCTCGTGATAGCCCCCAAAATTTTTGTCACAGACCAAACAATCCATTCGGTTTTCTCTTTTCTTCCTCTACTTAAACAGTTTTCTGAAGAACAAACTCCCCTTATCATTTTTTGCAAAGAGATTGATCATCATCCTCTCGCCACTTGTATTGCAAACCGTATAGCAGGGCTTGTGGATGTTCTAGTGGTAACCATAGAAGATCCCACCCTTCTAGAAGACATTGCATTACTTACAGGAACTACAGTGTTTTCAACGCCTCCTTTCTCCAATAAACCTCCCATAGAACTTCCCTTACTAGGTTCTTGTACATGGGCTGAATTGTCTCAAGATCACACCCTATTAGTTTGTGAAAATTTTGTTCCAGAAGTTGTGAAATTAAAAATTCGCCAACTCGATCATATGATACAAAACGCGGAAAAAGAACTTTCTCGACAAACACTCAAAGAGCGCAAACATCGCTTAGAACACCCAATCGCAATTATTCCTATTGAACAAGACAAGTCCTCCCTATACAAACTCGCTTTAAATACTCTAAATACTACAAAAAAATCTGGTTTTGTTGTGGGAGGTGGGGCAGCTCTTCTTTACGCTTCACAAAATCTTCTATCATCTCAAGATCAGTCTCAAGAAGAACTCGCTGCTTCACATATCTTACAGACCGCCTGTCGAGCTCTCCTAGAGCAACTAGTTGGCTCCGTACATATGGATGGGAAACTTGTTGCTAACAAACTCTGTTCATTAGGAACTCCTAGTCTTGGATTCAATGTCCTCTCGCAACAAATAGAAGATATGATCTCTGCAGGAGTTATTGCACCTTTAGATACTGTTATGGATATTTTCTCATCTTCCCTCCATGCAGCCTTAGATCTCCTCCTTTCCTCCTATACAACCCCGCCTAGTCCTATAACGAACGATAAAAAAACTTAATTTTTACTAACTATCCGCCTATTATGCCGAGAACGAGACCTATTAATAATCCAGTCGCTGTTCCTAAAACCTTCACCTCTCTATGCAAGAAAAACCCTCGACTGTCTTTAGACTGATCCATTGCTCCGATATCCATTTTTGTGTACTCCCTAAAAATCCTTTTCAATGCTTCAATAAACGTTTCAAAGGATTACTAAGGCAGCTTGTAGGAGGGGTGTCCTTTCGAGCCCCCGCAATCTCCCAGCGGTTCCCCCAACTTGTCGCTCAACTCGAAGCAAATGGAGTCTGCGTAACTGGAGATGTTACCATTACCGCTCTTGATTCAGAATTCCGCTTAGCTAAAGAATTTCTCTCTCGCATTGAATCCATTGCCCCTGTGTATATAGTTCCAGGAAACCATGACGTATACACTTATCGAGCATTAAAGAAACAAACCTTCTATTCTTATTTCCCTAATAAAGAACTCCAAACGCATCGCATAGCCTTTCAGAAACTCACCCCTAACTGGTGGTTAGTTCTATTAGACTGTTCTTGCTTTAACGGTTGGTGTGCAGCAAATGGAGAAGTAACTGATTCTCAAATCGTTGCTTTAGAGCAATTTCTTGCTTCTCTTCCCTCTTTGGAACACGTGATCGTAGCAAATCACTATCCCTTATCTCCCACAACAAGGCCTGCTCACGATTTACTAAATTACGCTCCTCTAAAATCTTTATTAATGAATTCCCCTTCTGTACGGATGTACCTACATGGACACGATCATCATGTAGAAATTGATCATCTTCCGCCTTTGGTTGTAAATAGCGGATCATTAACGCTGCCTTCGAATGCACGCTTTCATATTATAGATCTGTATCCAGAGGGGGAATACCGAATTTCTACTGCATCGCTAACCAACCTAACAGAAACAGACTCCCCATTAAAAATTTCTATTGAAGAAACCTCAATCTCTTTATAAGCCCTTTGTACTGAAGTTTAAAACCACGAACCTGGAAATCTCACTATGAAAGAAAAAAAAGTACTAGAATTGTCGCCAGAATCCGCCCTGTTGAAAAAACTTCGTGACCGAGCTATTTCCCAACAAGAAACGCAGAAAAGAAAATTCTGGATAGAAAAACTAGCAGCTATGCCAGAGTCAACAAGAGATTATTTAGAAATAAAAGACGCTCCCGAACCTTCGCATTTATTTCGGAAAGTTGCAGAACGCCTTCTTAAAGAAGGGGCTTAACGCCCCTTTTAATTATTTTGATACGCGAGACTCATAACTCCCTGTCCGCGTATCCACCTTCACAACTTCACCCTCTTCAATAAAAATAGGGACCATAATCTTTGCCCCAGTGTTTGTTGTAGCAGGCTTCAGTACTCGGCCCGATGCGGTGTCTCCACGAACCCCTGGAGCAGTTTCTGCGATAGATAGTTCCATGAAAATGGGCGGCTCAACAGAAATCACGTCCCCATTGTAACGAACCAAGGTGTAAACTGTATCCTCTAACAACCACTGCCGAATGTTTTCCAGTTTATCCCAAAAAATCAGCTCTTGCTCAAAGGTCTCGTCATCCATAAACGTAGCCCCCTCTTGATCCGTATACAAGAGACGCATCTGCTGTTCACGAACATCGGCTGTTTCTATAGATTCCCCGGACTTGAATGTTTTTTCTATTACTCGCCCAGTTAAAAAGTTTTTAACTTTGATCCTATTGAAAGCCTGGCCTTTCCCTGGCTTAACAAAATCATTCTGCAAAATTACATAGGGCTGGCCATCGATCTCAACTCGCAATCCTACACGAAATTCACTAGTGCTTACACGAACCATAATACGCTTAACCCGTTATCTTTTCTCGATCCATGTTATCGTTCTCTCCTAAGCTTTGTCCAGAAGAATGTCGCAAAACTAACTCTTTCTTCTTATAAAAGAAAACTATACTTTTAAACAGTGTAATTATTAAACTAACGAAAACATGATCTATCTAAATGTTCTTTGCATATTTAGATTTCATAATTATTAGAATATTCAATTATTTATGACTGAACCTCATAAAAAAATTAGCGAGGGAACGATTGCTCGCGACATGTTGGAGCGCTATACAGGCTCTACCATTCAAGAATTTCAACCTTACCTTCTTCTTACGAATTTTGCTTATTACGTTGATGTTTTTGCCGAAATCTATCAGGTCCCTGTTTCTCGAGGATCTATGTTTTCTGCAGCTCATGCTCCCCAAACCTGTACCTCCATTATTGATTTTAAATTAGGATCCCCTGGAGCAGCTCTTATTGTAGATCTTTGTTCTTTCCTTCCTAATGCACTAGCTGCTGTCATGTTAGGTATGTGTGGAGGTCTACGTTCCCATTATCAAGTAGGAGATTATTTTGTTCCCGTTGCTAGCATTCGAAAAGATGGAACATCGGATGCTTACTTTCCTCCTGAAGTTCCAGCATTAGCTAATTTCGTTGTACAAAAAACGATCACAAACATTCTTGAAGAGAAAAATCTTCCCTACCATATAGGTATCACCCACACAACTAACATTCGATTTTGGGAATTTAATAAGGAATTTCGTCGTAAACTTTATGAAAATAAAGCACAAACCGTTGAGATGGAATGCGCAACTTTATTTTCTGCAGGATACCGACGAAATCTTCCATTAGGAGCACTCTTGCTTATCTCAGACCTTCCTTTACGAAGAGACGGTATTAAAACGAAACAAAGCAGCTCAGAAGTCTTAGCTACATACACTAAAAAACATATATTAACAGGCATTGAAGTTTTTGCTTCCTTGCAAGAAACAGTCGGGCCTGGCATTAAGAAAACAAAAGGCTTGCCACATATGGAGTTTGGGCAAGCCGATGATTCTCTGTCTGAGCAAACTGGAATTTCTGACGGAGACTTTTAAACAGAAAGAATTCTCTGAACAATACTATCCACAGTAAAACCACAAGTTTCAGCAACTTCGTGGGGAGCTCCAGACATACCAAACACATCCATAGCAATAGACAAGCCATTACTGCCTATATATTTGTACCACCCCAAAGCAGATCCGGCCTCTATAGAGACACGCAATCCTAAGTCCCCACCAATCACAGATTCACGATACTCGGGGTCTTGTCGCTCAAATAACTCCCAACAAGGGAATGAAATTACGCGAACTCGCTTATCCAAAGCCATGAGGCTTTGCGCAACTTCCATTGCCAAATGTACCTCTGACCCAGAAGCGCATAATGTATAGTCCGGGCTTCCCCCTTCTTCTTTAACTAAAATATAAGCTCCTCTTCCTACTCCATCTCTAAACGACCGTTTAGTCTCTTTAAGAGTTGGGAGATTTTGTCTAGATAGAATCAAAGCTGTAGGCCCTGAGTTTTCTAATGCAGATAACCAGGCTCCTTTTACTTCATGCGCATCCGCAGGACGCACTACCCTTAATCCTGGTATTGCACGTAATGACATAATTTGCTCTATAGGTTGATGAGTAGGGCCATCTTCCCCAACAAAAATAGAATCATGTGTAAATTGATAAATAACCGGAAGCTTAGACAATGCTGCTAGTCGAATCGCTGCACGTAAATAATCTGAAAATACTAAAAATGTTCCACCAAAAGGACGAAATACCTGGCTGTACGCGAGTCCGTTCATAATCGTGCCCATGCCGAATTCTCGTACACCATAGCGAATATTCCGACCTTGAAAATGAGAAGCGTTGACAGCAGTCTCCTTAGCTATCCAGGTACCATCTGAGCTGGAAAGATCCGCCGATCCCCCTATTAGAGATGGAATATTCTCTGCCAAAACCTGGATTACTTTGTTTGAAGCAGCCCGTCCAGCTATAGACTCTGGCATATCAATAAGATTCAATAATACTTCAAGATCTTGAATGGAAATTTCTTGAGTTAACTTAAGATATTCCTGGTGTTGTTCTGGGAATCGTTTTGACCACACCCGGAAGCGCTCCTGCCATTCTTCCTGTAATTTTTGTCCTTCTTGTTGTTTTGCTGCAAAGAACATCTTCACAGATGAAGGGACAAAAAACTTTTCTTCTGGCAGGTGCCAAAAACTTTTAGTTTGCGCGACTCCATCTTCTCCCAAAGGGGATCCATGAGCTTTGTTCGTTCCTTCTTTAGGAGATCCATGACCAATAATAGTATGTGCAATAATCAAAGTAGGTTTTTGTTGCCCTTTTTTGATTTGAGAAAATACCCGATGTAAATCCTCAAAATCATGACCATTGGCTTCAAAAACATCCCAGCCATAGGCTAAGAATCGTTGTTTCGTATCCTCAACACTAACATCTTGAAGAGTCCCATCTAAAATAATCTCATTATAATCATAGATTAAAATAAGATTATCCAATCCCAAGGAACCTGCAAAGCTACAAGCTTCATGACTTACTCCTTCCATGAAGCATCCATCTCCTGCCAAGCAATAGACCTTAGCATCAAAAATGGACGTGGAAGACTGATTGAATCTAGATCCCAACATCTTCAATGAAAGAGCCATTCCTACAGCATTCCCTATTCCTTGCCCTAAAGGTCCAGTTGTCGCTTCAACACCATCCGTTTCCCGAAATTCTGGATGCCCAGGAGTTTGGGAGTGAAGTTGTCGAAACTGCTGAAGATCCTCTAACCTCACATTAAAGCCTGCTAAATGTAGACAAGAATAAAGAAGAGCAGAACCATGCCCTGCAGATAGAACAAATCGATCTCTATTCATCCATTGAGAATCCTTAGAATTATATCGCAATACGCAACCATACAAATATGCTGCGATCTCAGCGCATCCTAATGGCATTCCTGGGTGGCCTGAAGAAGCCTTTTGAATACTCTCTATACTCAACTGTTTAATAGTCCCTGCAATCTTTTCCAAGATATCTATATCCAATTCACTATTGCCAGCCATGTCTTTTCCTTTAGAAGAAGTTGATCACTATTGAATTATTCGGCTTCGACGTAAAATCGAAAGCGCGATAATAAGGGGAACAAAATAATTATACAAAAGTCTCTTAAAGACATTCTCTTGTTCTATCTAAGAAACTCTTGATGATAGTAGAAAATCAAAAATAATTTGCCTAGGATTACATTTCAAAGAAAGATCATAGATATAAAAAAAGGGGGTAGCAGCTAGATATCTGTTACCCCCTTTTCTTTTTAGTCTGTGACTAAGATATTCTGTAATAAAATGCTTGGCAACGACCTACTCTCCCATACTCTTGTGTATAGTACCATCAGCGATCAGAGGCTTAACTTCTGAGTTCGGAATGGTATCAGGTGTTTCCCTCTCTCTATTATCACCAAGCTAATCCTGGTATCGTTCTTCACGTATACTAATAGACGCTTAAAAGCCTGTCTTATACGCACTTGCATTCTCTATATCTTCTTTATTGTCTTCGCCTTTCGGCTCTTCCAATCATAAAAAGACCAAGTCTTTGGACTTATTAGTATTGGTTAGCTGAACACATTACTGTGCTTACACCTCCAACCTATCAACCACGTAGTCTACATGGAGTCTCATTGGGATACCTTATCTTGAGGGAGGCTTGGCATTTAGATGCTTTCAATGCTTATCCTTTCCGAACTTAGCTACTCGGCTATGCTCTTGGCAAAACAACCGACACACCATTGGTTCGTCCATTCCGGTCCTCTCGTACTAGGAACAGCTCCTCTCAAGTATCCTGCGCCCACGAAGGATAGAGACCAAACTGTCTCACGACGTTTTGAACCCAGCTCGCGTACCGCTTTAATTGGCGAACAGCCAAACCCTTGGGACCTTCTCCAGCCCCAGGATGCGATGAGCCGACATCGAGGTGCCAAACCGCCACGTCGATATGAACTCTTGGTGGCGATCAGCCTGTTATCCCCGGAGTACCTTTTATCCGTTAAGCGACGGCGATTCCACTTTCCACCGCCGGATCACTAAGCCCGACTTTCGTCTCTGCTCGACTTGTTGGTCTTGCAGTCAACCTATCTTATACCTTTACGCTCTACTCGTGATTGCCAACCACGATGAAATAAGCTTTGGGCTCCTCCGTTACTTTTTAGGAGGATACCGCCCCAGTAAAACTGCCCGTCTGGCAATGTCCATCTTCCAGATTCATGGAATAATGTTAGATTCCCAGCTTGTTAAGACCAGTATTTCAACGTTGACTCCCACCCTCCTGACGAAGGGTGTTCTTAGTCTCCTGGCTATCCTACACATAACAAACCAAAAATCAATACCAAAGTACAGTAAAGGTTCACGGGGTCTTTTCGTCCTTTCGCGGGTAAACAGCATCTTCACTGCTACTACAATTTCACCGAGTCTTTCGTTGAGACAGTGCCCAGATCGTTACACCATTCGTGCAGGTCGGAACTTACCCGACAAGGAATTTCGCTACCTTAGCACCGTTATAGTTACGGCGGCCATTCACCAGGGCTTAGGTTCAATGCTTCGCTTTGCAGCTGACATATCCCTTTAACCTTTTGGCATTGGGCAGGCGTCACACCATATACTTCCCCTTAGAGGTTTGCATAGTGCTGTGTTTTTGCTAAACAGTCGCCTGGGCCATTTCTCTGCGGCCCCCCGGGGCTCATATCGTTCGATAATCACCCTAAAAGGCTCCCCTTATTCCGAAGTTACGGGGATAATTTGCCGAGTTCCTTAACGAAAGTTATCTCGCGCGCCTTAGAATACTCATCTCGCCCACCTGTGTCGGTTTTGGTACGGTCACCATCAACAGCTAGAAATTATTTCTTGAAAGCCTCGCTCCACACCATCGGTTCCTCCGAAGATTCCCCTTGATCGCGACCTGATCTTATGTTAGCGGATTTGCCTACTAACCGTTCTCATCGCTCTACGGACACTTCCAATCGTCCGCGTGCTTAACTTACTCCGTCATTCCTTTGCTATAGTTTTAGGTGGTGCAGGAATATTTAACCTGCTGCTCCATCGTCTACGCAGTTACGCCTCGACTTAGGGGCCGACTAACCCAGGGAAGACGAGCTTGACCCTGGAAACCTTGGGCTTACGGCGAGGGAGATTTTCACTCCCTTTATCGTTACTTATGCCATGGATCTTCACTAGTATCCGCTCCAGCGCTCCTTCCGGTACACCTTCACTGCTGAATACTACGCTCTCCTACCGCGTGCCATAAAGACACACCCGCGARGTCGGTTTTATGCTTAGCCCCGTTTATTATCGGCGCAATGATTCTCGATTGGTGAGCTGTTACGCACTCTTTAAATGATTGCTGCCTCTAAGCCAACATTCCAACTGTCTTAGAATCATCACTTCCTTACTCACTTAGCATAAAATTAGGGACCTTAATCGGCGGTCTGGGCTGTTCCCCTCTCGACAACGAAGCTTAGCCCCCGCTGTCTATCTCCCGGACTCGCTCTTGGTATTCGGAGTTTGATTTCCGTTGGTAAGCCGGTAGGCCCCCGCTAGAATTCAGTGCTCTACCCCCAAAAGCTTATTATCCGAGGCTAACCCTATAGTTATTTCGGAGAGAACAAGATATCTCCAAGTTTGATTGGCCTTTCACCCCTATTCACAACTCATCCAAACCTTTTTCAACAGGTACTGGTTCGGTCCTCCACATAGTTTTACCCATGCTTCAACCTGGTCATAAATAGCTCACTTGGTTTCGTGTCTAAACCAAACGACTAAACGCTCTTTTAAAACTCGCTTTCGCTTCGGCTCCGGAATGTACATCCCTTAACCTCGCCGTTTAGCTTAACTCCCTGGCTCATCATGCAAAAGGCACGCCGTCAACCTCGACCCCGTTAAAGGGACATAGGTCTTCGACCGCTTGTAAGCTACTGGTTTCAGGTTCTATTTCACTCCCTTAACAAGGGTTCTTTTCGCCTTTCCTTCACAGTACTGGTTCACTATCGGTCATTGACTAGTATTTAGCCTTGGAGAGTGGTCTCCCCAGATTCAGACTAGGTTTCACGTGTCTAGCCCTACTCAGGTGTTGAGGTCGGTCTTGATCTCCTTTCGTCTACGGGACTATCACCCTGTTTCATCCACCTTTCCAGATGTGTTCAACTAGGAATCTTGATCCTTTATCCCCAATCCTACAACCCCGAACTATAAGTTCGGTTTAGGCTCTTCCCCTTTCGCTCGCCGCTACACAGGGAATCTCTTCGATTTCTTTTCCTCTGCTTACTAAGATGTTTCAGTTCAGCAGGTGTTGCTTTGCATACCTATGTATTCAGTATACAATGGTAGACTATTACTCTACCGGGTTTCCCCATTCGGACACCTCCGGGTCTTTGCTTATTACCAGCTCGCCGGAGCTTTTCGCAGGTATTCGCGTCCTTCATCGCCTGTCAATGCCAAGGCATCCACCAATAGCTCTTATCAACTTGGTCTGTAAATTTCATAGATCCATGCAAGTACTTCACCTAAAGACAAATACTCTTAAACGTCTATTATTATGCGTGAATTATACTTGTTACCATGATTATTTCTTTACAATAACATACTTGATCACAAACTGTATGTTTCGTCCTCTTCGCGCCACCTTAACAACGCAAATGAAATAGAATGCCTGCTCTTACATATAAATGCTTGCTCAACCTAGTAAGAAACCTTCTCAGGCTTCTTCCTTATCCTTAAAAGGAGGTGATCCAGCCCCACCTTCCGGTAGGGCTACCTTGTTACGACTTCATCCCAGTCATCAGCCTCACCTTGGGCGCCTCTCCCCCTTGCGGGTTGAGTCAACGACTTAAGGTAAAACCAACTCCCATGATGTGACGGGCGGTGTGTACAAGGCCCGGGAACGTATTCACGGCGTTATGGCTGACACGCCATTACTAGCAATTCCGACTTCATGTAGTCGAGTTGCAGACTACAATCCGAACTGGGGCCAGCTTTGAGGATTTGCTCCATCTCGCGATCTTGCTACCTTCTGTACTGGCCATTGTAGCACGTGTGTCGCCCTGGGCATAAGGGCCATGCTGACTTGACGTCATCCTCGCCTTCCTCCTGGTTAACCCAGGCAGTCTCGTTAGAGTTCCCACCCTAAGTGCTGGCAACTAACGATAAGGGTTGCGCTCGTTGCGGGACTTAACCCAACACCTCACGGCACGAGCTGACGACAGCCATGCAGCACCTGTGCATATGTCCTTGCGGAAAACGACATTTCTGCCGCGGTCATATGCATGTCAAACCCAGGTAAGGTCCTTCGCGTTGCATCGAATTAAACCACATGCTCCACTGCTTGTGCGGGCCCCCGTCAATTCTTTTGAGTTTCACCCTTGCGAGTGTACTCCTCAGGCGGCATACTTAACGCGTTAGCTCCGACACGGATGGGGTTGAGACCATCCACATCAAGTATGCATCGTTTACGGCAAGGACTACCAGGGTATCTAATCCTGTTTGCTCCCCTTGCTTTCGCGCCTTAGCGTCAGGTATAAATTAGAAAAGCGCCTTCGCCACTGGTGTTCTTCCACATATCTACGCATTTCACCGCTACACGTGAAATTCCCTTTTCTCCATCTACCCTCTAGAAAAATAGTTTTAGATGCCGATTCGGGGTTGAGCCCCGAGATTTGACAACTAACTTACCTTTCCGCCTACACGCCCTTTACGCCCAATAAATCCGATTAACGCTAGCACCCTCCGTATTACCGCAGCTGCTGGCACGGAGTTAGCCGGTGCTTCTTTACCTGGTACGCTCAAATCCAACGGGTATTAACCGTCTTCTCTTATTCCCAAGCGAAAGTGCTTTACAACCCTAGAGCCTTCATCACACACGCGGCGTCGCTTCGTCAGACTTCCGTCCATTGCGAAAGATTCTCGACTGCAGCCTCCCGTAGGAGTCTGGGCAGTGTCTCAGTCCCAGTGTTGGCGGCCAATCTCTCAATCCGCCTAGACGTCATAGCCTTGGTAGGCCTTTACCCCACCAACTAGCTGATATCACATAGACTCTCCCTTAACCGAAAGGTCCGAAGATCCCCTTCTTTAACGTAATTTAGATGCCTAATCTACGCCACATTCGGTATTAGCGGCCGTTTCCAACCGTTATTCCCAAGTTAAGGACAAATTATCTATGCATTACTAACCCTTCCGCCACTAAACAATCACCGAAGCAATTGTTCCGTTCGACTTGCATGCCTCATCCACGCCGCCAGCGTTCAATCTGAACCAAGATCAAATTCTCAGAAAAAAATATACTTTGATTTATTAACGGGTTTTCTTAATTCCTTAAGAAATCCTCACAAGCATTTATACTGGCTTGCATTCTATCTCATTTGCATTGTTAAGAAAGGCTCACACTCTCGCGTAAACCCTTTTTGCGCCTCCTCATCATCGTGAGAAGTGTTCTTTTCAAACCTTCGTTCGAAAGAAAGCAACATCTTATATCAACCTCTATTTTTTCTGCATCTATTTTTTCTCAACTTTCCCTAACCCACTCCTCCTTACAAAAACCTTTTCCTCCTCACAACACCTCCTCAACCTCTTTTTATACAAAAAAATTTGCCCATTTTTTTTCATTCTCTTACTTCATCTACCACTCTTGTTGCAGAACTCCTCTTTCTTTTTTTTATGAACTGAATTGGAAAAAACATTTTTGAATCGATCTTGTTAAGCATATATCTTGGCTTGTTCTAATTATAGATGATCCACTAGTATATCCTTTCTTGAAGCCGGAGGCCTCTTCTCCTTGAAATGTCCCTACTGAATATTCTTTTCTTCTCAACTAGTAGGCTTGGTCTTTGGACAAATCTTCTTGCTTTAGGTTTTCTTCTCGAAAATCGTTTTTTTATTGTTACGAGTTAAAAATGGTCTCCCATGCTGAGCAACACTCTTCGATCCAACTTCCTAAAATTCTATACTAACAGGAATCACACTCCTGTCGCATCTTCTCCCGTTTTCCCATATAATGATCCCTCGATTCTTTTTACAAACGCTGGGATGAACCAATTCAAGAATATCTTTTTAGGGAAAGAACAAACTAGTTACACAAGGGCAACGACTTCACAAAAATGTATTCGTGCTGGGGGAAAACATAATGATTTAGAGAATGTTGGGCACACATCCCGACATCTCACTTTTTTTGAAATGCTAGGAAATTTTTCCTTCGGGGATTACTTTAAACAGGATGCTATTTCTTTTGCTTGGGAAGTCTCTCTTTCTGTTTTTAACTTTGATCCTGATTTTATTTATGCCACTGTGCATGAAAAAGATGATGAAGCCTTCGCTCTTTGGGAAAAATATCTTCCAACCAATAGAATTTTCCGCCTAACAGATAAAGATAATTTTTGGAGCATGGCAGATACCGGTCCTTGCGGATTCTGCTCTGAACTTTTATTTGATCGGGGAGAGAAATTTGGAAAAGCAACCTCTCCTCTTGAGGATGCTGATGGGGAGCGATTTTTAGAATACTGGAATCTAGTATTCATGGAATTTAACAGGACTTCTGATGGAACACTTCTAGCTTTACAGAAAAAGTGTGTCGATACCGGAGCTGGATTAGAGCGCTTGGTTTCTTTATTATCTGAAACAGATACTGTATTCGAAGCGGATGTTTTGAGACACCTCATTGCTAAAGTAGAAAATTTATCTGAAATAACCTACTCACCAACGGAATCAAAAGGCTCTGCTTTCCGAGTTATAGCAGATCATGTACGTTCCCTTTCTTTCGCAATAACTGACGGACTTTTACCAGGCAACACTGAGCGTGGGTATGTTTTAAGAAAAATTCTTCGTCGTGCTGTAAATTACGGGAAACGCCTTGGATTTCATCGACCGTTTCTGGCGGAGATTGTGCCTTCACTAATAGAGACGATGGGCGAAGCTTATCCCGAACTCCAAGCAGCCGAGACACAAATTCAAGAAGTACTCACCACTGAAGAAGAACATTTCTTCAAAACATTACAACGTGGGGGGAATCTTCTTCATCAAGTACTAAAATCTTCGGCGTCTTTATCGAAAATTTCTGGAGAAGATGCCTTCAAACTCAAAGATACTTATGGGCTACCCATCGATGAAATTGCGCTACTAGCGAAAGACCATAACTACACCGTAGATATGGACACTTTCAGAAAACTAGAAATGGAAGCAAAAGAACGCTCTCGCAAAAACACTGTTAAAAACAAAAATGACAGCGATTCCATTTTTCAAGATGTAGATCCAACTAACACGTCCGAATTCGTGGGATACGATATGCTTTCCTGCGATACTTTCATTGAAGGAATTGTCAAATATAATGAGATTGCTTCAACTTTGGAAGAAGGCGAGGAAGGAGCAATCATTCTACGTACCACACCATTTTATGCAGAGAAAGGTGGTCAAGTCGGAGATTCTGGGGAAATCTTCTGCGAATCTGGAACCTTCTTAGTTTCTCATACAACAACTCCCAAAGCCGGACTGATTGCGCATCATGGGAAACTTTCTCAAGGAAGCTTACAGACAACAATGGCTGTCACAGCACAAGTAAACCAAAATCTTCGAAAAAAAATAGCTAACAATCATACCGGGTGCCATCTGTTACACAAAGCTCTTGAGGTATCTCTTGGGGAACATATTCGCCAAGCCGGTTCCTATGTAGACTCCCAAAAAATTCGTTTAGATTTTTCCCATAATAAAGCGCTTTCTCCAGAGGAGCTTTTAACCATAGAAACCCTTGTTAACGAGAAAATCCGAGAAAACGTTCCCGTAACAATTCGTGAAGCTTTGTACTCTGATGTAATGAATTCTTCTGAAATCAAACAATTCTTTGGAGATAAATACGGAGACATTGTCCGTGTGGTTTCTGCTGGATTCTCTCATGAATTATGCGGAGGAACGCACGCTCGAGCGACTGGAGACATTGGTTATTTCAGAATCACTAAAGAACATGCTGTTTCAACGGGGATACGCCGTATAGAAGCAACGACAGGGGAAGACGCAGAAAATATTGCTCGTGGACAAGATACCGATTTGAATGAAATAGCAACCATTATTCAATCTCCCAAGGATCAACTCCTTGTCAAACTCCGTAATGTTATGGAAGAAAAGAAAGATTTAGCCAAACAACTGGCTAACCTGGAGAATCAACTTGTCCAACAGCAGGTAAAAAGCTTATTAACCTCCTGCGACAAAGTCAACGAAACCTCTTACTTAGTTTACCATCTAACAGAAGAGGAAGGACAAAGAATCCAGCATTATGCCAATACTCTGCATAAAGAAGTCCCAGCAAAATTCATTTCTTTATGGGTAACAGAGAAGAATGACCGCTATATTGTCTTAGTCAGAGTTTCTGATGATTTGGTAAAACAAGGAATTGACGCTCAAGCCTTACTTGAAGAATTGCTAGCTCCGTACGGAGGCCGTTGCGGAGGTAAAGCTGTTTCCGCTCAAGGAAGTTCCAAAGAACTCCCTCAAATAGAAGTTCTTAACACAATTTTAAGACAATGGATTTCGACCCGACTAGCATAAATTTTTCACATTTTTCTTTATTAAAAGACTCCAAGCTCCCTTCTTTAGTTGAAAATCTTCACTCGGGAGCTAAGGCTTTTATTGTAGCGAAACTATTCAAAGAACTGCGACGCTCTATTGTTATTATAACAACACCTGCAAGAGTTGATGATTTATTTGAGGATCTCACAACTCTCCTCAAAGAGTCTCCTCTTGAATTCCCTACTTCGGAGATAGATTTATCTCCGAAACTGGTCAATATTGACGCTGTAGGGAAAAGAGATCATATCTTGTATTCTCTTCAAAAACAGTGCGCCCCTGTTGTCTGCATCACCACACTAAAAGCTTTGCTAGAAAGGACTCCTTCTCCAGAATCCTTGCTTAGCGATCATCTCGAACTTAAAGTAGGAGAAGAGCTCGATCCTGATACCTTAGTAGATCTTTGCAAAAATCTAGGATACCGCCATGAAGCTCTTGCTAGAGAAAAAGGTGATTTTGCTTTTCGAGGAGGGATTGTTGATATTTTCCCCTTATCCTCTTCGGAACCCTTCCGAATTGAATTTTGGGGAGACCGCATTTCTTCTATTCGGTCTTATAACCCTTCCGATCAACTTTCTACTGGGAAAATTTCTCAAATCACAATCTCTTCTGCTACAGCAATCATTCCAACAGACAAGTTATCTCATTCTCTTTTAGATTATTTCGAAACGTTCCCCCTCTGTATCTTTGATGAGGTTTCTTCACTTGAAGATAATTTCTCAGATATTGCTGGGATTCTATCCTCCTTACCGAAACGCTTTATTCCTATTCAAGATCTGTGTCGACGAATACTAAGAGAATCTGTTCCGCTATTCTTTGAAGAAAATCTATTTCCAAATCTTCTTACACATAAAGATACCGGGTGTGCTCTAGAAGTTTTTCATGAAAAAATCTCTGTTCAAAGAGTTTCTTTGCCATTTATTTATCCCCATGCGCTAATAGAAACAAGCCATGAACAGAACCCTCTGCTTGCATTTTTAAAAACTTTCCAAGACTTTTGCTCTGATCGTACACTCTCTTTAGCTCTATATAGCTCCAATACTAAGTCCTTAAAAGAAGCCCATGATCTAACAGCGAGCTTTATCAAAAAGCCTCAAATTTATGATTGCCCTAAAGCACTTTCTTCTAGTTTTGCTTTAGTAGAATCTGGGTTCGCAGCTATTTCCCTTTCTGAATTCGCTGCTAATAAGGTTCTCCGCAGACAAAAACAGCGAAACTATTTTTCTTCCACAACAGAAGAAGTATACGTTCCTGTCCCAGGAGAGACCGTTGTCCATTTGCACAATGGAATTGGGAAATTTATCGGCATAGAAAAAAAACCTAATCATCTCAATATTGAAACAGATTATTTGGTCTTAGAATATGCTGATAAAGCTCGGCTGTATGTCCCATCAGATCAAGCTTACCTAATTTCCCGCTATGTTGGAGCTTCAGAAAAGGCGCCTGATCTACATCACCTAAACGGAGCAAAATGGAGACGCTCCCGAGAGCTTTCTGAAAAATCTGTAATCCTTTATGCAGAAAAACTCATTCAAATGGAGGCTCAACGCTCAACGGCAAATTCTTTCATTTATCCCACTCATGGCGAAGAAGTTATCAAATTTGCCGAAAGTTTTCCCTATGAAGAAACCCCTGATCAGCTTAAGGCTATTGATCAGATCTACGCAGATATGATGTCTGATAAATTAATGGACCGCCTTATCTGCGGGGATGCTGGATTTGGAAAAACAGAGATCATCATGCGCGCAGCAGTAAAAGCAGTGTGTGACGGCCAAAAGCAAGTGATCGTTATGGTTCCTACAACAATCTTAGCTAACCAACATTTTGAAACATTTTCCCAACGGATGGCCGGCCTTCCTATTACAATCGGATTACTTTCCCGATTTTCTCAAGGGAAGGCAATGAAAAAAACTTTGGAGGATGTTGCTCAAGGAAGGATTGATATCTTAATTGGCACTCATAAAGTCATTAATAAATCTATAGAATTTCACAATCCCGGACTTCTTATCATTGATGAGGAGCAACGTTTTGGAGTAAAAGCTAAAGATGCTTTGAAAGAGCGGTATCCCACCATAGACTGCCTTACTGTTTCTGCAACTCCCATCCCAAGGACTTTATATCTGTCTTTGTCGGGAGCCAGGGATTTGTCTCTCATTACGATGCCGCCGCTAGATAGGCTCCCTGTTAGCACTTTCGTCATGGAGCACACTGAAGAAACCTTGTCTGCAGCGATACGACATGAACTTCTTCGAGGAGGCCAAGTTTACGTTATTCATAATCGAATAGAGGGTATTTTCCGTTTAGGAGAAACCATTCGAACTTTGATTCCAGAAGCTCGTATTGGGGTTGCCCACGGACAAATGCATTCAGACGAACTTGCTAACATTTTTTACAAATTTAAAACTCAACAAACCAATGTTCTCGTCGCCACAGCTTTAATTGAAAATGGTATCGACATTCCTAATGCAAATACCATTTTAATCGATCATGCAGATAAATTCGGAATGGCGGATTTATATCAAATGAAAGGTCGTGTTGGTCGTTGGAATAAAAAAGCCTACTGTTACTTTCTCGTCCCCCATTTAGATCGCCTCTCAGGTCCAGCTTCTAAGCGCCTAGAGGCATTAAATAAACAGGAATATGGAGGAGGAATGAAAATAGCTCTTCATGATTTAGAAATTCGAGGGGCTGGGAATATTTTAGGAACGGATCAATCTGGACATATTAGCGCTGTTGGCTTTAACCTGTATTGCAAATTACTGAAAAAAGCTGTGGCCGCTCTGAAACATAAGAAAAAACCCATGCTTTTCCATGATGATGTGAGAATTGAATTCCCTTATCATTCGCGTATTCCTGAAGACTATATCGACTTAGCGTCTATGCGCATAGAGTTCTACCAAAAAATTGGAAATGCAGAATCTAAAGAAGAGTTAGAAGCTATAGAAGAAGAACTTAGAGATAGATTTGGACCTTTGCCAGAAGAAGTTTATTGGTTGTTTGCTTTAGCACAAATTCGCTTAATTGCACTGGAATACCATCTTTCTAGTATTAAAGGAACAGGGAACGCTTTATACATCCAGCAATATCATGATAAAGAGAAGCAGGTTCAAAAAACGTTACCTTATTCTTTGTCCCCAACACCAACACTTTTGGTGAAAGAGGTCCAAGAATCTATAGAAAAAGCTTTCCCCAAAAAATAATAGAGACGGAGGATTCCAGATGGCGGGCTTTTATGACATCATCTCCCCTAGTAATCAACACCGCCCTCCTGTATGGCTCCTTCGTCAAGTGGGGCGATACATGCCTCAATATCAAGAATTAAAAACCAATCGCCCTCTAAAGGAACTTTTCCTCGACACAGAATCTATTATAGAAGCAACTTTGCTAGGGCCTTCTTTATTAGGAGTCGATGCTGCTATTGTTTTTACAGATATCCTCTCTATTCTAGAAGGATTTGCAATAGAGTATCGCTTTGCTCCTGGGCCAGAGATTATTTATTCCCCCCATCAGCCTTTTGTTTTCACTGAGGATCCTTTTTCTACTTTCTCATTTCTAATTGAAGCTATCCAGAAACTCACAAAACGATTAACTGTCCCTCTGATAGCCTTTGCTGCCTCGCCATTCACTCTCGCTAGTTATCTCATAGAAGGTGGAGCATCTAAAGACTGTTCTAAAACCATAGCTTTCCTTTATCAGTACCCTGATAAATTCGAAGCTTTGTTAAATGAAATTATTAAAGGCACAGCCATTTATCTCCAGCTACAAGTACAAGCAGGAGCTTCAGCTGTACAACTTTTTGAATCTTCTAGTTTACGACTACCTCCCAGCCTATTTTCAAAATATGTAGTCTCCCCCAATGCCAAACTCATTCGATTAATCAAACAGAGAGAAAATCCTCCTGTTAGTCTATTCTGCCGATGTTTTTATCAAGAATTTTTATCTTTATATGCAACAGGTGCAGATACGCTCCATCCTGATTATCACGTAGAACTCTCAGAAATTTATCGCCAGTTAGGAGATCCTGGGTCTATTCAAGGAAATTTCGATCCCGCTCTTCTACTTCTCCCCCAAGACTTACTGATTGCACATCTCGAAACCTATCTTGCTCCCCTAAAACAGCAATCGCATTATATTTTCAATTTAGGACATGGTATCTTACCTCAAACGCCATTAGAAAATGTACAGGCTGTCGTCAAATGTTTAACATCAATTTCAACTTCCTAAAAGGGCTTCATCAACCGGCCCCTCGCTACACGAGTTATCCCACTATCGTCGATTGGGAAGCATCCCAAGATTATGGTTATACAGCCTTAAAAAACCTGGCTGATGAGCACCAGCCTCTTTCTTTATACTTCCACATCCCCTTCTGCCAATCTATGTGCCTTTATTGCGGGTGCTCTGTTGTTTTAAATAGAAAAGAGGAGATTGTGGATCATTACATAGAATCCTTGATTCAAGAAATGCGTCTCACATTCTCTTTGTTAGGAGGGAAAAAGCCTGTTTCTAGAATTCACTTTGGAGGAGGAACTCCTAGTCGTCTATCACGAGCTCAATTCACACACCTATTTACTCATATTCATCAATTTTTTGATCTCTCTAATATCGAAGAACTTGCTATTGAATTTGATCCACGTAGCCTACGAGAAGATGCAGATAAACCCCTATTTCTTCAGAACCTTGGATTTAATCGTGTCAGCCTTGGAATCCAAGATACTCAATGGGAAGTTCAAGAGGCCGTCCGTAGACGCCAATCCTATGAAGAATCCCTCTTGGCCTATAAACAATTCCGTGATCTGAATTTCACAGGTATCAATATTGATCTTATTTATGGGCTTCCTAAACAAACGCAATCGAGTTTCAAACAAACCATTCAACATATTTTAGATATGCGGCCTGATCGCTTAGCCCTATTCTCTTTTGCACATGTGCCATGGGTCAAGCCTCATCAAAAAGCTTTACGAACAAAAGACCTTCCCTCTATGGAAGAGAAATTTGCGATTTATTCTCAATCTCGACAAGCCCTTATCCAAGAAGGATACCAGGCTATTGGCCTTGATCATTTTTCTCTTCCTGATGATCCCCTAACTATTGCACTTAAAAACAAAACCCTTATTCGAAATTTTCAAGGGTATTCCCTTCCTCCTGAAGAAGATCTTTTAGGATTTGGCTTGTCAGCAACTAGCTTTATTCGAGGCATTTACTTACAGAATTCTAAAGATCTTCGTGAATATTCCACGACCATCCATTCCGGAAAACTTGCTACTGTAAAAGGAAAAATCCTTTCTCAAGACGATAAAATCCGCAAATGGGTCATTCATACTCTGATGTGTTCTTTTTCTTTATCTAAGCTCGAGTTTGAGCAACTTTTCCATGAACGATTTGATCTATACTTTGCTGATAGCTACGATCGGTTATGCGGGATGGAAAGTGCTGGCCTAATCCGCCAAGACTCTTCCTCTTTACAAGTCACTCCTCTTGGAGAGCTTTTTGTACGAGTAATTGCTACGGCTTTTGATTATTACTTTCTGAAAAACGTTGCAGAAAAACCGATTTTTTCAAAATCCATATGAAACATGCATTAGTTGTTGGTTCTGGTATTGCAGGACTCTCTGCAGCATGGTGGCTGCACAAACGCTTCCCACATATGCAATTGTCCATCCTAGAAAAAGAATCTCGTCCGGGAGGACTTGTCGTCACTGAGAAACAAAAAGGTCTTTTTTTCAATATGGGACCTAAGGGCTTTGTTGTATCCCATGATGGGAAGCATACCCTCCATCTCATCCAGTCTGTGGGCTTATCAGACGATCTTATATATAGCTCCCCCGCAGCTAAACATCGGTTTATTCACTATAAAAATAAAACTCGAAAAGTTTCTCCTTGGACAATTTTTAAACAGAATCTCCCTCTTACTCTTATTAAAGACTTATTTGCTCGTCCTTATAAACAAGATAGCTCTGTAGAAGCTTTTTTCAAAAGGCACAGCTCTACCAAGCTAAGAACACACCTTCTAAACCCTATTAATCTGGCTATGCGAGCAGGACATAGTCATATACTGTCTGCACAAATGGCTTACCCAGAATTAACTCGGCGAGAAGCTGAGATGGGATCTTTACTACGTAGTTATCTCAGAGATTTCCCTAGAACCGCTCGGAAAGGCCCTTATCTAGCTACCTTACGTTCTGGAATGGAAAGTTTAATCCAAACGCTGCATGATAAACTTCCCGCTACATGGTACTTCTCCACGCCTGTTACGAAAATTCGTCAGTTATCTAATGGGAAAATCTCTCTTTCTTCTTCTCAGGGAGAGATAACCGGAGATATACTCATTTATGCTGGATCTGTTCAAGATCTCCCTTCTTGCTTAGAAGAGATTCCTGAATCTGCACTAGTGAAACAAACCACCTCTTCTTGGGATCTTTCTTGTGTAGCCTTAGGATGGCATAGTTCGCTCCCCCTCCCTCATGGATATGGCATGCTTTTTGCAGATACGCCTCCTTTACTTGGGATCGTTTTTAACACAGAAGTATTTCCCAATTCTCAGCAACCTAGCACGACTCTCTCTCTCCTTTTAGAAGGGCGGTGGCACCAAGAAGAAGCTTACGCATTCTCTCTAGCAACCATTTCTGAGTATCTGCAAATTTATACCCCTCCTCAAGCCTTTTCGCTATTTTCTCCTAAAGAAGGGCTCCCTCAGCATCATGTTGGATTTATTCGATCGCGAAAAATTCTCTTATCCAAACTTCCCCCAAACATAAAAATTGTGGGACAAAATTTTGCTGGACCAGGACTGAACCGTGCAACAGCATCCGCCTACGAATCTATTGCTTCTTTACGACCATGAAGAATCTGCTACTAATAACTCCTTGCATAAAGAACTTGTCACGGAGAGCATTTTCCCTATGTATTCCTGTCTTGAACGCGTTTGGAACAAACGTTTTTCAATATGACTAACAAGTAAAGCATTTCGGCATTCATTTTCCTGTAAAGACTCATATGCATGAGCAAGTCCAGTAACCCAACGCATTTCTAACAATACCCGAATACGTGACTGATCTATTAATTTTGCATAGGGATGATGAGGGTTCTCCCAGTCTTCTCTAATCCCTTCAAAAAGCTTCCGAGATTCTAACTTTTTTCCTAAGAACAAATAGGTCTCAGCTAAATCAATCTTGATTAAATAATATAAATGAGCCCAAGCCCTCATATCTTTCACAGATAAAGAATTCTCAGTAAAACTCTCTAAAGCTTTCACTAACCAAGAGACCTTTCTAATAGGAGCTTCCTCTGATCTCGACTGCAAATAATATACTAAAGGTAACAAGGGGGAGCGCGGGAATAATTCTGGGAATTTTGTTAAATACTCCAGAACTTGTGTATCTGCAGCAAAATACTGCTCCAATGAATACTGTAAAAGATAAAGCTGATCTCCCCATGGCCGTTCGGTAATCCCTAACAGATAATCCTTTGATAAAGGGTCTTCGCTAGAATGACTAATTCCCCATACCCTCCTCAAAGAGGATTGCCATAAAGAAGTTGCTGAGGAGAAAGCATCAGCTATTCCTTGTATTGCACTAGAAGAGTTCTGAGATAACGCCAGAAAACAAAGAAGAACGGTATTCTCAAAAAAGGTCTTATTTTGGTTCTCTGCGCTCCAAGAAACAAAAGATCCCTCGTATAAAGCTCTCCACAACGACAGCTTGCGCTTTAAGATAACATCCTCTGTTTTTGTTAAAACTTCCGTTAGCCGAACTCGAACCCTTCGATCTAATTGATCATACATAAGCTGTTTTATAGGAGAACCTGAAGAATTTTCTCGATGATAACGACTAATCATATCATTAAGAAGGTGCCCATAAAATTCTTCTTCAGATAGCGAAGAAGAATTTTCGAGCACTTTTAACACAGAAAGCCTCTCTTTCCCCTGGGAAGGAAAAAAGTTGTTACCTATCCATTTTACAAACTTTTGATAAGAGAGAGATAAAGGCACTTGTTCTTGAGTCTGCTTCCAAAGCGCTGGATTTTTCTCTAAAGCTGCCAATAAGTATAATCCGACACCCGCCTCTTCTCTTCCCCACCCTTTGTAAGCTTTAAGAAAATATTCTTTAGCGCTCCCATATTGATCCCTGTAACAGGCTAAACATCCCAAATACTCATAAGCCTCCGCTAAAGAAACCCCTAATCGGTCGGCATATTGAATAACGGAAGAAAAAGCCTCTTCTGCATTAGGAAAATTCCCCAAGCAAAACCAATATTTGCCTAAAAAAAAGAGATATTCAGGATATTTTTTGTGGGACTCAATAAAAACGTTCTTCCCAAAGGCCAATAGACGAGCAATTTCTCGTATGCGCGCCTCTTTAAAGTAATGTTCAAGAAGAGAAAAGTAGGCATGCTGAGCATAGACAGAGGTCAAATACTTCCCTCCAGATATAAGGACCTCCAACTCATGCTCTCCAAGAGACTCCTCCCAAGGAAGTTTACTTAAAGCATGTGCAAATAAAACAGCATCGACTTCCTGTGTTCGTTCCAGATTCCCTGATTCTATTTTTTTAATTAATTGCTCGACTGCTTGTACATAACACTCCTCTGCCTCACAATACTCCAGCAATAATTTTGTAGAAGGGGCCCCTTCCAACTCCTTCTCCTTTTCCCATTGCATAGCAAGCACGATTCGCTTTAAAAAAGCTTTCTCTACGTCATAGACTGCTAGAGGAGGAGCACTCTGCCCCGTTTCGAGGCTTTCTTGCAACTCCTCACATAAACTTAAGGCTTCTTCATAATTTTTTTGGTCTTTTGAAAAAAGGATCTCTGCTTTTTTGTTCTCATAGCTGCTATGTAATGTCATACTATACAAGGACAGTAGTAAGTGATCCTGAGAAGAAGAATCATCACAGCTCTCCAATGCACGCACCAAATCCTTCAAAGAAGCTCCTTGAGGATTGAGAGTCTGCCAAGATTGACGGATTCGTCCTTTTACTTTTTGAGGAATTATAGCTGAAGAAAACAGGGGTTTCACAAGTTCGGAGCACAGATCTTGCTCTCCACGCTTCAAACTGCCCCGTATATATTCACAAATTAACCATGTTGCCGTTTCCCAATCTCTTTCGGATAAGGATGTGCTTTCATTTACAATACGCCCAATAAAAGCATCGAAAATAGGGAAAAGTGGTTTACCATCTTGCATAGCCTTGCGAACATTTGCACACTGGTGTCCAAAAGAAAGGGGCTCTTCGGCTCCCAAGCATATTCCCCACCCTAGCAGAAACCATGAACAGCTCCCAAAGATGAATTTGTAAATATTCATACGGAAACACTCCTTTATCCTTCTTCAAAGAAGATTACCTCTCATCACAAGGGCATCTTAATGGTCCCTTTAGATCAAAAGCTTCCTCTATAAAAAACCCTATCCAGACCCTATGCAGCACATTGTTTTATAAAATTTTTTTCTGTCATTGAAAAAAATAACTTATTGATAAACAGAGCGGTACACAGAACTTGTCAACAAACAGGCTGTGAGATCCTTACCTAGATTCTAGAAAATGGTTGCATGAATTTGAACAAACAAACTAATTAAAAATTAAAACTAAAAAAAATAGTTTAAAACAACGACTAGAGGATATTTTTTCATGGCGCTAAAAGATACGGCAAAAAAAATGACAGATTTGTTGGAAAGTATCCAACAAAACTTGCTAAAAGCGGAAAAAGGGAATAAAGCCGCAGCACAGCGAGTTCGTACTGAATCCATCAAATTAGAAAAAATTGCGAAAGTTTATCGCAAAGAGTCCATTAAAGCAGAAAAAATGGGCTTGATGAAAAGAAGTAAAGTAGCTGCTAAAAAAGCTAAAGCTGCTGCTAAAAAACCTGCCAAAGCCACTAAAGTTGTAACGAAAAAAGCTTGTACAAAAAAAACTTGCGCTACTAAGGCAAAAGCTAAACCAGTAAAAAAAGCCGCTACTAAAACGAAAGCTAAAGTGACGAAAAAAGTTCGTTCAACAAAAAAATAAACTCTTAGCGCTTTCTTTTTTTGTAGAGGGCACTTTTAATCAACAGGGCCCTCTTTTCTCTTCTCATTGATTGCTTCTCTTTTTTTTGCTATCCTTCCTGAGCTGTAATAACGGCACACCTTCGCAAATTAAAACTTCGCACCTCCTTTTAGAGGTAAAACCTTTTGTTTTCTTAGGGATTTGAGTTGCTGGCCTGCCATCATAACTGTAAACATTTTGGAATCTGTGGAGGCTGTTCGTCTCCTCAAACGGAATATGAGCTCTCTTTAAAAGCTAAAGAACTCGCTCTTCATAATTTATTTTCTCCTCTTATACCTTCTCAAAAAATTCTTCCGGTGATCCCTTGTTCTCCAATTCTTCGCGGAAGAAATAAGATGGAATTTTCTTTTTATCAAACAGTCGATGGAGAAAAAACCTTAGGATTTATCTCCCCATCAAAACCTAAAAAAGGCATCCCTATTACTGAATGTCTCATGATCGATGAGCGCGCTATCGATATCCTTAACTATACTCGTTCCTGGTGGGCTACTCATCCTGAATTATCGGCCTACTATCCTCCATTAAATAAGGGCTCTCTGTGCACTCTCACTGTCCGAATAGGCAATGTCTCTAATGATTTTATGATCATTCTAACCACATCGGGAAGAGAGGAGTTTGCTGTACCTCTAAGTGTGATCCAGGAATGGCAGAAGACTCTTTTAGATTCTGGCTTACCGATTACCTCTATTTTTTGGGAAGAGAAGCTCTCTGCGCGCAATTCTCCGACCACTTTCCGAACAACTCACCTTTATGGAGAGCAATTCCTCAAGCAACAATTATCCATAGAGGGTCGTTCTAATATTTTTCATGTCCGTCCACGAAGCTTTTTCCAACCGCAAAGCCGACAAGCAGAAAAAATTATTCAAACTATTAAAGACTTTATTTCTCCTACAGGAGAAGAGACTCTCTTAGATTTATATTGTGGAGCCGGAACTATTGGAATTTCGCTCTCCCCTTATGTGAAAAAAATTATTGGAGTAGAACTGGTGCCAGATGCAGTTGCTTCTGCCCAAGAGAATATTCAGCTTAATTCTGCAAATATGGAAGTATTTCTGGAAGATGCAAAACAGTTTGTAGACGCCATGAGCACCTTCCTCCCCTAGATATTGTGGTCATTGATCCTCCGCGTTGTGGCATGCAAAATAAAGCTTTAAAATATCTTTTGCGCATGTCTCCTAAGAAAATTATTTATGTTTCTTGCAATCCCCTTACACAAATTAGCGAATGTTCCATTCTTGTAGAACATGGGTATCAGCTTCAACGCATGCAGCCTATTGATCAATTCCCTCATACTCACCACCTAGAAAATGTTGTGCTATTGGAAAGGCTTTCTTTTTAAGAAAGTCTTATCACTGATAGCATTACTCCTGGAAAAGGATTGATCCCCCTATGTTCCTGTGTTAACCTATCCTTTTTAACCCTAATAAAAGGTACCTTGATGTTCTCTCGTGTGTTGTTTAGTATCCTTTTCTTTCTAGGATGTTGCCCATCTTTATTTGCAGATGTTGATTCTCCTCAACGAGCAACATTTGGACAGCCTGCAGTGATGTTAGGAATTGCTATCGTCTTTTTCTATTTTATCTTATGGCGACCAGAACAAAAACGCCGCCAAGCTATGGAAAAAAGAAAAAGCGAGTTAGCAGTTGGAGATAAAGTGACTGCTATGGGCATCGTTGGAACGATTGCCGAAATCCGTGAACACACTGTTGTTCTGAATATCGCTTCTGGAAAAATTGAAATCCTTAAAGCAGCTATTTCAGAAATTTTTAAGGCTGAAAAATAAAATTGAATCCCTTTGAGCGAAGCCCAAAGAAAGGGCTTTGCTTCCTAGTAATAAAACTCTAAAAAACTCCATTGATTTTTTATGAAGTAAACTATAAGTTGACGCTACAGTCTCGTTGAAATTCCAGGGATTCTTATAATTATGTCTTGGCTTTCAAGCCTGTACCCTATTTTTATTGCTTCTACCGCATTTTGTGCTTTAGGCCTTCTTCTTGTAGCCATCATCCTTCTTTCCAGGAAATTTCTTATCAAAGTGCATCCCTGTAAACTGAGAATCAATAATGATGACTCTCTTACTAAAACTGTAGATAGCGGAAAAACGCTCCTTTCCTCTTTGCTTGATTCTGGGATTGCTATCCCTTCTCCTTGCGGAGGAAAAGCCGCATGCAAGCAATGTAAAATTCGCATTACAAAAAATGTCGATGAGCCATTAGAAACGGATCGCTCTACCTTCTCAAAGCAACAGTTGGAACAAGGCTGGCGACTTTCCTGCCAAACGAAAGTACAACATGATATGAACTTAGAAATTGAAGAACGTTATTTCAATGCTTCATCCTGGGAAGGCACAGTTGTATCAAACGAGAATGTTGCGACCTTCATTAAAGAACTTGTTCTGTCTGTAGATCCCGCACGTCCTATTCCTTTCAAACCTGGGGGATATCTGCAAATTACCGTTCCCTCCTATAAAACTAATACCTCTGACTGGAAACAGACTATGGATCCCCAATATTATAGTGATTGGGAAACCTTCCACCTCTTTGATAAAGTGATTGATCACCAATCTTTGGATGCCAACTCTGCAAATAAAGCATATTCTCTAGCTTCTTATCCAGCAGAGCTCCCTCTTATCAAATTTAATATCCGTATCGCAACGCCTCCATTTATAAATAAATCCCCTGATCCAACGATTCCATGGGGAGTCTGTTCCTCCTATATATTCTCCCTCAAGCCAGGTGATAAGGTAACTGTATCTGGTCCTTATGGCGAATCATTCATGAAAGAAGATAACCGTCCTGTTATCTTCCTAATTGGAGGAGCTGGCTCCTCTTTTGGAAGAAGCCATATTCTTGATTTATTATTAAGCAAACATACAAACCGAGAGCTTACGTTATGGTATGGTGCCCGCTCTCTTAAGGAAAATATTTATCAAGAAGAGTATGAGAAATTAGAAAAGGAATTTCCTAACTTTCACTACCATCTTGTTCTATCTCAACCTTTGCAGGAAGACTTAGATAAAGGATGGGACAGTAAAGACCCAATCAAAACGAACTTTTTGTTTAAAGCTTTTGAGCTCGGACAACTGAGCAAGCTTCCCAATCCAGAAGACTATCTATACTATGTTTGTGGTCCAGCACTTCACAACAGCAGTATTCTTACTTTACTTGATAACTACGGAGTTGAGCGGTCTTCTATTATCCTGGATGATTTTGGAAGCTAATCTTCCTTGTGGCAATCCTAGCCCCCCATCTTGATATCCCTAAAGTACCAATAAGATATCCTTTCCCCCTGCATAGAGTTCTTCTAGTTTTCATTCTTTCGCTACAGCATTGTAGATATTGTTCGCTATGAATCTTCTTTCTATAAATCAACCATTTAGTCGTAATAAATATCGTTAGGAGAGTTTTGCTTATAATCCTAAAGAGAAAACAGAGTAAATCTCCTCCTCTCTCTGTTAAATCACACAAAGATTGTTTACAGATCCGTTCTTCCAAAAAAGAAAACATTTTTTTCCCTAGATACTGATTCGAAAGAGATAAAACATTTGAAAACAAGCGGTAGAGAGTCTCTATATAAGAAGATGGAAACGTCTTGATACAAAAAAAGGGGGTAGCAGCTAGATATCTGTTACCCCCTTTTCTTTTTAGTCTGTGACTAAGATATTCTGTAATAAAATGCTTGGCAACGACCTACTCTCCCATACTCTTGTGTATAGTACCATCAGCGATCAGAGGCTTAACTTCTGAGTTCGGAATGGTATCAGGTGTTTCCCTCTCTCTATTATCACCAAGCTAATCCTGGTATCGTTCTTCACGTATACTAATAGACGCTTAAAAGCCTGTCTTATACGCACTTGCATTCTCTATATCTTCTTTATTGTCTTCGCCTTTCGGCTCTTCCAATCATAAAAAGACCAAGTCTTTGGACTTATTAGTATTGGTTAGCTGAACACATTACTGTGCTTACACCTCCAACCTATCAACCACGTAGTCTACATGGAGTCTCATTGGGATACCTTATCTTGAGGGAGGCTTGGCATTTAGATGCTTTCAATGCTTATCCTTTCCGAACTTAGCTACTCGGCTATGCTCTTGGCAAAACAACCGACACACCATTGGTTCGTCCATTCCGGTCCTCTCGTACTAGGAACAGCTCCTCTCAAGTATCCTGCGCCCACGAAGGATAGAGACCAAACTGTCTCACGACGTTTTGAACCCAGCTCGCGTACCGCTTTAATTGGCGAACAGCCAAACCCTTGGGACCTTCTCCAGCCCCAGGATGCGATGAGCCGACATCGAGGTGCCAAACCGCCACGTCGATATGAACTCTTGGTGGCGATCAGCCTGTTATCCCCGGAGTACCTTTTATCCGTTAAGCGACGGCGATTCCACTTTCCACCGCCGGATCACTAAGCCCGACTTTCGTCTCTGCTCGACTTGTTGGTCTTGCAGTCAACCTATCTTATACCTTTACGCTCTACTCGTGATTGCCAACCACGATGAAATAAGCTTTGGGCTCCTCCGTTACTTTTTAGGAGGATACCGCCCCAGTAAAACTGCCCGTCTGGCAATGTCCATCTTCCAGATTCATGGAATAATGTTAGATTCCCAGCTTGTTAAGACCAGTATTTCAACGTTGACTCCCACCCTCCTGACGAAGGGTGTTCTTAGTCTCCTGGCTATCCTACACATAACAAACCAAAAATCAATACCAAAGTACAGTAAAGGTTCACGGGGTCTTTTCGTCCTTTCGCGGGTAAACAGCATCTTCACTGCTACTACAATTTCACCGAGTCTTTCGTTGAGACAGTGCCCAGATCGTTACACCATTCGTGCAGGTCGGAACTTACCCGACAAGGAATTTCGCTACCTTAGCACCGTTATAGTTACGGCGGCCATTCACCAGGGCTTAGGTTCAATGCTTCGCTTTGCAGCTGACATATCCCTTTAACCTTTTGGCATTGGGCAGGCGTCACACCATATACTTCCCCTTAGAGGTTTGCATAGTGCTGTGTTTTTGCTAAACAGTCGCCTGGGCCATTTCTCTGCGGCCCCCCGGGGCTCATATCGTTCGATAATCACCCTAAAAGGCTCCCCTTATTCCGAAGTTACGGGGATAATTTGCCGAGTTCCTTAACGAAAGTTATCTCGCGCGCCTTAGAATACTCATCTCGCCCACCTGTGTCGGTTTTGGTACGGTCACCATCAACAGCTAGAAATTATTTCTTGAAAGCCTCGCTCCACACCATCGGTTCCTCCGAAGATTCCCCTTGATCGCGACCTGATCTTATGTTAGCGGATTTGCCTACTAACCGTTCTCATCGCTCTACGGACACTTCCAATCGTCCGCGTGCTTAACTTACTCCGTCATTCCTTTGCTATAGTTTTAGGTGGTGCAGGAATATTTAACCTGCTGCTCCATCGTCTACGCAGTTACGCCTCGACTTAGGGGCCGACTAACCCAGGGAAGACGAGCTTGACCCTGGAAACCTTGGGCTTACGGCGAGGGAGATTTTCACTCCCTTTATCGTTACTTATGCCATGGATCTTCACTAGTATCCGCTCCAGCGCTCCTTCCGGTACACCTTCACTGCTGAATACTACGCTCTCCTACCGCGTGCCATAAAGACACACCCGCGATGTCGGTTTTATGCTTAGCCCCGTTTATTATCGGCGCAATGATTCTCGATTGGTGAGCTGTTACGCACTCTTTAAATGATTGCTGCCTCTAAGCCAACATTCCAACTGTCTTAGAATCATCACTTCCTTACTCACTTAGCATAAAATTAGGGACCTTAATCGGCGGTCTGGGCTGTTCCCCTCTCGACAACGAAGCTTAGCCCCCGCTGTCTATCTCCCGGACTCGCTCTTGGTATTCGGAGTTTGATTTCCGTTGGTAAGCCGGTAGGCCCCCGCTAGAATTCAGTGCTCTACCCCCAAAAGCTTATTATCCGAGGCTAACCCTATAGTTATTTCGGAGAGAACAAGATATCTCCAAGTTTGATTGGCCTTTCACCCCTATTCACAACTCATCCAAACCTTTTTCAACAGGTACTGGTTCGGTCCTCCACATAGTTTTACCCATGCTTCAACCTGGTCATAAATAGCTCACTTGGTTTCGTGTCTAAACCAAACGACTAAACGCTCTTTTAAAACTCGCTTTCGCTTCGGCTCCGGAATGTACATCCCTTAACCTCGCCGTTTAGCTTAACTCCCTGGCTCATCATGCAAAAGGCACGCCGTCAACCTCGACCCCGTTAAAGGGACATAGGTCTTCGACCGCTTGTAAGCTACTGGTTTCAGGTTCTATTTCACTCCCTTAACAAGGGTTCTTTTCGCCTTTCCTTCACAGTACTGGTTCACTATCGGTCATTGACTAGTATTTAGCCTTGGAGAGTGGTCTCCCCAGATTCAGACTAGGTTTCACGTGTCTAGCCCTACTCAGGTGTTGAGGTCGGTCTTGATCTCCTTTCGTCTACGGGACTATCACCCTGTTTCATCCACCTTTCCAGATGTGTTCAACTAGGAATCTTGATCCTTTATCCCCAATCCTACAACCCCGAACTATAAGTTCGGTTTAGGCTCTTCCCCTTTCGCTCGCCGCTACACAGGGAATCTCTTCGATTTCTTTTCCTCTGCTTACTAAGATGTTTCAGTTCAGCAGGTGTTGCTTTGCATACCTATGTATTCAGTATACAATGGTAGACTATTACTCTACCGGGTTTCCCCATTCGGACACCTCCGGGTCTTTGCTTATTACCAGCTCGCCGGAGCTTTTCGCAGGTATTCGCGTCCTTCATCGCCTGTCAATGCCAAGGCATCCACCAATAGCTCTTATCAACTTGGTCTGTAAATTTCATAGATCCATGCAAGTACTTCACCTAAAGACAAATACTCTTAAACGTCTATTATTATGCGTGAATTATACTTGTTACCATGATTATTTCTTTACAATAACATACTTGATCACAAACTGTATGTTTCGTCCTCTTCGCGCCACCTTAACAACGCAAATGAAATAGAATGCCTGCTCTTACATATAAATGCTTGCTCAACCTAGTAAGAAACCTTCTCAGGCTTCTTCCTTATCCTTAAAAGGAGGTGATCCAGCCCCACCTTCCGGTAGGGCTACCTTGTTACGACTTCATCCCAGTCATCAGCCTCACCTTGGGCGCCTCTCCCCCTTGCGGGTTGAGTCAACGACTTAAGGTAAAACCAACTCCCATGATGTGACGGGCGGTGTGTACAAGGCCCGGGAACGTATTCACGGCGTTATGGCTGACACGCCATTACTAGCAATTCCGACTTCATGTAGTCGAGTTGCAGACTACAATCCGAACTGGGGCCAGCTTTGAGGATTTGCTCCATCTCGCGATCTTGCTACCTTCTGTACTGGCCATTGTAGCACGTGTGTCGCCCTGGGCATAAGGGCCATGCTGACTTGACGTCATCCTCGCCTTCCTCCTGGTTAACCCAGGCAGTCTCGTTAGAGTTCCCACCCTAAGTGCTGGCAACTAACGATAAGGGTTGCGCTCGTTGCGGGACTTAACCCAACACCTCACGGCACGAGCTGACGACAGCCATGCAGCACCTGTGCATATGTCCTTGCGGAAAACGACATTTCTGCCGCGGTCATATGCATGTCAAACCCAGGTAAGGTCCTTCGCGTTGCATCGAATTAAACCACATGCTCCACTGCTTGTGCGGGCCCCCGTCAATTCTTTTGAGTTTCACCCTTGCGAGTGTACTCCTCAGGCGGCATACTTAACGCGTTAGCTCCGACACGGATGGGGTTGAGACCATCCACATCAAGTATGCATCGTTTACGGCAAGGACTACCAGGGTATCTAATCCTGTTTGCTCCCCTTGCTTTCGCGCCTTAGCGTCAGGTATAAATTAGAAAAGCGCCTTCGCCACTGGTGTTCTTCCACATATCTACGCATTTCACCGCTACACGTGAAATTCCCTTTTCTCCATCTACCCTCTAGAAAAATAGTTTTAGATGCCGATTCGGGGTTGAGCCCCGAGATTTGACAACTAACTTACCTTTCCGCCTACACGCCCTTTACGCCCAATAAATCCGATTAACGCTAGCACCCTCCGTATTACCGCAGCTGCTGGCACGGAGTTAGCCGGTGCTTCTTTACCTGGTACGCTCAAATCCAACGGGTATTAACCGTCTTCTCTTATTCCCAAGCGAAAGTGCTTTACAACCCTAGAGCCTTCATCACACACGCGGCGTCGCTTCGTCAGACTTCCGTCCATTGCGAAAGATTCTCGACTGCAGCCTCCCGTAGGAGTCTGGGCAGTGTCTCAGTCCCAGTGTTGGCGGCCAATCTCTCAATCCGCCTAGACGTCATAGCCTTGGTAGGCCTTTACCCCACCAACTAGCTGATATCACATAGACTCTCCCTTAACCGAAAGGTCCGAAGATCCCCTTCTTTAACGTAATTTAGATGCCTAATCTACGCCACATTCGGTATTAGCGGCCGTTTCCAACCGTTATTCCCAAGTTAAGGACAAATTATCTATGCATTACTAACCCTTCCGCCACTAAACAATCACCGAAGCAATTGTTCCGTTCGACTTGCATGCCTCATCCACGCCGCCAGCGTTCAATCTGAACCAAGATCAAATTCTCAGAAAAAAATATACTTTGATTTATTAACGGGTTTTCTTAATTCCTTAAGAAATCCTCACAAGCATTTATACTGGCTTGCATTCTATCTCATTTGCATTGTTAAGAAAGGCTCACACTCTCGCGTAAACCCTTTTTGCGCCTCCTCATCATCGTGAGAAGTGTTCTTTTCAAACCTTCGTTCGAAAGAAAGCAACATCTTATATCAACCTCTATTTTTTCTGCATCTATTTTTTCTCAACTTTCCCTAACCCACTCCTCCTTACAAAAACCTTTTCCTCCTCACAACACCTCCTCAACCTCTTTTTATACAAAAAAATTTGCCCATTTTTTTTCATTCTCTTACTTCATCTACCACTCTTGTTGCGCAATCACTTGCTAATCAAAAAACTTTTTTGCCTAATCCAAGGCAATCTATTACTATCCCCCTCCAAAAAAAACAGCGCGATAGATTTTATTCACCTTCATCTTCCATAAAAACAATCCCTCTATTATACTGCTTTTTCCCCAGCATGAAGCGCCTGCACGCTACATCAGTTGGGGAAGTTTTGCCGTGGCGAACGTAGCTCAGTTGGTTAGAGCGTCGGATTGTGGTTCCGAAGGTCGCGGGTTCGAACCCCGTCGTTCGCCCTTCTTTATTGTTTCCTAAAAAGACTGCTTCGATTCTTTTGTTTTTCTTGTTATAACAAGCTACACATGCGCGTTGGAATATTGCGCTTTATCAACAAGCCATATCTCCATACGAATGCTATTCCTTGTAAGAGTCCGTATCAATGTACAGTGTATAAGAGAGGAATCATGAGAAAAGAACGAAAGAAAGCCAGCGTTTCTCTTTCTCCACAAACAGTCTTTGCTATCAAAACCTGCATCTATCTAGCCTTGGCCTGTTTCTCAGGACTTAGTTTATGGAGCTTTCAGCATAACCAACCTTACACGCAAAATTGGATAGGTTTGCTCGGATGGTCTCTTAGTTCTTTCCTATTATATAACTTTGGAGTAGCCGCCTTTCTAATCCCTCTTTACTTCGGCTTTCTTTCTTTCTTGAATATGAAAAAAACTCCCGCCCCACTAGCCTTTAGAAAGGCGGTAGCTTTCGGCACTGTTCCTGTTTGTTGCGCCATACTGTTATCCATGGTTTCTCCTGCACAAAATCTTCCCCAGTTTTTGGCTACAAGAGTTCCTATGGTTGTTATGGACCTTCAACCTCCAAAAGCTTATTTAGGGGGCATTCCTTTTTACCTGCTATATGATGGGAACTCTTTTTCCTTAAAACTATTAATTGGCGCAGTGGGAACTGGATTAATTTTTCTCGCTATATTGCTTTGCGCAATCTGCTACCTTATTCCCAAGTCTTTTGTGTTAAAAAAAAAAGCACTTCTAGACGCTCTCCTCAAATTTCTCAAAAACAAATCTTACGCATGTTGGAGCGCCTGCAAAAAGCTTTTAAAAAATCTTGTTAATAATAAGTCCTATTGTCCCGAGCCTTCACTTCGAGTACCCGCTCCATCTTCTTTCGCCAAAAAAGAAGTTTTAAAACTTCCAACCCCCGTGATTTCCCTCCCTCTGGAAAATAAAGACCTCCATGATGGCGACTCCTCTAATCGCACTATTTTTCTCTCTCCACCACATCCTGCGAAAAGAACTCTGGCTCCTCAAAAGAAACCGGATCTTCCAGACCTTTTACAAAAAAGAACTTCTTCAACGCCTATACCATCTTCATCGCCATCTCCCTTTATAGTGGCAGGAGAGGCTCCCGATTTACCGCAATACCATCTGTTAAGTAAACGGAACATACGACGGCCGGAATCGCTTTTAGAAGAATTAAAAAAGAAAGCCGCTATTTTACAACAAACTTTGGCAAGTTTTGGCATAGATGCTTCCATTGGGAACATTTGCTCCGGCCCCACCCTTGCAGCATTTGAAGTTCTCCCTAATACAGGAGTTAAAGTACAGAAAATCAAGGCTCTAGAAAATGATATCGCGTTAAATTTACAAGCTTCCAGCATTCGCATTATTGCTCCAATCCCAGGGAAGGCCGCTGTTGGAATTGAAATCCCTAACCCAGATCCCCAACCTGTAAACTTCCGTGATTTACTAGAAGACTACCAAAAAGGTACCCAGAGACTTCAAGTTCCTTTGCTCCTTGGAAAAAAAGCTAATGGAGATAATTTTTGGACTGACCTAGCAACCATGCCTCACTTAATTATTGCCGGGACCACTGGATCTGGAAAATCTGTCTGTATCAACACAATTGTCATGTCTCTCATCATGACTTCTCCCCCTACAGATGTTAAACTTGTGATTGTAGACCCTAAAAAAGTAGAATTGACTGGTTACTCACAGCTCCCTCATATGTTAACGCCCGTTATTACGGAGTCCAAAGAAGCTCATAGCGCCTTAATTTGGCTTGTTCGAGAGATGGAGCTTCGCTATGAAATCCTACGATTTTTAGGGCTACGGAATATCCAATCATTCAACTCTCGAACTCGCAATGTAGATATTGAAGCTTCTTACGACAAAGAAATCCCAGAAAAAATGCCTTTCATTGTCGGTATTATTGATGAGCTCTCAGATTTACTTCTTTCTTCCTCTCATGACATCGAAACGCCTATAGTGCGTTTAGCTCAAATGGCTAGAGCCGTGGGGATTCACCTCATTTTAGCAACACAACGTCCTTCTCGAGACGTCATCACAGGATTAATCAAAGCAAACTTCCCGTCTCGAATTGCTTTCAAAGTCGCGAACAAAGTGAATAGTCAAATTATTATCGACGAACCGGGAGCAGAAAATTTGATGGGGAACGGAGACATGCTAGTGGTTTCTCCAGGATCCTTTGCACCTTTGCGCGTACAGGGAGCCTATATTTGCGATGACGATATTAACAAAGTCATTAAAGATTTATGTTCAAGATTCCCTTGTAAGTATGTAATTCCTTCATTTGATACGTACGACGACTCCTCTTCTATGGATCCAGAGAGTCTAGATCCTTTATTTAATCAGGCAAAAACTCTTGTATTGCAAACAGGGAATGCCTCAACAACTTTCCTCCAAAGAAAACTCAAAATTGGCTACGCTAGAGCAGCAAGTATTATTGACCAGCTGGAGGAAGCGAGAATTGTAGGCCCTTCAGAAGGAGCCAAACCACGTCAAATACTGGTCCAACTATCAAATCAGGAAGATTAATCAATGGAAGGCTTTTTCCCCATAGCTTCGGGATCCAAGGGCAATTGCGCCTATCTAGGGACAGAGGCATGCAAAATACTCGTGGACCTAGGGATTAGCAAACAAGCTGTGGTTGATGCTTTGCATTCTATGGACATTCCACCCGAAGATATTCAGGGTATTTTAATCACTCACGAGCACTCCGATCATATTGCTGGACTTAGAAGCTTTATTAAAACCTACAGAACTCCAATCATATGTAACATAGAGACCGCCCGCAGTTTACGCCAACTTTTAGATCTGTGCCCCACTTTTAAAATTTTTACAACAGGGCATAACTTTTCTATGGAAGATCTTCGCATTCAAACATTTAATGTGCCGCATGATGCCGTAGATCCTGTAGGATTTATTTTTCAATATTCTGGAGTCAAATTAGGATTTTGCACAGATTTAGGATGGGGAACATCTTGGATTACACATCTATTATATGATTGCGACTACCTGCTAATAGAATCTAATCACGATCCCGAAATGGTCCTTCAATCTTCACGACCGGAGAGTTGCAAACAACGCATTCTTAGCAAACAAGGTCATATTTCCAATGCAGAATGCGGAGCCTTGCTTCGGCAGGTACTCACTCCCCGAATTAAAAAAATTTATCTTGCACATCTTTCTCTCGAATGTAATACAGCAGAAAAAGCTTTAAACACTGTGTCCTCTGCTATTCAAGATATCACAAATGTTCGCCCAATAATTGCTCAAAGCTCTGGTATCACAGATCCTGTTTTCTTTTCTTCTCCGAGCCTTGTATGACCATTAGCTGCACTCAAGACACCCTATATCTCTCTTTACATGGAGGGGTTGCCTCCGCCAACCCTTATCCCATATCAAGAGTGGAGAAACTTTTACAGTTCTCGTTTCTTCCCCAACTTCAATTCCAAGATCCCGTAATAGAAAAACGAATACAACGACTATGTTACCGAGAAGAAAAACGCCTAGCTATTTCCTCTTTAACAAAATGGTTGGGGCAATTACATAAGCAGCAACTCCGAGCTCCTACAATCCCTCCTGTTGCCATCTGTTGGATTGATGCTCTTATAGGATATGGAGTTTTTGCTCGCGAATTCATTCCTGCATGGAGCTATATCGGGGAATACACGGGAATTTTGCGTAGACGACAAGCTCTTTGGTTAGATGAAAATGATTACTGCTTTCGCTATCCAGTCCCCCGCCATTCCTTTCGATATTTTACCATCGATAGTGGGAAGCTAGGGAACATTACCCGCTTTATTAATCACAGCGATAACCCCAACCTAGAAGCTGTTGGGGCTTTTGAAAATGGCATATTCCATATTATTATTCGGGCTATCAAAGACATTTTTCCTGGAGAGGAACTCTGCTATCACTACGGTCCGTTATATTGGAAACACCGCAAAAAGCGAGAGGAGTTTATCCCTCAAGAAGAGTAATCTCTCTAATCTTGTTCATAAGTGCCCATCAGTTCCGCTGTGGCAAGGATATGTCCTTCCATAGCCTCTAACAACTGTTCTTTTGTTACTCCCTCTTCTTCAGGGAGAACAACGTCCAATGCATAGGCATAGAAGTAATAGCGATGCTTTGCGTCTGGCGGACAAGGAGGGCAATAGCCTATTTCTCCTGCTGTATTTATCCCTTGAACAGCAAAAATTTGAGCTCCCTCTGCAAGATTAGATACTATGGGAGAGAGGTTATATACTATCCAATGGATCCACAACCCATCTTCCCGAACATTGGCAGGGACATCTGGGTCTTCAACAATAAGAGCAAGGCTTTTAGCTTCTGAAGGGATATCAGAAAAAGAAAGCGGAGGAGAGATTCCAACCCCCTGACATGAATATTTTTTAGGAATCGGACGGCCATAAGAAAAAGCCTGCGAAGTAAGTTGCATAAAAGATCTCCTATATTTGAAGAAGAGGCTTGGCCGCTTTTTATAATAAAGCGGCCCTATGCTTGCACTACTGTCTTAAAGGATCAACCTGAGCTGTTGCTTTTTTACGAAGAAGAGCTACTTCATCGCGAGTAGCAATTACCTCCTTAAACAAAGCAATCAAACTGATCGCATTGAAAATTACCATCCCACAGAAACCTAAATCAGATAGTGCCCAGACAGATTGCATGCCTAAAACACCTCCCATAGGGATCACCAATATATAAACAGCCTTTAACCATAGGTTAGCTCGCCTTCCTGGGATCATATATTCTAAACTTTTTTCTGCGCAAGCAAACCATGATAACACTGTTGTATACCCAAATAAGAGCATAGATATGAAGACAACACTTCCTCCCCACATACCTAAAGAGGATTTGAAAGCATGCATAACCATCAAAACTCCTAGTTCTCCGGACTCATAAGCTCCTGTCACAAGAAGAACCATCATTGTGATAGAACAAACAACAGCGACAATTACAGGAGGGAGAAGAGTTACTAATCCATCCGCAACTGGGTTAGAGCTTTTAGAATTGGATTGTAGAATGGAAACCATACCATTTCCACAATCCGTCGCCATAATAGCTCGATTCAATCCTGTTGAAATCACTTGTCCTATCGTATAACCGCCAATTCCTGCAATTCCAGCCTTTATACCTAAAGCAGAAGAGAAAACGAGGTGCAAAGCCGGAAGAATTTTATCACAATGAATCGCTAAAACTATGACGGAGAAAAGGAAATAGAAGCCCGCTACAAAAGGAATTGCTTTCGCAGAAAAGCGGAGAACTCGAGTATTTCCTCCAGCTAAAACAGGATAAATAGAAAGCGCTAACAACACCCCTGCCAAAATTTTTGTATAGACACTATCTGCACACAGAGAAACAATTCCGTTAACTTGAACAAAATTCCCTGCAAAAAAAGCAGAGATTAAACCAGCTATACAAAAGGCTCCAGCTAAGAAACGGCTTTTCATTTTATATCCCAAACAAGCTATTGGTCCTCCAATATATTCCTGAGATGCCGCTTGAAACTGGCGATACTTACATCCAAGGAAAGCCCCTGCGTATTGAACGATTGCTGCCAAAAAAGTAACAATCCAGATCCAAAGTAAAGCTCCAGGTCCCCCATTAACAACAGCGATCGCCATCCCTGCTATATTACCTGTTCCAAAATTACCAGCTAACATACCAGCAACAGCCTCGTAACGAGAAACCCCTTTTCCCTCAGAGACAGAGGGTTCCTGTTGATTACTTAGCATCAAGCGAAAACTTGTTCCTAAAGAAGTGAACTGTAGCCCCCGCAGTTTCCATGTCAATATTCCTCCCAAGAAAAGAATCAGGGGGAACACGCAGAAAAAAGTTAAAAAACTATTAATTTGTTCTAAAAACCGTAACATCGTCCTACTCTTTTATTTTGCATCCGCCTCGGAGGCAAATAAGCGGAATAATACAAAAGCCCCCTTTCTCCTATCTGGGGAAAGGGGGCCTATAGAACAAAGTGGCCTTATATAGTAGGGCTCTGAATTACAACATCGATCAGCTCAGCCCACCTTTCCCCATCAACAATTGAGGTAACGGTCCCCGAGTCTAATCCCAAGGTTGACGCGAACGCAGCAACGTCCGCAACGCTGAAAGCCCCTAAAGATGCTGCTTGAGAGAAAGCTTTGCTTAACTCTGTCATGAAGATATTCCAGACCCAATCGCGTCCTTGCATTTTTTTCATTCCAGCAATCAAAGCAGGATCTTCCGCAAGAGCCTGAAGCAATACAAGAGGGTGTATCTCTCTAATACGAGACAAAGCTCCTTTGATCTCCCCCTGAGCCATTGCCAAAGCAATAGAAGACTTCTCAGCAGCAGCAGACACTACAAAAGAAAGGTCCTTTCTTTCGGCATCTGTCATCGGATCTGCGTAAGACTTAAAGTTCGGCAACACAGGCTCTGGTTTCTCTTTTGGTTTCTTGCGTGAGAAAAATTTTCGTAAGCAGCAAGAAGATTTCTTCTTACAGCCGGATTCCGGCTCTTCGCGGAGTATAACAGATTCCTCTTTTATCTCAGCTGTATTTTTTGCAGGAGTCGATCCATAAGAGCTAGGGCAACAACTACTCAATCCAGAGAGCAGCAATAAAGCCCCAAAACTGTACTTATAGACAAACTTTTTCATAAAACCTACTAAATTAAAAATAAATTTGTAATATTATAACACAAATCTTATTAACTAAGTAGTTAATAAAAGCTTCATTTTTAGCCATAGATTAAATAAAAATCTTAACATCACCTTCTCWACTTAGAATGAAAAGATCTTGCAAGGACCCTTGCCCCTAACGAAAAATCATGRTAGGATGAAGCTGGTCGAGTCTCTCGAGAGCACCGAAAACTCAAGAGTGTTTACTTCTTGAAAACACTCAACTATAGGGCTTTTCCTTGGAGACCCACCGCGGTCATTGATATCAACCACATAACTCCCCGTTAAGCTCTTTACAAGTTACCCCTCCTATCGTATTAAGAAGGGGCAAAGCTCTGGGAGTAGCAGAGGATTATATGCTAACTAACTTTACCTTTCGCAACTGTCTTTTGTTTTTCGTCACATTGTCCAGTGTCCCTGTTTTCTCGGCACCCCAACCTCGCGTAACGCTTCCTAGTGGAGCCAATAAAATCGGATCAGAAGCTTGGATAGAGCAAAAAGTCCGTCAATATCCAGAACTTTTGTGGTTAGTTGAACCTTCTCCTGCAGGAACTTCTTTAAACGCTCCTTCGGGGATGATCTTTTCTCCCCTATTGTTCCAAAAGAAAGTCCCTGCTTTTGATATCGCAGTACGCAGTCTGATTCACCTACACCTGCTTATCCAGGGCTCCCGCCAAGCTTATGCTCAGCTTGTCCAGCTGCAGGCTAATGAATCCCCTATGACATTTAAACAGTTCCTTACCCTACATAAGCAGCTCTCCTTATTCCTAAATTCTCCTAAAGAGTTTTATGATTCCGTCAAAATTTTAGAAACTGCTATCATCCTACGCCACTTAGGATGTTCAACAAAAGCTGTTGCCACATTTAAGCCTTATTTTTCAGAAACGCAAAAAGAGGTCTTCTATACAAAAGCTTTGCATGTTCTGCATACTTTCCCAGAATTGAGCCCTTCGTTTGCTAGACTCTCTCCAGAACAAAAAACGCTCTTCTTCTCATTGAGAAAGCTCGCTAATTATGATGAGTTACTTTCCCTGACAAATGCCCCTAGTTTACAACTACTATCTGCTGTACGCTCGCGACGCGCGCTTTTGGCTCTAGACTTGTATCTCTATGCTTTAGATTTTTGTGGAGAACAGGGGATATCCTCTCAGTTTCATATGGACTTTTCTCCTTTACAGTCCATGTTGCAACAATATGCTACGGTTGAAGAAGCCTTCTCCCGCTACTTTACTTACCGAGCTAATCGCCTAGGATTTGCGGGTTCTTCTCGAACTGAAATGGCCTTAGTTAGAATAGCTACTTTAATGAACCTATCCCCTTCAGAAGCTGCTATTTTAACAACAAGCTTTAAGTCTCTTTCCTTGGAAGATGCTGAAAGCTTAGTGAATAGCTTTTATACAAATAAGGGAGACTCTTTAGCTCTTTCTTTACGAGGACTACCAACTCTTATATCTGAACTAACACGCGCTGCGCATGGAAATACGAATGCGGAAGCTCGAGCTCAGCAAATTTACGCCACAACGTTATCATTGGTAGCAAAAAGCTTGAAAGCTCACAAAGAGATGCAAAACAAACAAATTCTTCCCGAAGAAGTCGTTTTAGATTTCTCTGAAACTGCTTCTTCCTGTCAAGGATTGGACATCTTCTCTGAGAACGTTGCTGTTCAAATCCACTTGAATGGATCTGTCAGCATCCATCTATAACAAAAAAAGCGCCCGGTTTTTAGTCGGGCGCTTTCACCGATATCAATCTTTATTCTTTCTCTATTAATGAAAACAGCGACGCCATTTCTAACGCCGTTCTCATTCCTGAAGCTCCCAAATTTGGGCCTTTTATCCCTGCTCTTTCCCAAGCAGCTTCTACATTAGGAGCAGTAATCACAGAAAAAGTGATTGGGAGACAGAATTCTACAGACAATCGAGCGATACCTGCGGCAACATTATCCGCAATATGCTCATAATGCGAAGTTTCCCCCTGAATTAAGACTCCACAGGCAACAATTGCTTGAAAAAGATTTCCTTTAGAGAGCATTTTTTTAATGGCACAGGGAATTTCAAAAGCACCGGGAACTCGAACAACAGTCAAAGAATCGGGACTACCTCCGGACTCAAAAAATGTCTCTCGAGCTCCGGAAACCAAGCGATCAGCAATAGGAGCGTTAAAGCACGCCCCGACTATAGCTACACGCACATCCTTAGCAACAGGAAGTCCTTTCAACAGTTTCATACTCATCCTCCGACTCATTAAGAACAGGGAAATTCAACCAATGCCCCATTCGGTCTTTTTTTGTTCGTAAATACCTCTCATTTTCAGAAGAGACGATGACGGGCAAAACAATCCGGTCGAGAATGTGTATTCCTAACCGCTGTAGCTCAAAAAACTTTTTTGGATTATGGGTGATCAATCTCACGCTTGTCAACCGGAGATCCTTAAGAATTTGTGCAGCTACTCCATACTCTCGAGCATCTATAGGAAAACTTAGTTGGAGATTGGCCTCTACCGTATCATATCCAAGATCTTGTAAAGCATAAGCTTGAATTTTATGCCCAAAACCTATACCGCGCCCTTCTTGCCCTCGAAGATACACAATAACGCCTAAGCCCTGTTCTGCAATATACCGCATAGCCATATCCAACTGAGCTCCGCAATCACAACGACAAGACCCCAAAACATCTCCGGTTAAGCATTCTGAGTGCACACGCACAGGCACGGATTCTTGTTCCCGAATATCTCCCTTCACTAAAGCAAAATGCTCTGTTCCATCAATAATCGATTTATAAACATGTATGAAGAACTCCCCATATTTGGTAGGAATCCGTGCTGAAGAAACATGCTCAACTAAAGAATCAAAGGTCCATCGATAAGTAATCAGATCATCTACGGTAATAACCGTAAAACCATGTTGCTCAGCAAAATCTAGTATCTGTTGTTGCCGCATCATAGAATGATCTGCATTGACAAGCTCAGCAAAAATACCACAAGGATACATCCCAGCAAGCCGCATGAGATCCATGGATGCTTCAGTATGTCCTGGACGTTTGACTACTCCACCAGGCTGACTAACTAAAGGGAAAACATGTCCTGGACGAACAAAAGATTGAGAAATTGACGTTGGGTCGGATAATAATTGAACTGTTCTCGTTCTATCCGCTGCAGAAACTCCCGTAGTAATTCCTGACGAAGCATCTACAGAAACAGTAAAAGCTGTTTTAAAGGCACATTGGTTCTCTTGAACCATTGCGGGCAGGTCCAAAACTCTTGCTTGCTCACGAGTGACCGAAGCGCAGACAATGCCCGTTGTGTGAGACAAAAGAAAGGCCATTTTTTCTGCCGAGACCTTTTCTCCTGCTAAAATTAAGTCTCCCTCGTTCTCTCGAGATTCCCTATCAATAACTATGACAAAATTCCCGTCAGCGATATCTTTTATCGCTTGCTGTACCGAAGCTATCCCGGCTTCACATGTAACCATTCTCAATCTATCCCGTTTTTGAGAAAAACTCAGCTAGTGGAAAGTTTTTCTAATACAAGCTCCTTGCTGTGTGCAGAGTATAGCACAAACTTATACTTTCTGCGACCCTAAGCTCACCTATCCATCCTCTCTCCCCACGCATTCAAAACATGTCTTTACAGAATCTCCAACTAAAAAAGTTTTTGTGATTTTCACATGTTCTGCATTATCCAAACATAACTGAAGATCTCGTAACATAGGACTACCTTGATCCCCCAAAAATTTGGGGCCCCAATAGATCACACCTGCGTTCACAAGATGCTCACGCCAGAAAGCGGAGTGCAACCGAGCCCCCCCTTCAACAAGCACTTGTAGACATCCTTTCTCTGCCAGATATTGTAAAAGTCTTTTGAGATCCACCTGCTGGGGAGAAGATTTCCATACCTCCACTCCCCGATCTTCTAATTTTTGAATATGCTCCTTAGAGCACTGTTCCGTTGTAGCAAGCAAAACATTTCCAGAATCTGGATTCCATACCCGAGCATCTAAAGGAACACTCCCTCTGCTATCCACCACTACTCGTAACGGTTGTCTCTCGTACAAATCCCCTGAAGGCATCCGAGCAGATAAACGAGGATTATCTAAACACACCGTACGCGAACCGACAATTACAGCTTGGGACTCAGCACGAAGTCTTCCTACATCTAACCGAGCCTGCTCTCCTGAAATCCATTGCGATATCCCTCTACGATCCGAGGTTTGACCATCGAGAGACGCGGCCGTTTTCATAACAACCCATGGCAACCCCGTTTCTCTTTGATGCAAGTACGGTTGCAAGGAAGCCTTTGCTTCTTCGTGACCTATCCCCACATAAACAGAAATTCCCGCCTCCTTCAGACGAGCAACCCCCCTTTTACAAACACGAGGGTCAGGATCTAGCAGAGCAATATAAACTGACGACACCTTACTTTTGATCAAAAGATCTACGCAGGGGGGAGTCCTACCAAAATGGCAGCAAGGCTCTAAGGTGACATACACATCTGCTCCTACCAATGAGCTAGTTTGATCTTGGAAAGCACAAACTTCCGCATGCGGGGACCCAATTCCTTTGTGCCACCCTCTTCCTATTATACATCCATTTTTTACAATCACACACCCCACCCAAGGATTAGGGGGAGCAAAAATCCTCCCCCTTTCACCTAATGCAACGGCCTCGCGCATAAAAAACAGTTGTTGCTCAGACGAAACTTCCATATACTCAACCTGAAAAATCAGATAGCGAAAGAGATGCAAGGATGTTGGATATACGATTAATACGCAAGGAACCAAAAGAATGTGAAGCCCGTCTTCAAAAAAAAGATCCCTCTATTTCGTTAGAACGCCTTCTAGACTTAGATAAAAATGTGCGTCAACTGAAAGCAGATTCAGAGTCCTTACTTGCAAGACGTAAAGCTCTTTCTGGCCAAATTCATAAAGCTAAAGTTGCTAACGAGGATGCCACTCCCCTTATTCAAGGGGTTAATGCTATTGCAGACCAACTTGTTGCTTTTGAAAAAACGTTACAAGAACAAGAAGCTCTTCTACTAGATCTCATGGCAAGACTGCCTAATTATCCAGATGAGGACGTTCCTGTCTCCCCTGATAAATCGGGGAACAAAATTATTAAAAGCCACGGAGAAATTCCAACTTTTACCTTTCCTCCTAAACACCATGTACAACTCAATGAAAAGCTGCAAATTTTAGATTTTAAACTTCCAGCCAAAACCTCAGGTTCCGGCTGGCCAGCTTATAAAAATGAAGGCGTTCTTTTAGAATGGGCTCTGTTGACTTACCTTCTTAATAAGCAGCAAGCGCATGGATTTCAACTATGGCTTCCTCCACTACTTGTCAAACGCGATATTCTTTTTGGCTCAGGCCAAATTCCAAAATTTGATGGGCAGTACTATCGTGTTGAAGACGGAGAGCAGTCTCTTTTCCTTATTCCAACAGCAGAAGTTGTTCTTAATGGATTCCATTCTCAAGAGATCTTAAACGAGCAAGATCTCCCTCTCTATTACGCAGCTTTTACCCCTTGTTTCCGCAGGGAAGCTGGTGCTGGAGGATCTCATGAACGAGGATTAGTAAGAGTCCACCAATTCCATAAAGTAGAGATGTTTGCTTTTACAACCCCAGAACAAGAAGAGATTGCTTATCAAAAAATGATTGGCATTGTTGAAGAAATTCTTTCTGAACTTCAACTCCCTTACCAGCTCTCTCTACTTTCTACAGGGGACATGTCTTTCACAGCCAAAAAAACGATCGATGCAGAGGTTTGGCTTCCAGGGCAACAAGCTTTTTATGAGGTCTCTTCTATTTCCAAGTGTGGAGATTTTCAATCTCGTCGCTCTGAGACTCGCTATCGCGATGCTCAAGGCAAATTACATTTCGTGAACACTCTAAATGGCTCAGGATTAGCAACTCCTAGATTGTTGGTAGCTATTTTAGAAAATTATCAACAAGAGGATGGATCCGTTGTGATTCCTCATGCGCTGCGCCCTTATATGAATAACCAAGAAATTCTCCTACCCAAAACAGATAGATAATTCTATAGTGAGATCGAAAGGGACAAGAGATAGAATTTATGACATCGGAATATGAACACTTTGGGAACTTATCCCCAGAAGAACATATTAAAGACGTGCAGGATATGCACAAAGTCTGTAAAGGAGAGCCGCATCAAACAAAGAAAGGCTGTTGGTATCACTTAGCTCATGATGCTATAGATTGCGGTGTTTTTATATTTTTCATTCGCACAGTATTTTTCCTTGTCCCAACGATCCCCGTGTTTTCTTATGGGAAAATCCTTTTTACAACAGGGTTAAGTTGGGTTTTTTACACCGCTTGTAGACGAGCTCAATCAGCTTGGGCTTACATGGAGCTTACCCATAGAAATATGCTACAGGAAAAAAAAGAGATCGAGGAACACCCAGAACAAGAGCGCATAGAATTAAAAGTTCTTTATGCTAATCAAGGGTTCCAGGAGCCTTTAATCTCACAAATGGTGGACTTTGTGTGTGCGGACTCTTCTCTTCTTTTGAACACAATGCTTAGAGAAGAACTCCACATCCAATTTGAGGACTACCCTCATCCTCTTAAACAGGGGAGCGTTAAAGCGTGTGGAGGGCTTCTTGGCCTACTCTTATTTTCCCCAATAGCTCTTACCGTAAGCTATACAATAGCCGCCCTTCTAACTTCTATTATTATTGGTGCTCTACTTGCACTGAAAGCCCGTCTTATAAAAAATGCTGTTACCCCCGCAATTGTCTGGGGAGTAGGAATGTTTATTACTGCGATCAGCCTGTGCTGTTCTTTGATACGGTTATTCTAGTCTAGACTCCTAGTAGGTATCCTATGCTCCCACAACTTTTCTCTTCTCCATTTTCACGGGAATTACTCAACGATTTTTTTGAATCAGGGATGGCAGAGGAAAACAGTCCTTTACTTTCCCGAAAGAATCGTCTTTTAAGCCAAAACTTAACCCTAAAATCTGCCTACATATCCCTTGCTCTTTATATAGGGTCGCTTCTTTCTCATTGGACCGGATATCAGCCTCTCTCTTCTTTGCTACTTATTCTTACTTTCTTCCTAGCTGGAACGCCTGCCCTCGTAAAATCTTTTGAGGATATTCTTAATAAAACGGTGAATATCGATATTCTCATGACATCTGCAGCTTTCGGCTCTATTTTCATTGGAGGAGCCTTAGAAGGCGCATTGCTTTTAGTACTTTTCGCTATTTCAGAATCTCTAGGATCGATGGTCTCAGGGAAAGCCAAAAGTACTCTCGCTTCTTTAAAACATTTGGCACCTACTGTAGCTTGGGTTGTTCAACAAGATGGCTCATTACAAAAGATTTTAGTACAAAATGTAAAAGTCGGAGAGGTTATCCGAGTTAAGAGTGGAGAGGTTGTCCCTTTAGATGGAGAAATTATCCAAGGAGCCTCCTCTATTAATCTGATGCATCTAACAGGAGAAAAGATTCCCAAATCTTGTAATATTGGGGATACGGTTCCCGCAGGAGCTCATAACTTAGAAGGAAGTTTTGACCTCAAAGTTCTTAGAATTGGAGCAGAGTCCACCATTGCCCACATCATCAATCTTGTTATCCAAGCACAAAGCGCTAAACCTAAACTCCAGCAACGTTTAGATCGTTACTCATCAACGTATGCCTTAACAATCTTCGCGATCTCAGCCTCTATAGCAATAGGCGGTTCATTATTTACGACACTGCCTTTCCTAGGGCCAGACAGTGCTTTTTACCGAGCCTTAGCCTTCTTAATTGCAGCTTCTCCTTGTGCCCTTATCATAGCTATCCCTATTGCCTATCTCAGCACCATTAATGCCTGTGCCAAACATGGAGTTTTACTAAAGGGAGGCGTAGTCTTAGATCGCTTAGTCTCTTGCAACTCCGTAGTGATGGATAAGACTGGGACACTGACTACCGGAGACTTAACCTGCTGTGGATGTGAAGATTTTGGCCCTGAATCCCCTCTTTTTTACTCCTATGTGCTAGCAATGGAACAATCTTCGTCCCACCCCATTGCTCAGGCAATTGTTAATTATCTAACAGAGAAACAAGTGCTTCCCCTACCGGCAACACAATGTACTACCATTCCAGGCGAGGGTGTACAAGGAGAATTTAATGGAGATCAGGCCTTTGTTGGACGAGTCTCAACAGCCCTACGCTATGTCCCTGAAGAATATCGAGAACAACTTCGCGAACGTGCTCAACAAGCACAAGCGCGAGGAGAGACCTGTTCCATTGCTTGCTCTGGGCAACGCGTGTCTCTTTTTTACTTTCGAGATGCCCCGCGCCATGATGCTGCAGATATTGTCGCCTATTTGAAAAAAAATGGTTATCCAGTATGCATGCTCACAGGAGATCATCGTATTAGCGCAGAAAACACAGCTCAACTGCTTGGAATTGATGAAGTGTTCTACGATCTAACCCCAGATAATAAACTTTCTAAAATCCAAGAACTCGCAAAGACTCGACAAATCATGATGGTGGGAGATGGAATTAATGATGCCCCGGCTCTAGCGCAAGCTACTGTAGGGATCGCTATGGGGGAAGCTGGCAGCGCAACAGCCATAGAAGCTGCTGATGTAGTTCTCTTAAACCAAGGGCTCTCTTCTCTTCCCTGGCTGATAAAAAAAGCAAAAAAGACTCGCCGAATTGTGTCGCAAAATCTTGCTTTGGCTTTATCTATTATTTTATTTATTTCAGGACCAGCATCTATGGGAATCATTCCTTTATGGCTTGCCGTAATTTTACATGAAGGAAGTACCGTGATTGTGGGCCTTAATGCTCTTCGCCTTTTAAAAAACACGTGATTTCCTTGTGATTTTTAGAGAAAGGAACGCATAACATCCCTTGTATGAAAAACACCAAATACTTACGCCAAGTGAACTTATGGATCTTTGTAGTGATCATTTTGCTCATGAGCATAAGTGTTATTGTGATCTCATCTCAAGATCCCTCTTCCATGTTGGTCCATACCTCGCGAGGACTCTTCTCCGCAAAAAGTAAAATACAATTGCGCCATTTTGCCTTGGGATGGTTCGCCTATTTTATTTGCTTATATGTGGACTATCACCAATTTAAAAGATGGGCGTGGGTTCTCTATGCTCTTATTCTCTTTAGCCTCATCGGCTTGTTTTTCGTTCCGGCAGTGCAAAACGTTCATCGCTGGTATCGCATCCCTATTATTAACCTTAGCGTTCAACCTTCGGAATACGCTAAGCTTGTTGTCGTCATTATGTTGAGCTACATGCTAGAAATGCGTAAAGCTCGCATCTCTTCTAAAACAACAGCTTTTATTGCCTGTATCATAGTTGGAATCCCTTTTCTTCTTATCCTCAAAGAACCCGATCTTGGCACCGCCCTAGTACTATGTCCGATAGCCCTCACGATTTTTTACATAGGGAACATCTATCCTCCTTTGGTAAAAATTTGTTCGATCTTTGCTGCTTTAGGAATGCTTTGCTCTTTACTGATTTTCTCTGGGATTATTCCTCATGATACAGTTAAACCTTATGCTCTTAGAGTATTAAAAGAATATCAATACGAACGCTTAAGTCCTTCCAATCACCACCAACGAGCCTCCTTAATCTCTATCGGAGTCGGAGGATTAAAAGGCCAAGGATGGAAATCTGGAGAATTTGCAGGTAGGGGCTGGCTTCCTTATGGCTATACGGACTCGGTATTCCCCGCTATAGGAGAAGAGTTCGGATTACTGGGACTTTTATTTGTACTATGGCTGTTTTATAACCTAGTCTGTTTTGGATGTCGCACCGTTGCGGTTGCGGTTGATGATTTTGGACGATTTCTAGCAGGGGGAGTCACAGTGCATCTTGTCATGCACGTACTCATCAATGTTAGTATGATGAGTGGGCTCTTACCCATTACGGGAGTTCCCCTTGTCCTAATTTCTTATGGAGGATCTTCTGTAATTTCTACAATGGCCTCTCTAGGTATCTTGCAAAGCATTTATAGTCGACGCTTTGCAAAATATTAATACAAGCTTACTTAGATCCCCATAAGGGAAGCTCTTGTATGAGGTATTTAATTTCCTTGGCAAGTTGATAAACTTGCTCTTCCATATCTAAAGATTCCCCAATTAATTCCTGCAGAGAAGTCGCTGGCTGATCTATAACTAGCAATTCATCTGCACATACGTTTCCATTGACTCCTATGCCGATAATCACAAATAATCCCTTATCTACCGGGGCAGTCTCACATAGCACTCCTGAAAGCTTTTTCCCTAAAACTAATACATCATTAGGCCATTTCATAACGGCTCCAGGAATGCCTAAAGAAGCTCCAAGACGAATAACTGCTTCCGTACCTATACGAAACAACAAAGCACTATCCACACTATCTACACACAAAAAGAAACAAAAGGAAGCGAGGATATCTCGATCCGTGGAATGCCAATATCTACCAAACTTTCCTTTCCCAGCAGTTTGTTCTCTGGTTGTTACTACAGTAAGGGCATAGGGGTCCCATAGAGAGATGCCTTTTTTAGCAGTTGCATTTGTTGAATCCGTACTCGCTATCTCATAATAGATCTCTTTCATTCAACCGAGCCTTTCTAAATCATTTCAGCTAAAGACAAAAGCGGAACTTTCGGAAACCGGAAAAGTTTCCCTGCCAAGCCAACAACTAGATGATTATGGAGTGATACATAAGTTTCTGCAGCCTTTTCAAAGGCACGAACCTCAAAAGAAAAGGCATTTTCACAGGCTAGCAGTTCTTCCATTAAACTAGAAATGGCCTCCGTGTGAGGAAGAGTTTTCAAGGATTCTAAAGTCCGCTTCAAGCGGAGAGTAAAAAATCGCTCCATCTCATAAAAAGTAAAACTATCCTCATAATAAGCATTAAGAAACTCTTTCAGAGAGTATTTAGAGCCTTGTATTAAAAAAGCTATTTCTTCTTCTAGCTTAGGAAATGGAAGAGAATATATCTTCACCATTTCGTGAAGCACTCTCCTTTTTCTCAAGGAAAGATCAAGAAGCTGTTTCCAAGATAATAAGAGTACTTTTGCGGTGTAACGCAAACGACAATATCCCCCGAATAGCCCCCCTAAAAATAAACTGCAAACTCCCCAAAATAGCATAACAGCTCCTAAAATTCCCTAAATCGCGAGTTTACCTCTAAACAAAAAAAAGAAGGAGAAAGACCTCCTTCTTTTTTTACTATAAAGAGTAATGCTCTCTAGTTTAGGCAACTAAAGCTGTTGATTTCCCTGATAAACAGCTATCTAACTCCGCATCGGTCAGTTCTCGATATTTTCCATAAGGAAGCCCACCCAACACTAAGCTTCCTATACGAATCCTTTTCAGTTCTAGCAACTGCAACCCTGCAGCCTCTGCAAAAAGACGAATTTCGTGTTTCTTTCCTTCATTTACAATGATTTTAATGGTTCCACGACGCACTTTTTTGACAGAAACTGGCCGCACAATCCGCCCATCAATCATAGTCCCAGACATCAAGCTTTCAAGATCTTTTGCGGTAACATCACGACTTACCTTTAATAAATACTCCTTCGTGATCCCAAAAGAGGGGTGAATCACCCGATTAGCAAATTCTCCGTCATTAGTTACTAAAATCAAGCCCGACGTTTCTTTATCCAAACGCCCCACAGTGAACAAACGATAAGGGCAGTGGGACAACAAATCGATCACTAACTTAGATTGTGGAAATTTACGCTCAGAAGAACAAAGATAGCCAAGGGGTTTATGAACCATGAAGTAGACCTTCTTTTCAGCCCCTATGCGCTGCCCACCAACTTCTATATAATCAAACTCTTCATCAACAGTCACAAAAGGTCCTGCAGCCACCTTACCATTAATAGTAACGGAGCCGGCAAAAATGATTTCATCGCATTTTCTTCGCGAAGCGACTCCTGCTGACGCTAAAAACTTATTGAGGCGAACCTTTGCCATTCCAGTCCTCTTGTCTTTCGACCACTTAATTTTTTGAATTCCACTGATAAGCGACTATCTAAGAAACCCTCCCCCCTTTCAACAACGAGGACCTCTTAGATTCAGAGATAAAAATAAAAACGACCCATTATCATATCAAGATTTCGCTAGAGAGTCCAGAAGAAGTTCCTTTTCAAAAAATCAGCAAATTGCGCATCCCTACCTATAGACCTACAAGGTAAAAAAATCTTTGCAAAGATAATCCTTAAACGAGGAAGATAGGGCTTTCACAACAATCGTCCTGCTTTTTATGACTCTTCTTATTCTGCTACGCCACGGTCAATCCGTATGGAATCAAAAAAATCTATTTACTGGATGGGTAGATATCCCTCTTAGTCAACAAGGAATTCAAGAAGCACTTACTGCTGGGGAAGCGATTAAAAATCTTCCTATTGATTGTATTTTTACCTCTACTCTAGTCAGAAGCTTGATGACAGCTCTTCTAGCAATGACTAACCACAGCTCTAAAAAAATTCCTTATATTATTCATGAAGAACGCCCCGATATGAGTAGGATTCATAGTGAAAAAGAGTTGGAACAAATGATCCCCCTTTTTCAATCGAGCGCGCTTAATGAGCGTATGTATGGAGAACTTCAGGGGAAAAATAAACAAGAAGTTGCAGAGCAATTTGGAGAAGAGCAGGTTAGACTCTGGCGTAGAAGCTACAAAATTGCTCCGCCACAAGGAGAAAGTCTCTTTGATACGGCGCAAAGAACTCTCCCTTACTTTCAAAAGCGCATTTTTCCTCTTATCCAACAGGGAAAAAATATTTTTATTTCTGCTCATGGGAACTCTTTACGCTCTTTGATCATGGACCTAGAAAAATTAACTGAAGAAGAAGTACTCTCTTTAGAGTTGCCAACAGGGAAACCTATTGTATACGAATGGACGGAACAAAAATTCACGAAGAGCGCACTTTCGTTTGGTTAAATAATCAACAAACCATCCCGCCTTCTGAGATGGTTAAGGAAGCTTTTCAGCGTTATGCAAATGTGTTCTCCTGCGAAGTTAATACTTCTGCTCTTGCTTTACAGGCAGAAGCAGAAGTTTCTGCTCGCAAGCTAACTGGATGTCAAGAAAAAGACTTTACCTTTCATTTTGTTCCCTATTACCCCCATATAGCAGCCATAATTGTGGCTGCCCTTCTTGAAAACCAACATGCCTTCCAAGGAAGGAATCACCTCCTGATTCCTTCTTGTGAACAACAATGGATCATAAATGCTCTCTGTCGCCGGCAAAATTTAGGAACAACATATGATTGGGTAACAAGCAAAACAGGGTGCGTAAAAGAAACAGATTTAGCAGAAGCAGTCTCCCCTCGCACCCTACTGTTCTCGATATCAGCTGCTAATGGCATGACAGGCCTACTCGAAGCCATCCCAGAGCTCGTTACCTTATGTAAAGAACGAAGCATCATTCTCCATGTGGACATTAGCGATATTCTTGGCAGATGCGCTCTCCCTACAGAGCTTTATCAGACGGATATTCTTACCTTCTCATCACAATCCCTTGGAGGCATTGGCTCTTCAGGAGCTATGTTTATGAAGCCCTCTTTAACAAAATATTTTTCTTTATGGCTTCCAGAGACCCCTCCAATCCCAACTTGTCTAAGCTCTCTTGCAGCTTTTTCTCTAGCTTGCCAAGAACGTGCGGCTTCTTTCCCTTCCTTAGTCCTTTCCGCAATTTCTGCTCGATCAGCTCTTAAACAAGCTTTAACTGCTATTCCTCAAGTGCAATTCCTTTTAGAAGACATCGACTCTCGCCTGCCAAATGTCGCTGTCTTTGCTATTCCCGGCATTCCTGCAGAATCTTTAGGTTTTTTTCTTTCCCAGAAAAACATTTTTGTAGGACTGGGGTACGAACGATTCCAACCTTTATCCCAAATCCTACAAAGCTCTGGAATTTCACCCTTCTTTTGTCATAGCGCCCTGCATGTGTCTTTTACAGAACGTACTCCCGCTACACACTTCTCTGCTTTAGCCTCAGCCTTACAAGAAGGCATCTCGCATTTACAACCTCTCATCACCAAATCCCTATGATCATTCCATTTTATCCTTTCTCTTTATGGAGCAGCTTCCCCGCAAAATCATTGCGCTTATTCTTTCAGCCTAAACACGGGGGACTCTTATCTCAGGAGCAAGAAGATGAACACTCCCAACTTATCATAGGCAAGCAGGGTCACTTACTTATGGGGAATACCCTGATTTTTTACTGGCTTGTCAACAAAACAAATGGGATCATTCAAGAAGCTAAATTTCAATTCTTCGGCCATCCCTATCTACTTGTTCTTGCTGAAGCCACCTGTTCATTAGTGATTGGAAAGACTTTTGCCGAAGCCTACAAAATGACTATAAATGACCTTGAGCAGGAAGTCCACGGACGTACCCAGCCCTCTATTTTCCGTGAAGACCTATCCCCCCTTTACCACTTGGTGATGGATGCTCTTGATATTGCGATTGAACAATGTGTCGATATTCCCGTAAATGACAGCCCTTTCCCCTTCAAAGATGCCCTCCTACAATTAAACGATGGGGATCCCTATTCTAAAGAAGAGTGGGAGAATCTTTCCTACGATGAACAACTTTCTACATTAAACATCATGATGAAAGAAAAGATAGCTCCCCTGGTTGCTATGGATGAAGGCTCTGTACGTATCGTTCATTTCGAAGGACTTACTGTAACTATTGCCTACTCTGGAAATTGCTCCTCCTGCTTATCTGCTGTAGGATCCACCCTAAATTCAATAGGGCAGCTCTTCCGAGCACACGTTTACCCTTTATTAGAAATAAAAGTAGATGAACAGTCTCTTTTATTTTAATCCCTTTAACCCCCTAAAAAACAATTTTTAGACAATATATTGTTTTTAATGACGCCCTTTTGTTACAGAAGACAAAAGGGCTCTTTTAACATAAAAGCCCTTTTGAGCCTCTTGGTCATTCCGGCTGCAAAATCTTCTTCTTGGCAATAAGGAGAAGATTTCTTCTTTTCCATTTTCTCTGCAGAATACTTAACAGGCTCTACCTTTGCTCTATTCCCCGAATTATGCGTAGAGCTTTTGTAAGAATTTGCTTCATGGAGAACACTGGTGCTACCTCACTTTCTGAAAAATAAGATCACCTCCACTAAGTCTTTGGGGTCCCTTCTTGCAGCTATCCTGATTGGGTTCATCGTCTTGTATAAACCTTCCTCTCCACAATCTACTCCTACCACAGTATCTACTGAGAAACAGCCTTCAAACTGGCTTAAACTCACCCATCTAGGGAATCTCCAGTCAATGGAAATACAAGCAAAAAAGGAGCAGCTGGAAAACGATCTAACTATGTTCGATCCTATTCTCCAAGCTACCGTCGCTTTATCCCAAGAAGAAGACGCTCCAGCAGAAATATCTGTTATACTCTCTCTTCCTCATGCGCTAACCTTATCCCCATCGCTTGTCCATTCTATTACTGATTACCTTATGCGCAGTGTTCCCGGATTAACTAAAGAACATATCACCTTATCCGACCAGCAAGGCAATCTTTACTCTCCCCTTCTTGAGCAAAGTGACACCCTACTTGTAACCTCCCTAGAGCGCTCGTTGCAAACGATTCTTCCTCAGAAACATTTCACCATTAACTATCTCCCTCTAGCTAATGAAGGGCATCTACAACTTCTTATTGACGAAGACTATCTCAATACACTTTCTAAAAGCTCTCGCACCAAATTGCTTTCTCATATGCAAGAGATCCTCTCCGTATTTCCTGAAAAGCATACTTCCGTAGATATTGTTCCTTTCCTGAAACCCACAGTACAAAAGCATTCCCCCATCCCTTCTATTGTTCTAAGTATCGGGATTGTTTTACTTGGTCTCAGCATTTTAGGAGCAGCAACCTTCTATCTTGCTTTCCATACTTATGATCATGTCTCCCAACAGAAAGAAAAAATACAAAGCATAAATATACCAAAGCTGATAGAGATGATGAACAGAGAGTCTCCAGAGAAAGTCGCTTTGATTCTCTCGTATCTAGACTCAACAAAAGCAGAAGAACTTCTTAATAAACTTCCTGAAGAAATGAGAAGCGCTGTGCTAAAGTTAAAAGCCTAAAAATTTGGAGGATTGCGTGGTTTCTCCTCATCTTCATTCCCAAACCTCTTCTGAAACCCCGCAATTCTCCAAAGAAACTCCTCTTTTGGAGCAGGAAGCGCTTTCTCATGATCTGCATTCGTTAATTCAAGTTTTTCGCAAACTATCCGTTCATTTACTCTCTGAAGTCGAAAAACTATCGCAGAAACTTAAGCCAGAGCTTCTTGAAATTGCTGTGCTCGTTTGCGAAAAGTTTTTATATAGAAAATTGGCCTGTACGGAAGAGCTTGCCCTGCTGATCTCTGCTGCTCTCCAACATCATTTAGCAACTTATGCTGTTTCTCCTATAAAAATTGGTCTTCATCCCGAAGATTTTTCTAACCTTTCCAAATGGTTAATCCTTAATGACGTCCCCCTATTAAAAAACGTAGAGTTTATTGCAGATCCTCTATGTAAAAGGGCTAGTTATAAGATAGAACTTCCCTCAGGAATTTTGAGACAAGATATTGGGGAAGAACTTTCGCATCTTTTGAGCGTTCTCACTCCATAACAAACAGATACCTTATACAAGCGCTCTATACTAAGAAGAAAGCTTAACCAACACATTGTATGATTCATCTTCAACAAGAAACTTTATTGATCCATCAATGGCGTCCTTATCGAGAGTGTGGGATTTTATCACGCATATCAGGGGATCTTCTGGAAGCTCAAGGACTATCTGCATGCTTGGGAGAGCTCTGTCAAATTTCTCTCCCCCGCTCTTCCCCTATTCTTGCAGAAGTTATTGGCATTCATAATCAAACAACACTATTACTAGCACTTACTCCGATTTACTCTCTCTCTCTTGGAGCAGAAGTTGTTCCCTTACGTAGACCAGCTTCGCTCCCTCTTTCCCACCACCTTCTTGGAAGAGTCATTGATGGATTCGGTAACCCTCTGGATGGGAATCCTCCCCTACCTAAATCTCATCTCTCTCCGCTATTCTCCCCCCCTCCTTCTCCTATGTCGCGCACCCCTATACAAGAAATATTCCCTACAGGAATCCGAGCGATTGACGCTCTACTCACCATAGGGGAAGGACAACGCGTAGGAATCTTTTCAGAACCTGGCGGAGGTAAATCCTCTCTCTTATCTACGATAGCAAAGGGTTCTCAACAAACCATTAATGTGATTGCTCTTATAGGAGAACGTGGCAGAGAAGTCCGAGATTATGTCAACCAACACAAAGAAGGCCTAGCAGCTCAACGTACAATTATTGTTGTTTCCACTGCCCATGAAACAGCCGCTAGCAAAGTCATTGCAGGTCGGGCTGCTATAACCATTGCAGAATATTTCCGGGATCAAGGAGCCCGGGTATTATTTATTATGGATTCTTTATCTAGGTGGATAGAGTCTCTTCAAGAGGTAGCTCTTGCTAGAGGAGAAACACTTTCTACACATCATTACGCAGCATCAGTTTTTCACCATGTTTCAGAATTCTTAGAGCGAGCAGGGAACAATGATAAAGGATCTATCACATCTTTTTATGCTATGTTGCATTATGCAAACCACCCCGACATTTTTAATGATTATGTTAAATCTCTTCTAGATGGACATTTCTTCCTCTCCCCTGTGGAAAAAAGCTTCTTTTCTCCTCCTATTAATCTGTTAACGAGTCTTTCTAGATCAGCTTGTCAACTAGCGCTTCCTCACCACTATGCCGCTGCTCAAGAACTCCTTTCTCTGCTAAAAGCTTACCATGAAGCTATTGATATCATTCAGTTAGGAGCATATGTCTCCGGACAGGATGCTAAACTTGATCGAGCGATTCGCCTTCTTCCATCATTACGAGAATTTTTATCCCAACCTCTTTCTAACTACTCTGATATTCACGACACAATCGAACAACTCTGCTTGTTGTTAAAACATGAATAAAAAACTCCAAGATTTATCTACCCTCCTTAAAATCTCTCTGTTCAAAAAGCGCGTTCTTCTGGACACGTTAAAAAAGGAGCTCTCGAATATCGATAATCGCATACAACAAATCCAAGAACAAATTACTCAAATTTCCTTAACAAGACATCAGCGTTTCCTTTGTCGTTCGTATACCAAAGAGTACGACAAGCATTTAGAACATTTACAAAGAGAACAAACTTCTCTATATAAACAACGTATGTTACTCAAAACCCGTTTGCAAGATTCTTATGCCGCTATACAAAAACAAATAGATCAGAGAAAAATTATCGAAAAGATCCACACTAATAAATATTCTAACAAAGAGCGCGAATAACTTAAGGCCGCCTATAATGACCGATTCTTCCTATGTAGACTTATCATGTTTATTGGATAAGCTTCTTCCGATTCGACAAGAGCATTTACTAGACTACTGGCCCTCTCTCTCCCTTCAACAAAAGCGATGCTTAGGGAGACAAATATCTCAAATCAATATTCCCTTTTTCTTTCGCCAGCAGGAATTATTACAAGCATCGCCCTATTCCCATCCCTCATACACCCCCCTATCGCCTACATACTATGCGGGGGAGACTCCGGATTATGCTCAACTAGGATTACAACTTTCTCAAGCAGGGAAAGTAGGCTGTATCGTATTAGCTGGAGGACAAGGATCTCGCTTAAAATTTGATGGACCAAAAGGTCTCTATCCCGTCTCTTCCGTAAAGAAAAAACCTTTGTACCAACTTGTTGCAGAGAAAGTAGTGGCAGCTAGTAAACTAGTAGGAAGGCCTTTACCTGTAGCATTCATGACTTCCCCACTCAACCATCAACAAACCCTGTCCTACTTTACTGCTAATCGCTATTTTAATTTGGATCCCTCTCAAGTGGATTTCTTTTGCCAACCCCTTTGGCCTCTTTTATCCCTATCCGGAGACCTTTTCCTAGAATCAGTAGATAGCTTAGCACTGGGTCCTACCGGTAATGGTTGTGTAGCTTCTCTACTCAAATCTTCAGGCATTTGGGATAAATGGCATCAAGCGGGAATTGATATGGTTAGCGTGATCCCTATAGATAATCCTTTAGCCTTACCATTTGATAGAGAATTATTTGGGTTTCATGCAGCAGAACATAATGATGTAACAATTAAAACCACCTTACGCCAAAATGCAAAAGAAGATGTTGGCGTTCTTGTTGAGTTAGCAGAAAAAAAAATCTCAGTCGTTGAGTATTCAGCTCTTCCAGATAAAGAACGCTTTGCCGTCACTTCGACTGGAGACCTCACTTATAAACTCGCTAACATTGGTCTGTACTGTTTATCCATGGACTTTTTAGCCCAGACGGCACAGAAACCTCTACCTATCTATAAAGCGAATAAGCATGCCAAGCAATTATACCCCTCTCTAATTGAAAAAAATGCTTGGAAGTTTGAAGAATTTATTTTTGATCTATTTCGTTACAGTAATCGAAGTCAAGCCATTGTGTACCCCCGGTACGAGTGCTTTGCCCCCCTTAAAAACTATGAAGGGAACCACAGCCCCGCGACCGTTCGTGAAGCAATGCGCAAACGAGAGCAAGCTCTATTTACTGCAGTTACAGAAAGAAAGCTTTCCCCAAATACAATATTTGAATTAGAAGCGGACTTTTATTACCCTTCCTCCCATACTTCCTTAGAGTGGGAAAACAAAATATTTTTCCAGGAACCAATTATTGAGGCCTCATGAAAGAGACTATAGCCTACCTTGGAATGGGCATGTGGGGATTTTCTTTAGCCAACCTTTTGGCTAACAATGGACATCGCGTAGTGGGATGGGCAAGGAATCCTTCTTTGATTGAACAGCTATCTACTCAACGCCAGCACCCCGCAGCTCCTCATGTTACTATCCCTTCAAACCTTTCTTTCACATCCAGTATGGAAGAAGCTTTAGATGGGGCGACCATGATCGTTGAAGGAGTCACTTCTGCAGGAATGAGACCAGTTCTCAATCAGCTCAAATCTATCACAGATTTGCAGATTCCTTTAGTCATTACATCAAAAGGCATTGAGCAAAATACAGGATTGCTTCTAAGCGAAATTGCTTTAGAAATTTTTGGGAAACCAGCCGCGAAATATTTGGGATATCTCAGCGGTCCATCTATTGCTAGCGAAGTTCTTCGTGGTTGTCCATGCTCTGTTGTCATTAGTGCGTATGATCCTGCTACCCTAAAACAAATCCACCAAGCTTTTCTTACTCCTACGTTCCGGGTCTATCCCAATAGTGACCTTAAAGGGGTTGCTTTAGGCGGAGCATTAAAAAATGTCATTGCTATTGCCTGTGGAATTTCTGATGGATTCCGGTTCGGAGACAATGCTAAATCTGGACTCGTGACTCGCGGGCTACATGAGATCCGCAAATTTGCCACGATTATGGGATGTCGTCCAGATACCTTGAATGGACTTGCAGGTCTAGGAGATCTCTGTACCACTTGCTTTTCCGCTTTCAGCAGAAACACCCTTTTTGGAAAAATGCTTGCTGAAGGCTTAACCCCTGAACAGGCAAAAACAAAAATTGGCATGGTGGTTGAAGGAGTTTACACAGCTCTATCCGCTCATCAAATTGCCACACATCACAAGATAGACATGCCCATCACTACTGGTGTCTATCGTGTTCTTTATGAAAATCTAGATATTCAAAAGGGAATTGCCCAGCTTCTTCAACGGAATACAAAAGAAGAATATTTATAAGGCTTTTCCTTCAAAGAAAAAATCTCTGAAAAGCTTTGTCCCGTTGGTGGACGAAGTTTTTCCTTTGTACAATTTTTTGGCATTTGCTAAAGATACGGATTCAGTCCCAGACCATACAGAAAGGCCCTTGACTAAATGAGCAGCAAGCTAGTGAACTCTCTCCGTTTAACTTTCCTATCTTTTTTAGGGATCGTATCTACATCATTAGACGCTATGCCTGCAGGGAATCCGGCGTTCCCCGTCATTCCAGGAATCAACGTTGAACAGAAAAGCGCCTGTGCTTTTGATCTATGTAATTCCTATGATGTGTTATCTGCTCTTTCCGGGAACTTGAAACTCTGCTTCTGTGGGGATTATATCTTCTCAGAAGAAGCTCAAGTAAAAGATGTTCCGGTTGTTACCTCTGTAACCACAAGTGGAGTAGGGCCTTCTCCGACTATTACTTCAACTACTAAGAATCGCAATTTTGATCTTGTTGACTGTTCTCTTAGCGCTAACTGTGTAGCTGCTGCGTTCTCGCTTCCTGATCGAACAATGAGTGCGATTCCTCTCTTTGATGCCAGCTTTGAAGTAAAAATCGGTGGTCTAAAACAATACTACCGTCTTCCTATGAATGCTTATAGAGATTTTACTTCCGATCCCTTGAATTCCGAATCAGAAGTAACGGATGGGCTTATTGAAGTGCAGTCCAACTATGGATTTGTTTGGGATGTTAGCTTGAAAAAAGTTCTTTGGAAAGATGGGGTTTCATTCGTTGGTGTAGGCGTAGACTATCGCCATGCGTCCTGTCCTATTGACTATATCATTGCAAATAGCCAAGCCAACCCTGAGGTATTCATTGCAGACTCTGACGGAAAACTGAGTCTCAAAGAATGGAGCGTATGCCTAGGTCTTACTACCTATGTGAACGATTATATCCTCCCCTATGTTGCTTTCTCCGTAGGGAATGTTTCTCGTGAAGCTCCAGACAATAGCTTCAAAAAACTCGAAGAGCGATTCACTAACCTCAAGTTCAAGGTTCGTAAAATTACCAGCTCTCACCGTGGGAATATCTGCATCGGAGCTACGAACTATATTGCCGACAACTTTTTCTACAATGTAGAAGGAAGATGGGGCAGCCAGAGAGCCGTCAATATCTCTGGAGGATTCCAATTCTAACCCTAATCCCACTTCTCTTAACCCTTTATTGTTAAGGATTAAGAGAAGTTTTTTATTTTAAGCGGATCCTAACGTTCTATAAACATTATGCATTAACTTCAAAGAAGCTGAGACTATACTCCACTGCTGATGCATAGCGCGCATTTGTAACTCCAGCATTAACTGATTCGTTTGAGCTAAGTCTCCAAAATTTTGCACATCAGCAAGAAAATAGGTGAAAAAGTTTAACAGCCCACCTTTTACTTCTCCTGAAATAATATCAAGCTCTCCATCAACCACATTTCCTTCTAAATTTTGTAAAGTAACTACAGAAAATGAAGAACCCATAATCTCATAAGCTGGGCTAAATTCATCCCTTCCAGGGATGAAAGCCAACCCTCGCAAGCCCGCAGATAACGCTTGCATCTGTGTAAGACAGGCATCCAAGGTCTGAATATACCCGTTTGACATCTCTTTTAGCTTAGTCTTTTGGGTTGTTGTTAAAGAACTATTAGCGTCTACATTTTTGATAACCTGCGCAAATTGCAGCTTTGCATTCTCTGCATTTTTCATATCTTTTCTTAACTGGCTATTCTCCATTTCGTAACGATCCATAACCATCTGATAGCCATATCTAAAGTTAGCCGTTCCATTTGTTTGCCCAATATACGATCCTAAGTTATACACGATCGGAGCGTTATTAAAGCTTTTGACTAATTCTAAAATAGGACTAAATAGTGTCTGCGCATATCCAGAGAAGTTGAGCTCTCTAGCTAATGCGTACAAAGCTTCTTCCTGAGCAGGAATATACTTATCTAGCAGGATGTAAGCAAAGGCAGCCTGAAATGGCATTTTGTTAATGATGCTTCCGTCTACGGGGTGCAACTCTTCAGCAGTTGTCAATGCCTGAGGGCCTAATACTCGAGCTTCTAGCTGCCGCTGAAGTTCTTGCCGCTCTTTTCTACGTGCTTCTCTTTGACTATCTTCAGCACACAAAACTTGCATCAAAGACATCTCTGAATCTATTTTTAACAAATCTTGACGCAAATTTTCTATAAACTCTTCTTGGAATCCCAACTCGTGCGTATCGTTCAATAAATCTTGAAATACCTGAAGATATGTTGCCGCTTCATGCAACTGTGTGTAGTCCGCAGCCACTTCTGCAGGAGATACTCTGCGTTCTCTAGGAGCGGCAGTTTCTGTCATTGGAACAAAATATTTCTGTCTTGCTTGAATCGGTTGGTTTTTCATAATCGTTTTTTTGCCCCCCAAAACGATTTTATTTAAATCTACGGATTAACTTCGCGAAGATTTGATTCATCAACGCTAAAGCTGCTGCTACCATCGTCCACTCCTGCTGAATAGCAGCAGACTCCATTTGTAAAGCCAATTGTTGATTCTGGTTAAAAGAAGTGTAATCTTGCTGCTTACTCTCTAGACTTTGCAATACCTGTCGCTCTCCTCCAGGCATCACTCCACCACGCCCTCCTTCAATAACTGCACTTTCAAAAATAGTGAATTGTTGAATCCAGGTATCTAAATCTTTTGTTCCAATAGTCGTAGTGAAGGCTTTATCCACTTCATCAGGTTTATCTACACCCGAAATCTGTATGACGGAAGCCATGGCATAAACATTAGAGAGATTGTGATAAAGGTTGTTAAATTCAAAAGCATAACTAGCTAAAGTTTCTAATAACTCTGATCGTTGGGATGAAGTCAATTCAGTATCTGCTTTTACACTTGCAGATAGCTTGTTGATCTCTTCTATAGCTCTTTGACAGTGAAATAGATCCGCACGACATCGCTCTATCTCTTTGTTTAAAAGATTTTTAGCTCGAGAAATTGACTCAGGAAATGCTTGAACGTTCATCTGCCGAAGATACATCCCCAAAGCATAATACACGTCTGCTGTTTGAAAACTTACTGAGTGAGCAATAATATCATTTAAATACCGAGCGGCTTTATTGGAGAAAGTCATCTGACTTCCCAATGTTTCCAGTATGTACTGCTGATTGGGAAGATACTTATCCAACATCAATGACGCATACACCATCTGTATTGGAGAAGTGTTCACGAAAGTCTGCTTCGCTAAAACCATAGCATCAAAATAGTTGCGCCCTGCAGGATCCATCTGTACTTTTTTTGCATTACATTCTGCAATAGCAGCTTCCCATGCAGCAATGGATTCATTGATTTTCCTAATACTCGATTCTGAAGCAGCAATCACCCTATTGTAGTCTTCTCTTGTCATTGCTTTCTTAGGATCTGTAGTCATAAGACTAACTACGTCGAAGAAGAATGTAGGATTGAAAATGTTGACCGCTGAACCATTAAAATCGAAAAGGGCAACCCCGTTATAAGTCCCTGAAGGTTTGTCTTTAAAAGTTGTTAATGCTTGATCAGAAATTTTGAAATTCGCAGTTTCTCTAGGAACCCAATACTGAATTTCTTTTTCTAAAGCAGCGCTATACTCTGTTAAAGAGATCTGATTACTATTGGATATAGACTTTTGAGTAAAAACTAAAGTACTTGCTCCATACGCATAAACCAAGCTTAGAAGCCCATTGAGTTGCACATGATCGTTAACTTTTAAATTAGTAAGAGAATTTACATACTCATCGATAGCTGTATGAATAACATCTTGGTTTTGGACGTTTTGAGGATAGAGATCACCAATCTCATCAACAGTTGAAGTACGGCTCATTAACTGTCGAAAAAGCCCCGCAAAGCTTAATAAGCTTTGAATGATCCCTCCTTCTAATGAGTTAAACTCTGCTCCATTTAAAGAGAAGGCATTCGTTATTATTTGGGTGCTTAAATCCCAAATAGGATTGAAGATATCTTTGATAAGGTTAGTAATCTCTCGAATTAAACTAGCAGCTTGCGTAGCTCTTTCGATATAAAGAGAATAGTCTGCTATGGAGGTATTCATTGCATCGGAAACAGGCTCCGATAACGATGTCACTGACGTGTAGGTCAGCATAATATTTTGCCAAAAGTTCGTTACCTTACTCTTGGGAATCAGCCTAACATTATTTTCATCCTTTATGCTTTCTATCTCTTTTACAAAAGTTTGAGGGATTGCATACAGTCTCGCATATTCATCGGGCGTTAATACAGATTGTTTGAGTTTATTACGTAAAGCATTCAGCTCCGTTTGATACCTAGTCACTATTTCCTGTTCTACTGGAGTAGGATCCTGAAGCCCTCCATTTTCCGATAATGTTAGCCAGTCATCAAAACTATCCGCAAGCCCTTCCCCAAAAACCTGAGCAGAAGCCCTATCAGGATCCGCTAAAATTATATCAGGGGTAAGAGACTCTATAATCTCGATATCATCATAGGAAATTCTTCCCGTTATTTCCGGCTGTATTATCGTGGGAGTTTCTTCTAGCGATGGAGTAAACTTTTCGACATCAAGTTCTTCAAGCAATCCTAAAGCCCGCTTTAGGGCTTTGCTTTTTTCGTCCAATTGCTGAAAGAAAAAAACAGCCTGCGATGTATACATCGCGGCAGAATCAACCTGCTCTCCGGCCCAAGGTGCTACTAAATTCTTAGTAAAAGAAACGGACTTTGGTTGTATTGACACGAGACTATCCAGAAACTATTATTTTTCTAATTTTAAAAATAAAAATTGTTTTTTAAAACAGAAAAACAATAATTTCTAAATTGAAATAATTAAAACTCGTTTCGTTTTAATTATTTCAATTCATTTTCTATTCTAGATAATTCTTCAAGAATTTGCCGTGGCATATCCGATCCAAAAATAGAACAATACTCCCGAATGTTATTTACCTCTGCTCGCCAGCCTTGCGTGTCCACCGCAAGCAAAGACTGCAAAGCATCTCGAGATAAATTAAGCCCTGTCGTATTAAGTCCCTCTTCAGTAGGAAGATATCCTATTGGTGTACGGCGCGCAATAGAGTCCTCTCCATCCGTGCGACGGAAAATCCACTCTAATACACGAAGATTTTCAGAAAATCCCGGCCAAATAAATTGGCCATTCTCATCCTTACGGAACCAATTCACACTGAAAATCCTAGGCAACTGTAACCCTTTCCCAGCAAAAGACAACCAATGCTCAAAATAAGCCGCCATATTGTATCCACAAAACGGAAGCATGGCAAAAGGATCATGCCGCAGTTTTCCCAATTCCCCAGCAATCGCAGCAGTAGTCGTTGAGGACATCCCTGCCCCCATCATAACCCCATGCTCCCAACTTAATGATTCATAAACCAAAGGAATCGTTTCTGTGCGTCTCCCTCCAAAAATAATAGCCTCTAGCGGAACCCCTTGAGGACTATCCCACTGCGGATCTAAAGAAGGACAGTGATCCAAAGGAGCTGTAAAACGCGCATTAGGATGAGCAGCAGGTTCTCCCCCAGGAGTCCAGTTCCTTCCTTTCCAGTCAATCATCCCTTGCGGAGGTGTAGCAGTCTTTCCTTCCCACCACACGTCTCCATCCGATGTTAAAGCAACATTCGTAAATATCGAATCAGAGTGGCACGTAGCCAATGCATTGGGATTTGTTTTCTCTGAAGTGCCTATAGCTACCCCAAAAAAACCAAACTCTGGATTCACTGCATATAATCTTCCATCATCCCCAGGACGAATCCATGCTATATCATCTCCAATACACTCTACCTTCCATCCCGGAAGTTTTGGCATCAGCATAGCAAGATTCGTCTTCCCACAAGCACTCGGGAAAGCCGCTGCAAAATATTTCTTTCTTCCCTCAGGGTTAGTCACTCCAATAACCAGCATGTGCTCAGCTAACCAACCTTGCTTATGTCCCAAATAGGAGGCCAAGCGCAAAGCTACGCATTTCTTACCAAGTAGCGCATTACCCCCGTATCCGCTACCAAAAGACATCACGCTACTATCATCTTGAAAATGGACGATGCGCATGTGACCAGGATTACAAGGCCATGCTACATCTTTTTCTCCGGGAGCTAGGGGTTTTCCAACGCTATGCAAACACTTATAAAAGGTCCCGGATGATCCCAACATCTCTAAAACAGAAGCCCCCATCCGTGTCATGATCTTCATAGAACACACAACATAAGGAGAATCTGTTATTTCTATCCCAACTAAAGAAAAAGGAGAATGTAAAGGTCCCATACAAAATGGAACGATATAGAGAGTACGCCCTTGCATGCACCCTTGAAACAGTTCATGTAGCTCCGCACGCATCTCTTGAGGATCTCGCCAGTTATTCGTAGGACCAGCTTCTTCCTTTGTCTTAGTACAAATAAAAGTAAATTGTTCAACACGAGCAACATCATCAGGAGAAGAGCGAACTAAGAAACAGTTAGGATGTAACTCAGGATTCAATAGGGTCATTACCCCAGCTTCTTGCATCTGCTGGCAAAGTTGTTGGTATTCGGCTTCCGAACCATCGCATAACCTCACGTCCTTAGGCGACACTAAAGCTATCACCTCCTCTATCCAGGATTTTAATCCTGAATGGGTTATCTTAGACATCCAATCGCCGGTCATACCAAACTCTCTTTACGTTTCTTCAATTGATCTAGATGTTCCAAAGCTTTCCCTGTGCCTAAGCAAACCGCTAGAAGCGGATGCGGAGCAGTAATAACAGAAAGCCCTGTATTTTTACTTAAAGCTTTGTCCAGCCCTTTAATAAGAGCTCCACCTCCAGCCAGCACCATTCCCCGCTCTACTAAATCTGCAGAAAGTTCTGGAGGACATTTTTCTAGAGTTAATCGTACACACTCTATAATTTGCTGAATGGGTTCTGCTAAGCACTCTCTGATCTCTACAGAATTGATTCTCTTCGTAATGGGAAGCCCAGCCACCTGATCTCGACCACGCACTTCCATTTCCAACTCTTGATCACCCAATGGATACGCAGAACCTATGGTAATTTTAATTTCTTCCGCAGTTCGAGGACCTATCATCAAATTATATGTGCGCCGCATATAATTAATAATGCACTCATCGAACTCATCCCCAGCTATACGCAAAGAACGAGATTCAACAATTCCTCCTAGAGAAATGATGGCAATTTCTGTTGTTCCTCCACCAATATCAATAATCATACTGGCAGCAGGTTCATGCACCGGAAGATCGACTCCGATAGCAGCTGCCATAGGCTCTTCAATCAAAATTACTTCCTGCGCCCCTGCGTGTAACGCAGAATCCTCAACAGCTCGTTTTTCAACACCGGTAATACCTGATGGCACTGCGATCAGAATTTTTGGACGAAACATACTACGAGCAGGGGTAACCCGTTTAATTAACGCTTTGAGCATCCCTTCTGCTATTTCGAAATCAGCTATGACTCCGTCCTTCATGGGACGAACAGCAACAATTTTCCGGGGAGTTTTCCCTAACATAGCCTTTGCTTTATGACCTACAGCCAACACCGCATGAGTCTGAGCATCAACCGCTACCACCGAAGGCTCACTAAGAACAATCCCTCGTCCACGTACATAAACCAAGGTATTTGCAGTACCTAGATCAATGCCAACATTCCCGGAAAAAAAATTAAATACACGATCAAAACGACCTAAAGCCTTGTTATATAGGCGATTAGAAAAGTTTTTAAATTTGTATAAGCTGCGGTGTGGGCTCATAAAACTATATCTGTAGAAGTTCGAGCACTTCTTCCCAAGTTAACTTAGAAACGACTTCATCATCAGAATTGATCACTTTCTTTACAAGACCCTTTTTCCTGTTCTGCAAACTCAAGATCTTTTCTTCGATTGTATTTAACGTAACTAGCTTATAGGAAGAGACCGAGCGACTCTGGCCAATACGATGTACCCTATCGGTTGCTTGATTCTCAACAGCTGGATTCCACCACATATCATAATGGATCACTGTATCAGCTCCAACCAAGTTCAATCCTGTTCCACCAGCTTTTAAAGAAACTAAGAAAACGAGTAAACTAGGATCTTCATTAAACTGTTGAACTATCTCTAATCTGTTCTTGGTGGAACCATCAAGATACACAAAAGGCACCCCTTTTGCTTCTAAATCTTGTTTTATGATCCCTAGCATCTTAGTGTACTGACTAAACACAACAGTCTTGTGTCCAGAATCTACTAGCGAACCTAATAGATCCATTAACATATCGTATTTTGCAGAATCTCCTGGTTCTGGAGTATCTTTCGCAAAAATTGCTGGATGACAACAAATCTGTTTTAAGCGTGTAAGCGTAGCCAACACATGAATATGAATTCTCTCAAATCCTTCTTGTTTCACTAAACGAGACAACTCTTGCCGAGCTGAGGCCGCGTAAGACTGATACAATTCCCTTTGAGATTCGGTGAGATGACAATGATACAGAATTTCAGAAACTGGAGGCAGATCTTCTAAGACATCCTCTTTCATTCTACGAAGAATAAATGGAGCGACTTTTCTTCTTAAAGCCTCCACATTGTCCGCCTTGTTCCCCATGTAGTTGCCAATACGGATGTACTTACCAACAAAGCGATCATAACTACTAAGAAGTCCTGGCATGAGGAAGTCAAACAGACTCCATAGTTCTTCTAGCGAATTTTCGATTGGAGTTCCTGTAAGAATCAAGCGGTGACAAGCTCGAATCATTTTTACTGATTTAGCATTACGCGTGGTGCGATTCTTAATATGATGCGCTTCATCGAGTACAACGTAATCAAAGAGGAAGTCTTTATAAATATCGATATCTTTTTGTAGTAAATTGTAAGAAGTAATAGCAACATCATATTCTTCTAAAGAAGATAACTGTTTGCGTCGTTGTGATGGAATACCATCAATTACCAACGTTTTAAATTCTGGATTAAATTTTCGAAACTCTTCTTTCCAGTTATATACCAAAGACGTTGGGCAAATGATTAAAGAACACCCACCGCCTTTTTCCAATCGACTTTGCGTAACAGCAATAATCGTTTGTAATGTTTTCCCTAATCCCATGTCATCCGCGAGGATGCCGTTAAGGTGCATTTTACGCAAACGCTCTAACCAATGCACCCCATCTTTCTGATAGGATCGTAAAGTTGCTTGAATTTGAGAAGGGACCTCTTGGAATTCAAAATCAACTTCCCCACGAATCTGCTTCTGTATCTCAGCAAGATCTTCCGTCATAGAAAAGTTAACTGGAAGATTTTTGAAAGATGCAGAGGAAATACCAGATAAACTCCATAAAGGACATTTTTCTACAAAATCATCTAAAACCTGGAAACCGATTTCATTGAAAATTTGAATAACAGGAGCAATCTTCTCTAAATCCAGGACAAGAATACAAGGGAGCTTCGAAGCTTGGGCTTTTCCTCGACGAGCCTTCTTCAACTGACAGCCCTTCTTAGGCAACTCTAAGAATCGTTTTTTCGCACTGATGCAATCCCACAGCAAGTCCAAGCTGATTCCTTTCAATAACCCATGAACTTTTAACTCTGCTTCGTAATAGTTAATATCTGCTCCCGCTCTGAAAGTAAGATCAAATACGGTTTCATCATAGATAAATTGATCCGAAAGAGTTTCTGGGCAATTAAACGTAATTCGATGCTGATTATTAGGGATCGTTTCTGTCATGAATTCAACGATCTTCTTCTCACTTTTTACATGGAATGCCCCATCGCGTTCGTCGTAAATAAATCCCGCAAACACCTCTTCTAAAATTTTTCTCTCTTCAACTAAGTTTCGAGCTAAAATCCCATCAGGTCGGACAAAAGCACGCACGTCTTGGTACTGCAAAGAAAACGAGGTAGCAGGCACCCTTTGCCCATCGTATAGGAAAAAGAGCTTCGCCTCGAGCTCTCCATCCAGATAGCTGATATCACAGACTCCTCGTAATTCTTCTGTGTAGGGTAACGTACTGAAAACATTTAAAGCTTCGATATTGGACAATTCCGCGTAATCTCGGAACACCGGCAAGGCATTTTCACAAAAAGAACCAAAAAGAGCTTCCGGAATGGCTACATCACGTAATCCTGCAAAAGTTCTTATGTGCGCACGCTTGATCTGGGGCAAGAAATGATGATACACATTCTTGTGAATGATGCCGGGACAATTCGACTCCAAAAGCACCGCGTGCTCTGGCTGGATCTCTTCCTCATCCACTACAACTAGAGGTTTCATTAATAAAGCTTTGTAAGGAGTATCAAAATAATCCAAATGAAACTTCATCTTAGCTGGAGATACAGACCAAAACAGAGGTTCTTCTAAATTACCACAAAAAATCCCCTGAAAACACTCTCGCTCTCCTAACTTAACCCCTCCACTTTCCGCCATTTGATGTTCCAACATTTTAGATAAAATCATTCCTAAAGATGCTGGAGTCAAAAAGGCCGATTTCAATAATTTTTCTTCTGCATTCCCCGTAGCATAACGTGCATAACGAATCAGTAAATCAATGAGCTTCCTATCCGATGCACTGAAAGATTGCAGAGTAAAGAAGAAGCGTCTTCCACTGAAAACTATGGGCTCTTGATACAACACCCCTTCTAGAAAAGTCTTGATATTAGAAATGTAAAAAGGTTTGGAACGCCCTGGAAGACGCAAAACGAGCTGAAATTCTATAGGCTGATTGGGAGAAAAAACTTCTTTTTCATTTTTTTGAGGAACGAACAAAACTGCGAGCTCTGCGCTATCTTTCTCAGAATATTCTAGAGGTAAGAAGAAAGGATTTTCACTTAATACATTAGCAGCGTGATTATATTCTCGAAGGATCTCTTTTTGATGTTCGCGATCTCTACGCTCCTCTTCCCGCGTCGCCGCTACAACAAAAGTTTCTTGCAACTCCTTGCTCACTTCCTCATTAGAAGAAAGACCTGCCTCCTTGGAGTAGGTAACCACCATTTCATTAAAGTACTGCTCCAAATAAAATAGTAAGGCTACGATATGCTGACAGTCATAATTGTAAGAACAATCGCAGTTAGAATCTATAGTATCAGATTCCGCTCGATCTACTTCAATTTCGCACTCGTAAACATTGTCGTATGAACCTCGAATTTGTGCACTAATACACACTGTCTCGCTATTCATGGACAAGATTTTTGCACTAACCACAGCGCCTTGAGTAAATAACTCTTTTCCGTCTTGCAATATGTTAGCTGTAAAATCTCTTCTTAATTTACGAAAATTAAGCATTTCTCCTCTAAAGCATAGGGGGTTCACAGACCTGTTACTTGTACCTGTTTGCATCTGCTAAATCAATGAAAATTTTGACGCTCTCACCTTCTCTCGCTTTTCCCCCTTTTTATGGTAGCCTACAGTCAATTTTTTTCTTTTTTACCCCCTTCCACTCCCCTTCAAAAATTTTCACACCAATTTTTTTACAAAACCTCAAAGCAAAGGATTGCGAAAAACTCCTCTGATTATCTAGAATGTTTTTCTTCTCGCGGGTGTAGCTCAGTGGTAGAGCGCCACGTTGCCAACGTGAAGGTCGTGAGTTCAAGCCTCATCACCCGCTTCTCTTTCCCGGATAACTTACCAAAAGGGTATTCTGTGTCTTCACGAGATTTTTCTAACGATTTGTTTTCTATAAATATCGAAGAAACCGCAGGCTGCGTTGTATCAGCAAAAGTCCAGGCCAATCCCTTGGTCACTCAAAAATGTCATAAAGAAGCTCTCAAGACTGTTAAAAAGAATGTAGTATTGCCCGGTTTTCGTAAAGGGAAAGCTCCTGATAATATTATTGAAGCTCGCTACGCGACTCAAGTTGAGCAAGAACTTCGACGTTTTTTGCTTCGCGCTTCTTTCGAAGCTCTTTCACAAATGTGTGATCGAAAGCCGTTATCTCCAAAAGCAGTTCGTTCTTCTACAGTTGACTCTTGTAATGCTGCGGACGGGGGCGTTGTTTCTTTCCTATACGAAGCGTTCCCAGTTATTCCATCTCTTCCATGGGAACAATTGAATCTTTCAGACCCAGAGCCTGTAAAAGAAATCTCCGACGAAGATTTAGAGAATGGCTTAAAAAATGTTGCTTACTTTTTTGCAACAAAAACCCCTGTTACAAGACCTTCTCAAGAAGGCGACTTCATCTCCTTATCTCTACATGTGTCTAAAAAGGGAGATCTTAACTCAAATCCAGTTGCTATTTTTGAAAACAAATATTTCAAAATTAGCGAAGAGGATATGACAGACGCTTTTAAAGCTAGATTTTTAAATGTGTCCACAGGCCATCGTGTGGAAGAAGAGATTGCTTCTGAGGATATTCAATCCTTTTTAAACGGAGATCTTCTTACTTTCACAGTCAACGCTGTTATTGAAATTTCGTCCCCAGAAATGGATGATGAAAAAGCTCGGCAGTTGCAAGCAGAATCTCTAGAAGATTTGAAGAAAAAACTTCGTATACAGCTAGAAAACCAGGCTAAGGAAGAGCATCATCAAAAACGCTTTTCTGCTGCAGAAGATGCTTTAGCTCAGCTCATCGATTTTGACCTGCCGCAAAGTTTGTTACAGGAACGCGAAGAAATTCTCTCTAGAGAAAAACTTTTAAATGCCCGGTTGGTTAAGTATTGCTCAGACTCTGAACTAGAAGAACAAAAACAAACCTTACTAGAAGAAGCAAAAGCAGATGCTAGAAAAGCTGTGAAGCTTTTGTTCTTAACGCAAAAAGTTTTCTCAGAGAAAGAATTATCCATCTCTAGAGAAGAACTTCAACGTATGATGGACGTTTGTTCGAGAGAACGCTTTGGAGCTCATCCTCCTAAAGATATTTCTAATGAAATGCTCCAAGAGTTAGTCCTTGCTGCTCGCGATCGATTAACTTATCATAAAGCAATTGAAGCTATTTCAGCTGAGAAAAAAGATCTAGAGGTTGTCCCCTCTTAGTTTTGATCGCAGGAAAACGCTTGACCCAAGAAACACTTAAACATAGAATTCATCATTTTAATGCGTAGGTGTATTTTTAATTAGATGGGATCCCTCCCTTCTATGGGTCAAGAGTAGATATGACGTACGCACACCTGTAACCAAATGATTTGAGAGGAAGCACACATATGACGTTGGTACCATACGTTGTTGAAGACACGGGTCGCGGCGAACGAGCTATGGATATTTATTCTCGGCTGCTAAAGGACCGTATAGTCATGATTGGGCAAGAAATTACCGAGCCTTTGGCAAATACGGTCATAGCCCAGCTTCTATTTCTGATGTCCGAGGACCCTACAAAAGACATCCAAATTTTCATCAATTCCCCAGGAGGGTATATCACAGCAGGGTTAGCGATCTACGATACCATTCGTTTTCTGGGTTGTGATGTAAATACCTACTGTATCGGTCAAGCAGCTTCCATGGGAGCTCTTCTGCTTTCTGCAGGGACGAAAGGGAAACGTTATGCCTTACCTCACAGCCGCATGATGATCCACCAGCCTTCTGGGGGAATCATTGGAACCTCTGCAGATATTCAGCTACAAGCTGCTGAGATTTTAACATTGAAAAAACACCTTTCTAATATTCTAGCTGAATGTACTGGTCAGCCAGTAGAAAAAATTATTGAAGACTCAGAGCGAGACTTCTTTATGGGAGCGGAAGAGGCTATTGCTTACGGGCTAATCGACAAGGTTGTCTCTTCAGCAAAAGAGACAAAAGATAAGAACATTGTGTCTTAGAGAAGTATTATGACAAAAAAAAATCTTGCGATCTGTTCTTTTTGTGGGCGATCTGAGAAGGATGTTGAGAAACTCATCGCTGGTCCATCGGTCTACATTTGTGACTATTGTATTAAACTGTGCTCCGGGATTTTGGATAAAACTCCAACTCCCGCAGCACAAGAGGTCTCAACATCTCAAACAGCACCTCAGACAAGTCTGAAAGTGTTAACTCCTAAAGAGATCAAACGCCACATAGACTCCTATGTTGTTGGGCAAGAACGTGCCAAAAAAACGATTTCGGTCGCTGTCTATAATCACTATAAGCGGATCCGAGCCCTCATGCAGGATAAGCAGGTCAGTTATGGGAAATCCAATGTATTGTTGCTAGGCCCAACGGGATCAGGGAAGACTCTGATTGCCAAAACGTTAGCAAAAATTTTGGATGTCCCATTTACGATCGCGGATGCAACAACCTTAACAGAAGCTGGTTATGTAGGAGAAGACGTAGAAAATATTGTCTTACGCCTCCTGCAAGCAGCGGATTATGATGTAGCCCGCGCAGAGCGTGGAATTATTTACATCGATGAGATCGATAAAATTGGTCGCACAACAGCTAATGTTTCTATCACTCGAGATGTTTCTGGAGAAGGAGTCCAACAGGCTCTTTTGAAAATCATAGAAGGCACCGTTGCTAACATCCCGCCTAAAGGGGGAAGAAAGCACCCTAACCAGGAATATATTCGTGTAAATACGGAAAATATTCTTTTCATTGTGGGAGGAGCTTTCGTTAATTTGGATAAAATTATTGCTAAAAGACTAGGCAGAACGACCATAGGATTTTCCGAAGAAACAGATCTTGCTGTCACTGATCGCGATCGTCTTCTCGCAAAAGTAGAAACAGAAGATTTAATCGCATTTGGAATGATCCCAGAATTTATTGGCCGATTTAACTGTATTGTCAATTGCGAGGAGCTTACCCTAGATGAGCTCGTTGAAATTCTTACTGAGCCAGCTAACGCTATTGTTAAGCAATATACAGAGTTATTCGCAGAAGAAAACGTAAAGTTAATTTTCGAAAAAGAAGCTCTTTATGCTATAGCGCAAAAAGCGAAGCAAGCAAAGACAGGAGCCCGTGCTTTAGGAATGATTCTAGAGAATCTTCTTCGAGATCTTATGTTCGAAATACCATCTGATCCTACGGTGGAATCTATTCGCATAGAGGAAGACACTATTACGCAAAACAAATCTCCTGTAATTATTCAAAGATCTCCAGAGGCTATTGCTTAACTTTTAGGAATTGCATGACCCAGTCCACTTTGGAAACTGCGAAAAAAATTGTTCAAAAATTACGCAATGCTGGGTATCAGGCGTATTTTGTTGGTGGGAGTGTCCGAGATATGCTCTTGGACCGCCCCATTGAAGAGGTGGATATAGCAACTAACGCCTCCCCGACAATCGTGACTACTATCTTCCCCGATACTCTTTCCATTGGAGCTGCTTTCGGTATTATTGCTGTAAAAGAAAATGGACAACTGTTCGAAGTGGCAACCTTTCGCAGTGATGAAGATTACGCAGATGGTCGTCACCCCAATCGCGTGATTTTTGCTTCTATGAAGGACGATGCCATTCGAAGGGATTTCACAATCAATGGCATGTACTATGACCCCTTTGAAGAAAAACTTTTTGATTTAGTAGAGGGAAGGGCTGACCTAGAAAGAAAAGTTGTTCGAGCAATTGGACATCCTAAACAAAGATTTTTAGAAGATAAGCTCCGTATCCTTAGAGCTATTCGCTTTGCCGCGACATTGGGCTTTTCTTTAGACCCGAAAACAGAGATCGCTATTATCAAAGAGGCTCCATCTTTACCGACCTCGGTCTCCCCAGAAAGAATCTGGCAAGAGCTCAAAAAAATGCTTCGCAAAGCACCTTATGAGTCTCTTCAATTACTTATTAAGCTTAAGGTTCTCCCAATCATCTTCCCAGAGTTAAAGGCCTCCCCTAGTGGATTTTTACGTTCTACTATTGCTTTTGCTCAAAGAATTCGGGATCCGCACATTCCAGAGATCGCTTTTTTACTCCCTCTCTTCCAGGAAGTAAAACAGGAAGAGGCTATAGCAGCCTTCTCTCGCTTAAAAGTCTCCAACAAAGAGCTTGGGTTACTAGAAGATTGGTATGAAGCTTTGCCTCAGTTTCGAGCTAAGCAGAATAATAAAATCTTTTGGGCACATTTTTTTGCTTCACAAACCTCCCCCCTACTCCTTTCGCTCTTCTTGTCACTACAGCGTACACCTCATGAGCAGGAGTTGTTTATTTCTCGAGTACACCACTTGAAAACTCGTCTTGCCTCATTCATAGAAAGGATTCAAACCGGCTCTCCTCTAGTTTCTGCACCAGACTTAATGGCAAGAGGAATTGCTCCTGGTCGGTTACTAGGAGAGCTCCTCAAAGAGGCTGAAGCCTTATCCATAGAACATGAGTGCTCTGACAAAGAAAAAATTTTATCTCTGTTAAAAGATAAAGGTTTTTGGAAATAACCTCTCCTTTCGATAAGGCTCTCTTAAATAGTTAATTTTATTTCTTTAGATTTAATTTTTTACTCCTTATCATTTCTTCCTAATTATTCAATTCTGGATTAATAGAGCCTGTTTATGCGTATTGCTATTTTAGGAAGACCAAATGTAGGGAAGTCTTCTATTTTTAACCGCTTATGCAAACGTTCTTTAGCGATTGTCAATGCTCAAGAAGGAACTACGCGAGATCGTTTGTATGGAGAAATTCGAGCTTGGGATTCTATTGTCCATGTTATCGACACAGGAGGGGTAGACCAAGAGTCTACAGACCGATTCCAGAAGCAGATTCATAAACAAGCGTTAGCTGCCGCAGAAGAGGCTTCTGTTCTTTTGCTTGTTGTAGATATCCGATGTGGGATCACTAAACAAGATGAAGAGCTTGCAAAACGTCTTCTTCCTCTAAAAAAACCATTAATTCTCGTCATGAATAAAGCGGATTCTCAACAGGACCTCCAGCGCATTCATGAATTCTATGGATTGGGCATCTCTAATATGATTGCTACATCCGCTAGCCACGACAAGCATATTGATGTGCTGTTAGAACGCATTCGTCAGGTAGCGGAAATTCCTCTTCCATCTGCAGAAGAACAAGAAAATACACAAGAAGAAGAGTTCTCCTCTAAGGAATCTTCTGTAGCCCTACATACTTTCGCAGATGAAACTCTTTTTGAAAATGAATCTTTATCTCAAGAAGAAGCTTCTTTCTTGGAAGAACTTGTTGCACAAACAACAACACCATCTATCTCAAATCGTCCACTGAAAGTGGCTCTCATTGGACATCCCAATGTTGGAAAATCCTCCATTGTTAATGCGCTTCTTAAAGAAGAGCGCTGTATAACAGATAACTCTCCTGGAACTACACGAGACAATGTAGATGTCTCCTATACGTATAACGATAAAGAATACGTCTTCATAGATACTGCGGGACTACGAAAAGCCAAGAGCATTAAAAATTCTGTAGAATGGATGTCCTCCTCACGAACAGAGAAGGCGATTTCCCGAGCAGATATTTGCCTATTAGTGATAGATGCTACGCAGCAACTCTCTTATCAAGATAAACGCATTTTATCCCTGATTGCGAGATATAAAAAACCTCATGTTATTCTCGTTAATAAATGGGACCTAATGTTTGGGGTTCGGATGGAACACTACGTCCAGGATTTGCGAAAAATGGATCCCTATATAGGCCAAGCTCGAATACTTTGTATTTCAGCAAAACAGCGCCGTAACCTTTCACAAATCTTCTCTGCTGTAGATGATGTCTACACCATTGCAACGACAAAACTATCGACTTCCCTAGTTAATAAGGTGCTAGCGGGTGCTATGCAAAGACATCACCCTCAAGTGATTAATGGTAAACGTCTACGCATTTACTATGCGATTCACAAAACGGTAACGCCATTCTCCTTCTTGCTCTTTATTAATTCCAATACGCTGCTCACCAAGCCTTACGAACTGTATTTAAAAAATACTCTAAAAGCAGCTTTTAATTTATATGGAATACCTTTTGATTTAGAATACAAAGCAAAACCTGCGAGAAAATCAAATTAATTTGTAAAAAAATAAAAATCTTTTATTAGAAATAATAAAAAATAAAATAGTTATTTCTTGGAGATTTTAATCCCTATGCACTACGAACTATACGATGAATCCCAATCTGATGATAAACAAGAGCTAGATTGTCTCATCTGTGAGTCAGATAAAACAAAACCTTTAGATGCCTATCATGAAACGGGGGTATATATAGAGGAAGATGATCGAGAAAATGGCGACTTGCTCATTGTACTAGGGGAATCAGTATTGAATGGCGTTACTCGTCAATTCTACATTAGTGATTGTAACTATGCCTATACTCGTAGCTATTATCGAGGCTGTTGGGAAGGCTGGTTTAATATTCCTCCCAAAAAAATTACTACAGCCGAATACGACTGTAATACACTTCTTCATCCAGATTTGCTAATTACTACAAATGTGGAGAAACTGCTCAATGCTCCTAAAGACTTTCCTGCACAAAACGCCAATTTAGACAATATCATCATTTGCATGACTACCTTGAACAGGGCGCATCGGGTACAATTTTTAATCAGTGACAATCATCGCTCTTTCTGGATTCGCCACCATGACGGAGAAGCCTGGTCTGAATGGGCTACTTTTATATAACCACAAAACCTTAATGCTTTCTAATTTTAGCATTCTCTCCAATACAGAAAAGGCAATCTCCCAATAAGAGAGATTGCCTAAAAGGCTAATTTTCCTCTTCTCCGATAATTGTTAGCTCCATAGGGCGAAAATTATCGTGATTATGAAAAGCCGTCGCAACAGTTGGAATAGCATTATCAGGTCTGTCGCTTCGTGTTAAGGATAACTCCAGAGCGAATAAATGTTTCACTATCGCAATACGAATATCCCGAATTAACCCTTCAAATAAAAGGAAGGACTCGTTCTTAAACTCGATCAAAGGATCTTTTTGTCCAACAGAACGCAACCCTACTTCGGAACGCAGCAAATCCATATCCATGAGATGCACTTTCCACTCTTCATCAATATGCGAAATGATCACTGAACGAAGAATATCATTGCAAACCCCCTGAGCACCAGACGCTGATCCAATAATTTCCGTAAACTCAGTGAGCATAGAGGAGAATTTAGCATCAAAAGCCTCTATCAATAAGCCCCCTATATAATCAGCAACGGCATCCACATTTCCTAGACGACGAATTTCCTGATCATCGAGCTTTACAGGGAATGAATAACTCAGCCACTCTTCAACCTTGGGTAAAGAGCAGTGGTCCGCACGAGCATCTTTTAAAATTAGAAACGCCAAAGCCAGCGATACATGCTCGATTTGTTCTCGTGCAACAATGAACAAATCATCTGCATGCAGAACATCATTCCGAAACGCATAAATCGTTTGCCGCTGTTTATTCATCACATCGTCATACTCTAAAGTATGTTTACGTATCGTATAGTTGCGGCCTTCTACCCTTTTTTGTGCAGTTTCAATCAATCGGTCAAACATAGGATCCGACATGGCCTCTCCCTCAGGAGGGCGAAAATGTCGAATCAATGTATTGAGCTTAGGAGATGCAAAAAGCCGCATAAGTCGATCTTCAAAAGAAAGGAAGAACTTAGCCGCACCTGGATCTCCAAGCCGTGCACAACGACCACGTAGCTGTCTATCAATACGCCGAGACTGATGCCGCGATGTGCCTATGACGTAAAGCCCCCCAGCAGCAACAGCTTCTTTATCCAGCTTAATATCTGTTCCTCGACCAGCCATGTTTGTAGCAACCGTTACAGCTCCTACCTTTCCAGCTCCAGCAATAATTTCAGCTTCTTGAGCATGATTTTTGGCATTGAGTACAGTGTGATGAATACGATTTTGTCGCAAAATACGCGAAAGCTTCTCTGAAACTTCTACTGACTCCGTCCCGATCAGAATCGGTTTTCCTGAACGATGTGCGGAAATGATTTCAGCAACAATAGCCTGGTATTTCTCTCGTTCCGTCATATAAAAGGCATCGTTATGGTCGATACGCAAGCAAGGCTTAAATGTCGGGACTTGTAAAACATACAGATTATAGATTTCTTTAAATTCCCGAGACTCTGTAATAGCAGTCCCAGTCATTCCTGCGAGTTTCTCATACAATCTGAAGAAGTTTTGCAATGTCACTGTAGCAAAAGTTTGCGATTCCTTACGAATCGTTACATGTTCTTTTGCTTCAATAGCCTGATGTAAACCTTCTGAAAAACGACGGCCTGCTTGAGGACGGCCTGTATGCTCATCAATGATCACAATCTGATCATCACGAACGATATAATCAATATCCCTTTCCATTAATAAATGGGCGCGCAACAGCTGACGCAATCCATGAGCTCTTGCTTTTCTTTGCGTATCTTTTTCAGAAACAGCGATTTTGCGATTCAACTTATCTTCAGGGGAAAGAGTAGTATCCTCTTCGATCAAGGCATATTCATGCCCCATATCCATCATAACAAAGTCTTCTGCAGCTCCACCGATCTTCTCGATCCACTGCTGCATTCCTTTGTCTGTTAACTCGAAATCATTATTATGTTCATCAACAACGATATATAGGGAGGAAAGTCTCTCTAAACATTCCTCTTTGTTTTGTTCTGCATGATAAAAAACATCCCATTTATCAACCATAGCACGAAGGTCAGGGTGCTCCCGCACACGCCGTAAAACTCTGTTAAGAGGCATCCCCTTACTTACCAACCATAAAGCCCGACAAGCCTCCGAGATGCCTTCCATAATTTTTCTATCTTTAGGAAGCACATCCATCCCTAAAAATGGATCTAAGGTTTTTCTTGCTTCAGCAGCAATATGGTTACACATCTCTCTTTGGAAATGTACTAACTCAGCAACCTTGTCTTTTAATTCAAAATAAACAGGATTATGTTTTTCTCCCGGACCAGAAATAATCAGCGGTGTTCTTGCCTCGTCAATTAGTACAGAATCTACTTCGTCAATGATAGCGAAATAGAACCCACGACCAACCTGCTCTTCTTTTCTTGTCGCGATCGAATTATCCCGGAGATAATCAAATCCAAATTCCGAAGCAGTTCCATAAACTACGTCACACTGATAGATCGCTTTACGTCTTTCTGGAGGAATCCCCGAGACTAAAACGCCTGTTGTTAAGCCCAGCCAACGCAAAACCGAACCTACCCATTCACAATCCCGCTGAGCTAAATAATCATTTACCGTGACGAGATGAACCGGTTTCCCTGTTAACGCGTTTAAATAAAGCGGCATAACCGCAGTTAAGGTTTTTCCTTCTCCTGTTTGCATCTCGGTAATAAAGCCTTTATGCATGGCAATACCACCAAGAATTTGCACGTCATAGGGAACCATATCCCACTGCTGGTGGTATCCAGAAACCTCCACTGGGGTTCCTGCCAAGCGACGACACACATTCTTTACAATACCATATGCTTCGGGAAGGAGTTTATCCAAAGACTCCCCTTCTTGATACCTTCTCTTCAATTGAGGAGTTTTTTCGCGGAGCTCATCGTCAGATAAAGACGAAAATTTCTCATCGCAAGCATTAACCTCTTCAACCAACTTCTGGAATCGTTTTAATATTCTCTCTTGGGAAGATCCGAAAAAACGCTTAAGGAAATCCATCATATGTTCAACACATGCTTTTGAAAAACTCGAATTCTTACTTAGGTGCGCCTGTACAACAAGAACGGAGCTCTTTTATTTCTTTTTGATAATTATCTTTTTATACACAAAATCTCTTTAGGAAAGCCTACTCGAGAGAAAAGAAATCCGTGCATTCAGGCACATTCTAGACTTTCCTCGAGAAAAAGAAAACAAAAAGCACTCGTACAATACGAGAGCTAAACCCTTATGCCGGGCTCACTTATAAGAGAGAAAATTACTATGCTGCCAACAGTAAAGAAACCTCTACTATATGTTGCTGATCAATAGGAAGTTTCTGGCGTAAATTTTTTAGAATTTGCGATCGGCGCTCACGTTCTTCTACAGTTTTATCCCGTTCGGCTAAAATTACCTGAATATCATAAGCCACATCGAAATTTCCTTCCCTGGCTTCACAAGCACTTAATAACTCTAGCACTTCTGGAGAACGTTTAATTTGTAGCGCCCTTTTAGCATAGGCTATCCCTTCTCGAGCAGTAATCACTGTTGCATGCCCAACACCTGCTAACCAAGCCAGAGCTTTATAAGCAACAAGACAGTCTGGGGTCTTTTGGATTACCCGTAAATAGACTTTTTCTGCTTCAGTATATTTTTTCAAATGGCATAACGCTAAACCATAATGCACACAGCAATTCCAATCATCAGCGTAACTTTGACAACGGAAAGCTAATGTCCAGCAATGCTCTGCAAGCTGATAATCCTGCTGATCTGCAGCAGCTAAAGCTGCATAGCGCATCATCAAAGCATCGCCACGAACCCATAATTCACTATTTTGGTAGATCAATAAGGCTTTTTTCGAGTTCCCTAACTTCTGTTCACATAAGCCCACATTGAACATAGCTTCGTCTTTGTAAACAGGATCCCCTAAAAGCTCCCTAAATAGCATCCCCGCGTCAACATACTGTCCACAAATGCGCAAAGAATGTGCTAAGTTATACAAAACATCAATGGAACAAGATCCCAAAGCCCGCGCTCGCCGATAAAAATCTATAGCATTCGCATAATGCTTCGTAACGAAGTAGATATGTCCGACGCTGATCAAGATTTCTTGGTGAGCTAATGGACCTATCCAAGGTTCAACGATCCGATAAGCACAATCTACTTCCCCAAGATATACAAGAGAAATCGTATAACGTGCTACTTCACGCTCTTCTAATAATTCTGAAGGAAGAAGCGAAAAAGCACGTGCAGCTTCTTTGTAAGCACCATGACGAAAAGCCTTATGAGCAACTTCTAAGAAAAACTGAGGGCCAACTAACTTCAACTTTTTGGCCTCTCCGAGAAGCTTTTCAGCCTCCTCAAAACGCTCTTGCTCACGAAGAATTCGGATATACTCAAACAAATATTTACGTCGATAGTGACGCTTTTTCAGAATAGGAACCAGGCGCTGTTCCGCAACCGCCCACTCCTTTAAATCCATACTCAACCGCACGTCTCGCATCACCTGGTTCACGTAGTCGCGAAAGCAGACGACATGCCTATAAGCTTTAAAGATTAAAGCCATCGCTAAGCAAGCCAAGAGTGTCCACGCTACGATTAGCCACATAATGCGCAACTTCTGAGTTTTCTCTCTCTTGCAATATCAAAAAAAACGTTTTAAGTCTTTATTTTTATGAAGAGAAACGTTTTCCTAAAGATTGTCCCATTCGACATCGAGTTTCTAAGCCTTGGGCAGAATGGTGCACCAAGTCCGCATCAAAAATAATACGCTGAGGCTCAAACAACAACACAACTGTCGATCCCCCAAAAGCAAAGAAACCTTTTTCTGCTCCCTTCCCTACATAGCTACCAGGAGCAAAAGTTTGATGGATGGAGCCGACATTTAAAGCCCCTATTTCTATATAGACAACTTTGCCAAACTCCTTAGACTCTATAACGGTTATCTCCCGCTTATTTTCGGCGAACACTTTTAAATTCCTTTTAAGCATCAGCGGGTGAACGGAAAAGAGATACCCATTAATCAGTCTGGGGGTACCTGCAATACCTTCCACTGGAAAATGAAATCGGTGGTAATCAAAAGGTGCCAACCTAGCAATAGCCATACTTCCTTCTGCATATTCGGAAGCTAATTGCTGATCTTCTAACAAAGAGTTCAAAGAAAAAAGTTGGTTTTTAACAGAAAACAAAGAAACATCCTTTATAGAAGGAAACACCAGATAGGCACCGTCCGCAGGAGTGACACATATTTCACTCCCTCCACAAATAGGCCGAGCTTCTGGCTTAAGTTTCCGTATAAAAAAATCGTTAAAAGATGTGAAATCACAAAGGGGACGTAATGCCTCGTCTTCGCAAATACGATATTTTTCAACAAAAGGCCTAATAAAGCGCCTTGTCATTCGCAGTCGTTGAAACCTGCCCACGATTCGAGAAAACAAGCTATTCTTACATAAAAAAGAATACACCCCCCTCCCTAATCGGGTTTCAAGAAAAAACTTAATCGCAAAAGAACAACAGACTGGCTCTTTTTCCACAGCACCTGTTTCGCGATTCACATATAAAAATTCTTGCGATTCCATGTTTCTCTCCTACCCTAGCGGGGATACTTTGCTCTTCTCGCGAAGGTCTGCTACATGCGAAACACAAGGAACTATAAAGAAGTTCCCCTTTCTCAAAAATCCCTTCAGCCTAACATCGCTCGATTTACCAAATATTCTATTTCAAAAATTTATAATAACAAAGGAGCAAACTAGACCTCGTACTCTCCCTAATCTACCTTTCTTGCTTAGAAAGTTCCTCCAAAAGTATAATAGTCTCCTTTTCAGCACTTTGTTTAGCCTAAAGGCGCCTACTTATGCTTCAAAATGATACAATCGCTGCCATTGCAACTCCTCCGGGAGAAGGGAGTGTCGCCATTGTGCGCGTCTCTGGCCCTGACGCTATTTCTATTTCTAATCGTATTTTTTCTGGCAATATTGCAGGCTATGCCTCGCATACAGCCCACCTTGGCACTGTAGTTCATAATGAAGTTTGTATTGATCAAGCTTTAGTGTTGATTATGCGAACCCCCCGTTCTTTTACAGGTGAAGACATTGTAGAATTCCAATGCCATGGAGGATACTTCGCTTGCTCTCAAATTTTGAATGCCTTGTTGGCGGAAGGGGCTCGCGCAGCACTTCCCGGAGAATTTTCACAACGAGCTTTTTTGAATGGGAAAATCGACCTAATTCAAGCAGAGGCTATACAACAGCTCATTTCAGCTGAAAATATTGATGCTTTTCATATTGCCCAAAATCAATTTCAAGGGCATACCTCACAAGCCATTTCCTCGATTTCCTCCTTAATCATAGAAGCTTTAGCCTACATAGAAGTTTTAGCAGACTTCCCTGAAGAAGATATAGAAACGGAACGTTCCCTTCCTGTGCAAAAAATCACAGAAGCTCTCACTATCACACAAGAGCTTCTTTCTAGCTTTGATGAGGGACAACGTCTTGCTCAAGGGACAAGCATTGTTTTAGCAGGGCTTCCCAATGCAGGGAAATCTTCTATACTCAATGCTCTTACTCAAAAAAATCGAGCAATTGTTACCGACATACCAGGAACAACTCGCGATATTTTAGAAGAAAACTGGGTTTTGCAAGGGAAGAATCTTCGTCTGATTGATTCTGCAGGTATTCGAGAAACCGAAAACATTGTTGAAAAAGAAGGAATAGAACGCGCTCGGCAGGCCATGAGTCAAGCAGAGGGCATCCTCTGGGTTATGGATGCCTCTCAACCTGTTCCAGAATTTCCTGCCATCCTATACCAAAAGCCGACTATTTTACTTTGGAATAAATGCGATGTTGCATCTCCCCCTCAACTAGAGGTCCCTTTTCAGCAAATTTTTGTATCTGCTAAAACTGGAAAAGGGTTTTCGGAATTGCGACAAGCATTAAACAAATGGCTCCACACCACACAATTAGGAAAATCTTCTAAAGTCTTTTTAGTTTCTGCAAGGCATCACAGCTTGCTGCATGCTGTTCATACATGCTTAACAGATGCGTTAACAGGATTCCAAGAACATCTCCCTAATGAATGCCTTGCATTAGATCTCAGACAAGCTTTACATTCTATAGGGAATCTATCTGGATCTGAAGTCACTGAAAATGTTTTAGGAGAAATTTTCAGTAAATTTTGTATAGGGAAATAGCCGGATGAACAAGCTACGCGTACCATCCAAGCGAGCATTTATCTTAAACACCTTGAACCAACTGTTCCCCAATCCTGAACCTTCTTTAAAAGGATGGCATTCTCCTTTCCAGCTTCTTATCGCCATTCTTTTATCTGGGAACTCCACGGACAAAGTTGTCAATACTGTTATACCGGCTCTCTTTGCTAAAGCTCCTGATGCGCAATCCATGAGTAAACTTCCTCTTTCTGAAATATATTCGCTCATTGCTCCTTGTGGATTGGGAGAACGCAAATCCGTTTACATCCATGAACTGTCTTGTATTCTTGTAGAGCGTTATGCTCAGGAGCCTCCTCGCTCCCTTTCGGAGCTGACCAAGCTTCCCGGAGTAGGAAGAAAAACCGCCTCAGTTTTTTTAAGCATCTACTATGGAGAGAATACTTTCCCTGTAGATACGCATATTCTTCGCCTAGCTCATCGTTGGAAACTTTCTACAAAACGTAGCCCTTCTGCAGCAGAGAAAGATTTAGTCGCATTCTTTGGGAAGACGAATTCACCGAAATTACATCTACAACTTATCTACTATGCAAGAGAGTATTGTCCGGCCCTACATCACAAAATAGATGCTTGTCCTATTTGTTCTTTCTTAAATTCTTAAACAGACTAACGAGCCTCTCTATGGAAAGTCCCATCCCCTGATTCTGAAGGAATCATTTGCCAAAAAGGAGGTCGAGGGGGACAGCGAAGAATCTCTTCTTTAAGATGTGCATACACATCGAAATGATAATCAAGCAACCAACGCATCAGTAATACCCGCATCATTCTTGCCCAAGCTCGTGGGCTATGGTCTCGAATACTGTATAGACTACCCACCTGTTCTGGTGATGTCGGCTTAACTTTTGCATTTAGATGAATATGGTGCTGTACAACGTGTAATACCACTTCTGCTAAAAATGCTTGTGTATATAGCATATCATGAGGATATTTCTTCGTGATACCTTTCCAAGAATCAAAGAGTTCTTGTCCTTCTTGAGAGAAAATGACACATCCCACAACAAGTTGGTCTTCCTCTTGAAAAAGAGATTCGGTGATCACTCCCCCTACAAAAGTTTGAAAATCTTCGGGACTTACCAAATATAAATCCTTCATCTTCTTAACCGCATCATGACTCCGCGGTGATAAGCTCCGCTTAGATAAAACTTTTTCTTCTAAAAAATTTCGAAGAATTTCAAAGCTTACAGAAAGATACATATCTTGGTTGTCTAAGAAAGAGAGTAATACTTCCACAATCATTTGCGAAGCAGCATCCTCTTCTACCCTCCCCCGTAATGAATCTGGCACCTCTTCTTCTGTACCAGATTTTTGAGACTGGACATCGTGGGTAAAATCTTCCCAAGAAGAGAAATTGCCTTTAGACTTGCGTAGGATAGAATCAGCAACGGACGCAACTTTTTTCACAGGGCGTTGCCGTTCAAAGAATAGGATACTTTTCAACAAAAGTAACTTATCAATGATCTGTCGTTTTCTTACTCTTTCTTTTTTTCGAAATATCCTCGCAAAAAGGGAGTTCGATGGTTGCTCTTGTTTCAAATAAATATCGATAACTGCAAGAAGTCGTGCAGAAATCGCGTAGCTCTCCCCTGAATGCACAAGAAGCTCGCTGATCACTTCTCGTAAAATGCTCGATTCTTCTTCTTGATCAGCTGAAAGCTTTTGATCAAGAGGCAAAGTCTCTAACATTCGAATGCGACGATTATACACTAGTTTACAAGAAGAATCCCGAATGGCTAATTCCAGGATACGTAAATAGTAATCTGTGGGAAAACGAGAATCTAATAGCATACGCGGTTAGGTCTTTTCGCCTATTCTTCACATAATAAGTATTATTTCACGTTATTTATCCCATCCCATCAGAAAATGCCTAGATGTTCCCAACTGAAGAGGGATCTTCTTCACTAGGAATGAAGAAGAAATTCTGAACTAACCCATCTATCATACGTAGATAAGCCTGATGATCTTGTGCAAATGTAGAATACAAACGTCTTATATTCGCATTAACGATCTGAACAACCAGCTGATCGTTCACAGGGAAAAACACTCCTCCTCTCCCCACTCTTCCTAAAGGAGGGAGTAGATCAATAGTAATGAGTTCCCCTAATAATTCTGAAGTCCGAACCCGAAGAGCATCTAAAACATACTTTGCTGCTTGAGGAGCCTGTTCCGCTAATCGATCAATTTCGCTAGCCAATACCAAAGCCTGGGTGTAGTCCGCGGAAGGGTCCTTTTTCTCCAAAGCTGTAATAGACTTCAAACATGAAAAAGGATTCGCGTAATACGGAGTTGCGCACAGTTTAACTAGCCCACGAGAAAAACCTAGCATAGTCTCTCTAGACCATTGCGTTCTGCTACTCAATATGGCTTCAATGTGCTCTTCTGTATCATCAATAAGCGTTCTTCCTTCATCGATCACTGGAGCATCATTATTTTCCAATCGCTCTTCATAATCTCCGCCCACTTGTTCAAAAGAATGTAGCGTTGCCATACGCAAAAGTAGCCCAGTCGCAGCAAGCACTTCTATAGAATCTTCTCTAGCCCCACAAAAATTTAAGCCAGAACGTGTACAATTACGAGCATAGGCGTCTCGTAAAGCATGAAAAATTTTAGCAAAAAATCTCCTGACTGCATTTAAGCACGAATCACTAAACTCACGGCAATGGTGATAAGGCTTAGTTAAAGAAGGCATTTTAGAATGATGCAGCATCTGCTCAATTCCCTGCTGCTCTTCCGCTTTTCTCAGATCATAACTCCCACTACGCCGCGAAATACGCCGCTTCCAAATAGAAGCAACAGCCTCACGAATTCTTCCTAAAAAACCGCGTTGACGTGGAGATTCTTCCAAACTGATATGTTGCTGAAGACTTTCACTTGCTCCTTCCGAAGAAGTGGTACGAAGCAGTGTTTCCGAATTTTCTGCAATCACAGATTCTGCGTGATCAGAAACACGCTCTTCTAGCTCCCCCTCGTCAACATCAGGCACATCAATCCGCTCATCGTTTTGAGGATCATTCGTTTCTTCAGGTCTAAAATTGCCCCCAATAGGACCTACACTATTCACTACTTCTTCCCCTTAGTAATCGAAAGGATCTCCTACACTCTCTCCGCCTTCGAAGAATATATCGGAGGTTAGCGCTGTTACTGTTTGTAAAAACAAAACGGGATCTGTTTGTTGCGCATAATCCAATAATCGTTGGATCTCTTGGGAATTGTCTCGAACTTGTTGAGGACTGGTCTCTTCTTGACTATCTAAAACAAGATTACTCACTTGGCTATTATCTAAAGTGGCTTTCCCACAATTCCCTAAGTAAGCTAAGATATCGTTCTTACTACCTGGTTTAGAAAGTTCTGCAGCATCGATTTGGGCTGCTAAGTCAAGAATATCATCTGTCGTCGGATCAACAGACTCTCCTTCATCGGTAAAGGTATCTCTAACCCCTTCCATAAACTCTCTTAACTGACCTGTAGGCACCTGTCTCCCTCCTAAACAGAGGCAAGAAAGCATCATAAGTCCATCAGTATTTTCATGCTCCCCAAGATCGTCTACTGACTGTTGCCACAAGTCTCTACCACGAGTACAAATCTGGTGAGCTTGCTGGCTATTCACAGAGGTCCCACCTGGGGTAAACAAGGCATATCTTACTGCATCATACGCCCCTGCTTTATAGTTGCCAGATGACTGTTTCTCCATGGATTTTAATTTACTCTGAATATGGGTAGCTACTGTCCGTGTATTCTGTGCACGCAAATCTCCATGAATAACTGCACTGTCCACTTTTGCATCTCCGGTAGAGAGAATTGCTTGGGTTCCCTGTCCAGAAAGAGTTGGGTGATGAATATCCGCTTGGGTAATAGACCTACTAGATGATGGGGAGGCAGTTTTACTATTACGAGAGAAACAATTTCTAAATACATCAGCTATTCGCGCACATATGCCTTTAGATCTTCCTTGGGAAGAAATACTATGACTTCCAAGAGATCCAGCACTGCTGACATTACTCACGCTATCACTGTCACTGTCTCCAGAAATTGGAAGGGACTGATATCCGTTATTCCCACCAGTAGGTCGAATACCCATAGATCCTCCGTCAACAATAACTTTTAATCAACTGTTTTATTAAATTTTAAAAACTTCTTTTTAAGAAAAACAATTGTTTTTATTAAATAAGCTTATAAATTTCTTTTAATTAATTAAAAGAAGAGGTCTTAAGAAGACTGTGTTTTTTACATAAGGCTATTAATAAACGGATATAACTAAGCAAAAAAAAGCCCTGACTAACAGGGCTTTTTTTTTAACCAGATGAGAATCAATAAAGTATATTTAACTGCGAGCAGGGGAGAGAATTTCTGTCCCTGGAAGATAGCCCTTCTCTAAGAATTCCAAAGAAGCTCCTCCTCCTGTGGATACATGGGAAATCTGCGAGGTACATCCTGCTAAAGCAACTACGGCAGCGGCATCACCCCCACCAACAACCGTCACTGCAGAAGAATGACTTGCAAGACACTGAGCGATGGCTTTTGATCCTTGATCGAAAGGAGGAACTTCATAAACCCCAACAGGGCCATTCCAAAATACCGTTGCGGAATCTTGGATCACCTCAGAAAATAGAGCTATCGTCTTAGACCCAATATCGAAACCAGAGAAACCCTCAGGAATCCCCTCCTGTATTGACAACTCTTGCCAATCTTCCCCAGTTTCGCAACGTCTTGCAACTTTGGCATCTACCGGAAGATAAATCTTAACCCCTTGTGTCCGAGCTTTTTCCAAAACCCTTTTCGCTAAAGGAATGCCTGTCTCTTCCACCAATGAATTCCCAACTTGCTGATTCATAGCTTTTAGAAAAGTATACCCCATACCTCCAGCTAACACTAAATTATCAACTCTCGAGAGTAAAGCTTCGATTACCCCTATTTTTGAAGATACCTTAGCACCACCTAGGATGGCCGTAAAGGGACGCTTAGGCTCCACTAATAAATGCTGTCCCAAAAATTCAAGCTCTTTTTCCATTAGAAATCCCGCAGCAGCACGATCGGGGAACATTTGAGGAACTCGATACACAGAAGCATGCTTCCGATGAGAGGTTCCGAAGGCATCATTTACATAAAAATCGGCGTAAGCAGCAAGCTCAACAGCAAAACTAGGATCCTCCTCAGGATGCTCTTCCCCTCTATGAAAACGTACATTTTCAAGAAGAAGCACTCTTCCAGGAGACAACTGCGCAACAGCCTGCCGTGCAACTTCTCCAACACAATCTGGAGATAGAGGCACATGATGCCCCAAATATCCTTCTAATACAGGCACAATAGGAGCTAACGAATACGCTTCTTCGAACATATCTCCCTTAGGACGCCCTAAATGACTGACTAAAATGATCGCAGCATCTCTCTTCAATAGGTAATTGATCGTAGGCATAGCACTACGAATACGGACATCATCTAAAATTTTTCCGTCCTTAATAGGAACATTAAAATCTACACGAACTAGTACCTTTTTCCCTTCTGGGGAAAGGTCTTTTATTGATAGTTTATCCATGCTTATCCGATCCTTAACCTAAATTTTCTTATAGCGCCTAAACAACAGAAAACTCAAGCCTTTATCAAAGCTAAATAAGAAGAATTGTTCAGACAAAAACTTCTTGATCCTGAATATAAGGATCTGCGCTTAACAAAATACTGCGCGTAATAACAAAAAAAACATGATGGAAAGAGCTGCTCCTGCGGGCACTGTAACAAACCACGAGAGTACAATGTCTTTAATAATCCGTAGATTGATAGCTTGCAGCCCTCTTGCTAACCCTACCCCCAATACGGCACCCACAACAACATGTGTAGTTGATATAGGGAATCCAAAAGCAGATGCTGCTGCAATAGTGATAGCCGAGCTCATTCCTACAGAGAACCCTCTCGATGGCGTAAGCTCTGTGATTTTTTTCCCAATAGTATCAATTACACGCCAACCCCATGTTGCCAATCCAAAGACTAAACCTAAGCCCCCTAGAGACATGAATATAAAGAGAACTTTCGGAGAGTAACTTTGCGGATATAGAGCCCGATAAATACCAGCAACAGGAGCTATAGCATTGGCAACATCATTAGACCCGTGGGCAAAAGACATAAAGCACGCAATGACTATTTGTAAGTAAGCAAAAATACGCTCAACAACAAGGTACTGTCGTCCATAATCTGTACTTTTGGATAACAGTCGATCTAACAATGTTCCTGGCCCCACTTTTTGAGGGAGAACGGCCAGTTTAAAAAAGTGCACTCCCCAAATCGTAAAGGCAAAAGCGAAAACAACTAATCCACAAACAACGCGGAAAGCTACAGGAAAAGCCACTACACGAGCCACTGCTCCACTAAGGATAAGGATCAAACCTAAAGCAAAAATAATAATAGCAGATAGAAACGGAGCTATACGCACCATGGCAGAAACTGGATCTCTTTTATAAAGAATGGCTTTTCGAATAAAAGAGAAAATAAGAAAAGCGAAATATCCCCCAATAATAGGAGAGGCTAACCAGCTGACAAATATTCGAGCACAGGAATCCCAATAGATAACAGCATCCTCTTTAAGGATGATTCCAAAGCCTAAAACGCCTCCCACAATAGCATGGGTTGTTGATACTGGCCACCCAAAAAAAGATGCTATCTGTAACCAAACACCAGTAGCAAAAAGAGCTGCTGTCATTCCAAAGACATAATCTTGGGAAGACAGAACATGATCGGCCGGCGCCACTAAACCACTTTCAATGGTACCGATAACTCGATCCCCTAATACCACAGCTCCAAGGAATTCAAAAACCGCAGCAATGAGAACAGCCTGTCGCAAAGTCAACACGCCAGCCCCTACACTTGGCCCCACAGCATTCGCTACATCATTAGCGCCTATGTTCCAAGCAGTGTAGAATCCGCCTATAACCACACAAACCAGCAGCCACCACATGCCTATTTCTCTTCTAGAGTCATACCCACTCGATAAGCTAGTTTCTCGGAATTATTAGATATTCCCGATAGCCTCTTAATAATTTGTGTCCAAAGAACAAAATCTTTTGTTTCGATGGAAAAATTTTCAGAGAATAATATCTTCATTAATTCCCGCTGCAATAAATCGCACTCATGTTCAAGATTAGATACCTCATTCACTAGAACGCGAGTTTTCTCAGCTCGACATCCCCCGAAAGAAGATTCCAAAAGAAGATCCATTTCTCGTATGGCCTTCGCAACAACCTCGAAAGATTGCACCGTTTTTTGCAGAAACTGGAAGAATATCTCTTCAAATTCTGGATAAAACCGCAGCTCTTTCACTGTCAACAAAATTGCGATATCTTCTGCACAATCCGCCACGGAATCTTGCGTTGAAATAATCTCCAACATCGCCAATCGCGATACAGGAATAAATACTCCTGAAGCTAGATGACTTCTTATGTCATTTTTTACGCCATCTGCTTGGCGTTCTTTTGAAGAAACTAGTTGGGCCAGAGCCTCAACTCTTTGATAATCACCCTCTTTAATAGCGCTAAAGAGAGGGAAAAGGACCTCAATACTCGCAGAAACTAGCTCTACATGCGCTTGTAATGGAGAAAAAGGAGATCGACCAAATAAACTTGCTAGAACCTGCATAAGAGCCTTTTTCATTATCCTCGAGAAAATGCCCCTCGTAATATATTCCCTCCGTATATATAATTGCAATCTAGAATGCTCTAGGGGGCCGAAACTTTTTGGCTTTCTGCGATCTTTCACTCTACAGGGACCTTTCTAGAAAACAGCAGGAGATCCATAGCCATGAGTGCTCAACCTCTTCTCCAAGTCAAGAATCTTTCTGTGTCTCTTAATAGAAATACCGTGTCGTTTCCTGTTGTAGAGGATCTTTCTTTCAATGTTTTCCCTGGGCAAACGTTAGCAATCATTGGAGAATCTGGTTCAGGAAAGTCTATTACGGCGCAATCCCTTATGCAGCTTCTTCCAGAAGAGTATTTTTCTATTTCCGGAGAAGCTTTTCTCCATAAAGAAAACTTACTTGATCGTAAAAATCTCTTATCAAAGACGTTATTTGGATCAAAGATGGCTATGATTTTTCAAAATCCACTTGCATCTTTTGACCCTGTATTCACAATTGAGCAACAGTTTCACGAAGTCATCCGCACCCATTTAGATTTAACAAAAAAAGTTGCGCATGAACAAATTGTAACCGTATTGCGAGAAACTGGCTTCCAAGATCCTGAGCGCTGCATTAAACTCTATCCCCATGAGCTATCTGGAGGAATGCTTCAGCGCATGGCCATTGCCATGACCTTGCTCACTTCACCAGATTTGTTGATAGCAGATGAGCCCACGACAGCTTTAGATGTCTCAGTACAATATCAAATTTTACAACTCCTAAAAACTTTACAGAAAAAGACAGGGATGAGCTTACTGGTCATTACTCATGACATGGGAGTTGTTGCAGAAATGGCTGATGATGTTTTCGTCTTGTACGCAGGCCGCATGGCAGAGTACTCTTCTGTACAAGATATCTTCCATTCACCTGCTCACCCTTATACAAAAGATTTATTAGCTTCCCGCCCTTCACAATATAAAAAGCAGACCTTTGTTCCTATTTCAGGGCATCCACCTCATTATACGAACCTTCCAAAAGGCTGTTGTTATTCTCCTCGTTGCCAAAAGGCCTTACCTATCTGCTACAAGCAATCACCACATGCCATATCTTTAAACGATCATCATCACGTGAGGTGTTGGTTATATGAGTAATCCTCCCTTGATCCAAGCAAGCCGATTAACGAAGCATTACTACAAAAGGTCTTTCTGGTTTCAGCAAAAAAAGATCGCTACAACACCTTTGAATAATGTTTCTTTCACCATTCCAAAACATAAGATTGTTGGTCTTATAGGAGAATCTGGTTCAGGGAAAACCACTTTAGCTTTAGGGTTAGCAGGGCTTATCCCATTGACCTCTGGACATCTTACTCTCAATGATAAAGCAGTTCCACTACATAGTAAGCAAGGCCGTCAATACTTGAGCTCACAAGTACGTATGGTGTTTCAAAATCCCCGTTCGTCTTTAAATCCACGCAAAACAATTTTTGACACCCTAAGCCATTCTCTACTCTATCATCGTTTAGTCGCTAAAACCGATTTGGGAGCTACAGTGGAAAGAGCCTTGTCTTTGGTTGGTATTTCTACAGACTATCTCTATGCTTACCCTCATCAACTGTCTGGAGGACAGTTACAACGAATCTCGATCGCTAGAGCTTTATTAGGCGCCCCTCAGCTTATCATTTGTGATGAAGTTGTCTCCGCTTTAGATCTCTCCATGCAAGCTCAGATTCTTAATACGCTAACCTCGCTACAACAACAAGCGCAACTTACTTATTTGTTCATTTCGCACGACCTTGCCGTCGTCCGATCATTTTGCTCAGAACTGATTATCATGTATAAAGGGCAACTCGTAGAAAGCGGTCCTACAGAACAAATATTTTGCCATCCACAGCATCCGTACACACGAATGCTGCTTCACTCACAGTTACCAGAATTCCCCGAGCATCGCCGAGATCTACGCACTCCCCTAATAACTGAAGAGCTTTTCCAGAATCCTAAAGATCATCCTACACTGTAACTTCAAAAGAACCTGCTGTTAAGGCCTTTTCCAGGGATTCCAGAGCTTCCTCTCCTTCTACAAAGAACGATACACATATGCGTTTCCCTTGAGGCTTTACCGTTACAGGATACCCAAAAGTCGTTGCTAACCGTTCTTGATAGGAAACTAAACAAGAAGTCTTTTGTAAGGAAGCTTCCTTTTTAGAAGCGTCTTCTTTACCTTTCAGCAAACGTTTGGCTTCTATTTCTGCCTCACGAACAGCTAATTTAGAAGAAATAATTTTTTCACTGAGAATCTGTCGAAGACTTTCATCTTCTAACGACAAAATCACTTTGGCATGCCCTAAAGTCAATTCTCCCGAATTGATCTTCTCTTGAATCTCATTAGAAAGCGAAAACAACCGTAGATAGTTAGCAACCGTTGAACGCTTCTTCCCAACTTTTTTGGCTACCTTATCTTGAGTAAGGCCAAAAACAACGATCAATCGCCTAAAAGCTTCTGCCATTTCCAAAGGATTTAAATTCACCCGTTGAATATTCTCGATTAAGGTAGCCTCCGCTGCAAGATCATCAGCCAATACTTGCTTCAAAACAACTGGTATCGTTTTGTATCCCGCTGACTGCAAAGCGCGCCAACGGCGCTCTCCCGCTATCAACTCATAATACAAAACCTTATCTCCATTCCGGATCTCCCTAACTACCGGAGGATGAATAAGCCCCACAGCTTTTATCGAAAGGATTAACTCTTTTAAATCTTCCTCAAAAAATATGCGTCTAGGCTGAAAAGGGCTAACCCGAATATCATCTATATTCACTTCTAAAAGCGTATCTTCGCCAGGTAATTTGCTCACAATATTTTCCTAATTCATAGCCTAATAAGTCGTCTTCTACAGACACGTCAAGAATACAAAAACTCAAGATACAAAATCTTACAATCCAAATCAAGCTAGAGACATATGCCGTGTATTCGGATTAAAATGGGAATCATTAACGATACGAACGTAAAATATCTTCTAAAGCTTCCACAAATGAAATAACATCTTGCTGGTCATTATATACCCCCAATGATGCACGTAAAACATGGCCTAAATCCCAACGTGCCATTGCAGGTTGCGAGCATTGATGCCCAGAGCGCACAGCGATACCTTTCCCATCTAGCAAAAAACCTAAATCGGAAGCTTGCACTCCAGGAATAATGATACTACATAAGCAGCCGCGGGGAGTTCCTTGTTGAGGTCCCACAATTTGAATATCAGGTATAGTAAGCAACCGGTTATATAAAAAGCGGGTAAGCGCTGTTAAATGGTCTGACACAGAAAAAGGTAACGCTTGTAAATAATCAATAGCCGCACCTAATCCTAACACTCCTGCGATATGAGGGGTCCCGGCTTCGAAGCGTAAAGGCGGCTCTTGATAGCGAGAAGATTCTGAATCATATACAACCACCATATCTCCTCCGCCTTCCACTGGTGGCAAAGATTCTAAAAGTTCCCTCTTCCCGTATAATACTCCAATACCAGTGGGAGCATAAAGTTTATGTCCAGAAAAAGCATAAAAATCTACATCCCATCCCGAAAGATTTAAAGGTCCACTTCCAACTCCTTGGGCCCCATCTATGGCAAGTAAAGCTCCGTAACGGTGAACTAAAAAAGCTACCTCTTGCACAGGTAGAACTGCTCCCGATACATTACTCACATGAGCTAAACTAACAAGTTGCACACCTTGTTTTAATAATTTTTCCAAATGGCTTAGATCTATGATTCCCTCATCATTCACTCGGACCTTTTTTACTGTAGCTCCAGAACGTCGGCAAGCGATTTCCCAGGACAAAATATTAGCATGATGCTCGGCTTCCGAAACCACAACAGTCCCTCCGGCCAACCAACTATCATTAGCTGCAATAGCTAGTAAATTGAGTGAAGAGGTCGTCCCTCTCGTAAAAACAATTTCCTGGTCATATCGTGCTCCAATCCAAGCAGCTACTTTTGAACGTACTCGCCAATATGCAGAAGATATATCGTGCGATGCACTGTAAATCGCACGATTTACAGTCGCATATGAAAAGCTATAATAATCTGTCACAGCATCAATCACACACTGAGGCTTATGTGTAGTGGCTGCAGAATCTAAATAAATATACGGATCTTTCTGATTCCTAAAAATGGGGAAGTCTTCTTTCACATTGTACATCGTTAAAGATCCAAGTCTTTCAGTTTTGGGAAATACGTTTTCTCTATATCCAATGCTAAAAAACTTTTCTGCAAAGTTTGCTTAGCATCCATCAAGCTAAAACCTCTAGAGCGAAGATAAGTAAGAAGATGCGCATTCAAAGAGCCTACTGTTGCCCCATGAGAGGCTTTCACATCATCGGTTAAAATTTCTAATCGAGGAAAAGTTGCTGCAGAAGCACGATTACTTAATAACAAAGTATCGTGCTTCTGATAAGCATTAGACAAAGTGCCTTGAGGGCTAATATGGATTCCTCCTTCAAAAGCAAAATATCCCTCATCTAATATGGAACGAATGTTTTGGCGAGAAGAAGTTGCTCGTGCATCATGATACATCGTGTTATGCACTCCCAAACAATCTCCACCCAAAACCTTAACTAAAGATTCTCCATGTGCAGATTCTCCTCTAAGAGAAAAAGCATTTCGAAACCATCCCTTCCCCATAGAACGCATTTCTTGGACAACAGCACAAGCTCCTTTGCGTTCCACCTCTACATGATGAGACCAAACCACTCTCTCAGTCCCTTTAGGGAAAGATTTTACAGTCAAAATAAGCTCTGCCTCCTCCCCAAGGAAACCAAGCGTTTGCCCAAAGAGATGGAAATTCTGCGGAATTGTCATGGTTTCCATTTCTATGGATATAGACGCTCCTTTCCCTAAAATAAAAACAAAGTAAGGCGCACTCATTTTTTTATAATCGTTTTCTTCACTACCTACGTAGTGGTGATGCACGACAAGAGGAGCTTCAAACTTTTGCCCCTCAGGGATGTAAATGACTGTCCCCTCTTCTCCGCGAAGCAAAGAGTGTGCTTTTTCTAATGGATCTTTATCTTGTTTCTTCTGAAAAAAAGCTCGTGCCTCACATAAAGGCGCCACAAGAATACCCGAAGGCAGCTTAGACAAAGAGGGCACAAAATACCCATTCACAAATACGCAATCGGCTGATTTCTGATCAGAAAAAGGAGTAAAAAACTCACTCCCTCCTAGACAATAGATCCATGGGTTTGTTCCCTGAGGAATCTCGCGTAGCCAAGAACAGGCATCTCGAAATACATGATCACGTTGATATTTGCCCCATAAAGAACTGAGCGCTTCTAGTAATCGCTCATTAGGATGAATTAGCCTTTGCTGATAAGTTCCCCTCATAGCTTACTCCCGGGTAACAACATCCAACAATTCTTGATAACTCTTTCTTTCTAGCTCCTCCATGAGATGCATATCCCCGGAAAAAACAACTCTCCCATTCAAAAGGATGTGTACATGATCAGGGTGAAGAAGATCCCCGAGTCTCGGATTATGAGTCACAATGCAAAAGGCAGTTTCAGGATGTTTACGTCGATAGGTTTGTACAACAGAGCAAATGCCCTTCAGGGCATCTACATCAAGCCCTGAGTCGGGTTCATCTAGCACAACCATTTTGGGTTCCAAGATCAACATTTGCCAAAGTTCGTTCTTTTTTTTCTCTCCCCCTGAAAACCCTTCATTGACATTTCTATCAGGGAAAAAATGAAATCCTGGGAATCCATAAGTTTCTTCTAAACTCGCAAGCAACTCATTGAAAGCAGAATCTTCCAACACCTCTTGATTACGAGCTTTTCTACAAGCATTACAAGCCTCTTTTAAAAAAAGACGATTATTGACTCCGGGAATTTCTGGAGGATGTTGAAAACTAATGAACATCCCTGCATGAGCCCTTTTCTCCGGAGACATCTCAATTAAGTCGCTTCCCGATAAAGTCATCCTCCCTGAAGCTACCTCTACACTGTCATCCCCAGACAGAACTTTAGCTAACGTGGATTTCCCTGCTCCATTAGGCCCCATAATGATATGGAGTTCTCCTGGGCGAATAGACAAAGACAACCCTTCCAAAATCTTTTTTTCTTCACAACACACGTGTAAATCGTATAGATGAAGCATTTCTAGCCCACACTATTTTCTAATTTAATCATTAATAACTTTGTTGCTTCTCGAGCAAATTCCAAAGGCAATAACTCTATAACTTCTTTACAGAAACCATGTACGACTAAACTCACAGCCTCTTCTGTATCGAATCCCCGACTACGCAAATAGAAAAGTTGTTCTTCCCGTAATTTAGAAGTTGCTGCTTCATGCTCTACGCAACTTTCTCCATTGTGAACTAGAATTTGAGGATCTGTGTAAGCTCCACAAAGCTCTCCAACAAGCATAGAATCGCATTGCGTATAGTTACAACTTCCCACAGCTTGTGGAGAAATAGAAACTAAACTTCTAAAAGTATTATGCGATTCGTCAGCGGAAATTCCCTTCGAAACTATAGTTGAAGAAGAACCCTTGCCAATATGTAACATTTTTGTTCCTGTATCTGCTTGCATCTTCCCATTAGTCAAGGCTATGGAATAGAATTCCCCTACACTATTCTCTCCCCTTAAAATACAGCTCGGGTATTTCCAAGTGATCGCTGCACCCACTTCAACTTGTGACCAGGAAATTTTAGATTGCTTTCCTGCACAAAGCCCTCGTTTCGTAACAAAATTATAAATCCCACCTTCTCCTGTGTTGCGATCCCCAGGATACCAATTCTGAACTGTTGAATAGCGGATAGTGGAACGATTATTCGCTATTAACTCAACAACAGCTGCATGTAATTGGTGAGAAGAAAAAGCAGGAGCAGTACAACCTTCCAGATAACTTACATAAGCATCATCCTCAGCAATGATCAGGGTCCTCTCAAATTGGCCAGATTCTTTATCATTGATTCTAAAATAGGTAGATATTTCCATTGGGCATCGTACGCCCTTAGGAATATAAACAAATGAGCCATCGCTGAAGACCGCAGAATTTAATGCCGCAAAAAAATTGTCTCGAGCAGGAACCACAGATCCCAAATAACGTTTCACTAAATCGGGATAGTTATGAATAGCCTCACGCAATGAACAAAAAATTACGCCAGCTTCCTCTAAAGTTTTTTTGAAGGTCGTTCCTATGGACACGGAATCAAAAACTAAATCCATCGCGACATCTTGCACATTAAGCAATCTTTTTTGCTCATCAATAGGAATGCCTAATCTTTTAAACGTCTCGAGAAGCTCTGGATCGGCATCTTCTAATTTCCCTAAGGGTTTTTTAGATTTAGGCGCCGAAAAATACACCATTTCATCATAGGAAATCGGAGCATAATGAAGGCGAGCCCATTTCGGTTCCTCCATCTTTTGCCACAGACGAAAAGCTTTTAAACGAAAATCTAACAAAAATTTTGGCTCTCCCCGTAAATGCACCAATCGTTCTATATGTTCTTCACTAATACCTGGTGCTAATCCCTCAGATTCTACAGGAGTAACAAATCCATAAGGATATTCCTGCTGCTGCAGAAATTTATCTACCGGTGCGTCCATGATCCTCCTCTTTTATCAGAATGCTACTCTAGCTTGAGCGAAGTTCCCGAGAAAAGAGCCTATTATTGCCTCTATTCTAAAAAAAACAAAACAAATCCTTAGCTGCAATTCTAGACGCCGCCTTTCTAAAAGCTTTTTTAAATTTTTTAGAGAAAAAGACAGCCTAGGGAAAGAAGTGATCTTTCCCTAGACCCAAGGAAAGGACTGTTAACCAGTCCTTAAGAAAAAAACTTGTTGGCCACGGATCGTAAAAAAAATGGAATTTTTCTACAACACAAACAAATAAAAATTCAAAAACCAAGTCGTTTTGTTGAGAAGAAAATCACCATCATTAAAAGTTGGCTACTTTCAAAATAGCGTCTCTTTCTCACGAATAAATCCTGAACTACTCACAGTTTTTTGCAACAATGGAGCGAACACCGATTCCTTAGACATTAAGAAAGAAAGCTCCTTCTCTGCTTTGTCAGATTCTCCTTGTATATGGTGCAAATAGCCCAATAAATAGTGCGATCGTTCGTGATCTAAATTAATTCCCAATGCCCGATAAAATGCATCATAAGCCAGCTCATTCTGCTTAAGATCCATATGCGCCAACCCTATATAAAAATGTGCATCTGCATCTTCAGAATTCAATTGCAAAGACTCTTGAAAAGCTTTTAACGCCAATCTTGTTTTATCAAGCGTTAAATAGCATAGTCCCAGGTTATAATGCCCATCAGATAGATCGGGTCGTAATTGAACAACTCGCTCATAAGCTTCCGTTGCTCGATCCCACATCTTATTTCTGGAAAGTAAGTACCCCAATTTTACCCAAGCTTTCCAATAAAGAGGGTTTCTCTTCACAGTTGATTCCAATAAATCAATCGCCCCCTCTTCATCTTCCATATCTGATAAAATCACAGCCTTATTATATAAACTTTGAGGATTCCAAGGATCGAGTTGTGCAATACGATCAAAGCAAGCAATGGCATCTTCATAACGTAACACACGATGATAGGCGCTTCCTAAACTAAAAAGGCATTCTATGTCCTCAGGATGAAGCTCTGCATATGCCTGATAATGGCCAATGGCTTCCTCTACACGATCTGCTTTATCTAAGGCAACACCATAACAATAACGTAAATAGCTGTCTCCTGGCTCCTCATCCAATCCCTTCTTACACCAAACCAAAGCTTCAGCAGTCCGTCCTGTTTCTAAAGCAATAATTCCCAAATAACAATAGGCTAACCCAGCTTCTGGATCTAATTCTAAAGACTCTTTCAACCTTTCTTCAGCTTGTTCGTATTCACCACTCAAAAATAAATTAATTCCTGAACACAAAAACTCTTTCGCTAAATGCTTTTCCGCTTCTTCCATAGTCGTTCCCTGTCAAAGTAACACCTCACTTCTACAGGAGCAAAAAGCGTGCCAATCTCCATTAATGGAGAGATTTTTTACGAATTTCTTCCCATTTCTCTATCATGCGCACCGCCATCGGAGCCGCGTCCCTCCCAAACTCTCCGAGTCGCAAATAAACAACAACGACAATATCAGGGAGCGTTAGCGCCTCATCTTCATACCCAATCGCACCAAACCATACATCTTTCAATTTCATACGCCCTCGTTCACGATCTAAGCTCACGCGAGCGATTACCTCAGCGGTACTCGTTTTACCGATAATACGAGACAGTTGTTCAGGAGCAAATCGTTGACGCATAAATCTTGTCGTTCCGTACTGTCCCCAAATCACGTTATGCATACCCTTCTTAAAGAGATGCACGATGGGATCGGGCAAGAAAATATCTCTTTTCTTTTTAACAGTCTCGGGGAAAAACTTTCCTTCATACCACTCTCCCTGTATTAAACTCGGTTGATATACACTTCCTCCATTAACTAATGTTGACATCATGACAGCTGTCTGTAAAGGAGTTACAACAAGTGTATGCTGCCCTATAGCTGTCGCGTATAACCCGGAACGGTTATACGCGACATCTACTGGCACTCTCCCTGCATATTCTCCAGGAAGGCCAACCCCTGTCTTTTCTCCAAATCCGAAAAGCCTAGCAGCTTCACATAAATCTTCTGGATCAGAAAGGTATTCACTCACAAGAAGAGAAAAATAAGGGTTACTTGACATTTCTAAAGCAGAAATAAGATCAATGTATCCTCTGCCAGAATAATCATTCCCCGGGAGGATCCCTCCTTTGAAAAAGGAGTTTATAGGAGAACCATCTTTAAAAAATCCGACATGAGGTTTCCCGCAACGGTACCCTAATGATTGCTTATCAACGATCACCAATAGCTTAGATAAGTCCTCTGGACTAGAGAGATGTTGCACAAGTACGGAATAAGCAGAAACTAATTTAAAAATAGACCCTAAAGTAGCCGCCTGACCAAAGGCATGCGCGGATAGATAACCGTAACCATACAATGGATAAAAAGAGGCGATAAGATCTTGCTCAATTTGTTCAACATTGCGTGTAAGAGTCAGAGGATATTGCCCATACAAAGGACGCTTGAGTTCTGCGAATTCACGAAAAGCAGCGAACAACTCACACAAATCATAGGATGTTTGCAATAAACGTTTATGTAAAAACTCGTAATGCTCACGCCATTCTAAGGCTGGATGCGCTCCAGAACGCAATTCCTGACGCCAACAAGCAAGTTCTCGATAATAAGGATCATCAGAGGGAATTTCTGTATCCGACAAGAGAAAAGCAATAAATGAGTCCATATACCTTTGGCAAAAAAGAGCATATTGCCGCGTTCTCTCTTCAACTAAGTAATCCACATAAGGCGTCGGATATCTTTGTTTACGAGCAAGCTCTTCTTCTCTTTTCTGTTTAAGGAAATCCGTAAAATGTTCTTCCCTCCAAACAGCAAAGTCTTGATCGATAAATATATTCTCCATCAACTTGGCAAAAGCCTTACGTAGAGCAATGAAATGTCCTTGATAATCTACAAAATCTAACACAGACATATGGCCAATTGCCGACAGCAAAGAAATCGAAACTCTTTCTGGATCTACAGCTGCACGCAACAAATCTAAAAACAGTACTTTATCGTAATTGGCTGGAAGCTCAACAAATAGGGATTCAAAACGTTTTCGAAATTCTTGAATCTCCTCACTTCTTTCCTCCAAAATTTTCCGAAACTGTTTCTGACGTTTAAGAGAAGTGACCTCTCCTATAGGCTCATGGCCATCTGCTTTTTGGAAAATGACATCAAAAACCAGTCCACAATCTTTCGCTTCCGAATCAAATATTTCCAAAAGCTGATCTACCTTACTTTGCAAGTAGATAGAAAGTCCGACCGAGCCCTTTTCACACAATAGCTGCTTTACTTTCGAAGTATCAGGAAGAATAAAGTCTAAAAAGGCTCGATAAGAAAAAGAGAGTTCCTCATCAAAGTATTTCCCTGTCAAAGGATCTAATCGCTCTCTTCTCAAAGGAACACGTCGATCGAATACCTCTCCTATATATTCAAGATTCTCTAACCATCGTAAAACGGAAGAACGACACTCCTCTTGATTAGCGGAGTCTTTCATATTGATAAAATCATTATTATCGTAACGCGGGGAAGAAGCCATAGCCAGAATTTGGCCATTCTTAGGATCCATAGCAACAATAGCGCCTCCTTTTATCCAAGGGAAAAAAGGAGGTAAATATTGTTGATGACGCCATTGTCGATAATCTCGAAAAGCCTCTCCTCGCTCATGCTCCGCAAGAAGTTCATGGGCAAAAGCTTGCAATTCTGTAGAAATAGTTAGTTGTATTTTCCTCCCAGGGCTTCCAACTAAAGAACCTTCCATCTCTTGAATAAAGTTCCCCCGTCGATCGACAAGCATAGATCGCTTACCGATTAACCCTCTTAATTTCCGGTCACAAAAAGCCTCTACACCTAACTTTCCAATCGAAGAATTCAATCCATAAGCATGCATCTCTAATTCATGCAAAAGCTTACGAACTTGATCGATACTCGATATTCCTAACGGGAATTTGGGATCTTCTCCCTCTTCATAAGCACGAATGCATTCTCGTAAGTTCCCCAGTTCCCTAGTAATTTTTCTGTGTTCCTCTGCGCTAATTGGGCCTACATATCCTAACAAATCCGCTACAGTACGTCCCTCTGGATAATGTCGACGAACAGAAGATTCAACATGTAATCCTGGCCAATCTTTTTCCAACATCTTAAGCTTTAAAAAAGTGCGCTCAGATACGTTTGCTTGAATGATATGCGGAACAGACCCTAACACAGAAGCTTTAGCATGAATCGTATCTTCAACAAAATCACGATCCATATGAAGCTCTTGAGCCAAAAAATCGGCGAATTTTTTAATATAATCCTTGCGAACAGGAACTAGCCTTTTATTCCCGTTTTCATCTGTATGCCAAACACGAGTGGGAATATCCCTTATAGCCCGATAAGAAATTCCTACATTGTACTGTAGAACATTTTCAGCCAAAGGCTTACCGAATCGATCGCATACTCCAGCACGATCAAAATGCTCTGGAACACTTCTACGTTGAGGACGATAAGCCTCTTCTTTTTTTTTCTCGTGCTGAACAACAGCTACATGCCATATACGTAAAGTAATGATAGACAAAGCAATAATAAATCCTACAAGTAGCCTGTTAGCCTTTTCTGGAACAGAAAGTGATCTACATCGTTTTCTCTTCATATATGGTTAGTTTAATCTGTTTGATTAGACGGACGTTTAAAAACTCTTTGTTTGTAATAAAAATCGTTTCCTACCGAAAAAAATCCTGAGTTTTTAGTCCCTTCTTTTACCAAAATTTTCATCTTTGGACCATTCCAAAAGCAAAAATCTTTGGTTTGAGAAATTTAGAGAAGTCCTAAGTTTTTCCTTTTATAATTAACGCGCTACTCTCTAACTCTTAAGCATTAACAGACTTTCATTTTTAGCTCGACACTCGATTTCGCGGCTTTTTTGTCTGCAAAAACCAAGCATAAAAAGATATACAAAAATGGAGCTCTACTTTATTGCTAGGTCAGAAGACGCTTAAAAGCTTCTTCCTGAGACAGACGTTTTTCTTATCAACTTTACGAGAATAAGAAAATTTTGTTATGGTCTCGAGCATTGAACGACATGTTCTCGATTAAGGCTGCTTTTACTTGCAAGACACTCCTCAGAGCCATAATTGCTACAGGACATCTTGTCTGGCTTTAACTAGGACACAGTGCCGCCAGAAAAAGATAGCGGGCACAAAGAGAGCTAATTATACAATCTTATTAGAGGTAAGAATGAAAAAACTCTTGAAATCGGTATTAGCATTTGCCGTTTTGGGTTCTGCTTCCTCCTTGCATGCTCTGCCTGTGGGGAATCCTGCTGAACCAAGCCTTATGATTGACGGGATTCTTTGGGAAGGTTTCGGTGGAGATCCTTGCGATCCTTGCACAACTTGGTGTGATGCCATCAGCCTACGTCTCGGCTACTATGGGGACTTCGTTTTTGATCGTGTTTTGAAAACAGACGTGAACAAACAGTTCGAAATGGGAGCAGCTCCTACAGGAGATGCAGACCTTACTACAGCACCTACTCCTGCATCAAGAGAGAATCCCGCTTATGGCAAGCATATGCAAGATGCAGAAATGTTCACTAATGCTGCGTACATGGCTTTAAACATTTGGGACCGTTTCGATGTATTTTGTACATTGGGAGCAACTAGCGGATATCTTAAAGGTAATTCTGCCGCCTTTAACTTAGTTGGTCTGTTTGGAAGAGATGAAACTGCAGTTGCAGCTGACGACATACCTAACGTCAGCTTGTCTCAAGCTGTTGTCGAACTCTACACAGACACAGCTTTCGCTTGGAGCGTCGGTGCTAGAGCAGCTTTATGGGAGTGCGGATGTGCAACTTTAGGAGCTTCCTTCCAATATGCTCAATCTAAGCCAAAAGTAGAGGAATTAAACGTTCTCTGTAATGCGGCAGAATTCACTATTAACAAGCCTAAAGGATACGTTGGACAAGAGTTTCCTCTTAACATTAAAGCTGGAACAGTTAGCGCTACAGATACTAAAGATGCTTCCATCGATTACCATGAGTGGCAAGCAAGCTTGGCTTTGTCTTACAGACTGAATATGTTCACTCCTTACATTGGAGTTAAGTGGTCTAGAGCAAGCTTTGATGCCGACACTATCCGCATTGCGCAGCCTKAGCTTGAGACCTCTATCTTAAKAATGACCACTTGGAACCCAACGATCTCTGGATCTGGTATAGACGTTGATACAAAAATCACGGATACATTACAAATTGTTTCCTTGCAGCTCAACAAGATGAAATCCAGAAAATCTTGCGGTCTTGCAATTGGAACAACAATTGTAGATGCTGATAAATATGCAGTTACTGTTGAGACACGCTTGATCGATGAAAGAGCAGCTCACGTAAATGCTCAGTTCCGTTTCTAATAGCGGCATATAATTTATTAGAACTAGCTTATTTTTCATCAATAAACACTCCTGTGTTTCTGGACTCGGTTTCGATCGAGTCCAGTTTTTCTTTCAAAAACTTTTTCGCCATTCATTCCATTTTAACTGCCCTCTTATAAGTTCTTCCTGAACAAAGATGTAAAAATTCTGCAAAAGAAGATTGCAGAAAAACTCCTCTTTTCACTACTATATCGGTCTACTTGAGCGCGCCCGTAGCTCAATGGTAGAGCTGTAGCCTTCCAAGCTACCGGTGTCAGTTCGATTCTGATCGGGCGCTTCCCAATATGTGACTACTACCAAGTCTGAAATTTGAGCGATGTTGCTCGGATGCCTTGTTAACACTTAAGAGGAGGGACAAAGCTTGGTGCTTTCTTGCGAACTAACTTTAAAAGAACTTTTAGAATCCGGAGCACATTTTGGACACCAGACAAGTCGCTGGAATCCAAAAATGAAGCCTTTTATTTTTGAAGAAAAGAATGGCCTTTACATCATTGATTTAGCCAAAACTTTGGCTCAATTGAAGAAAGCTGTTTCTTGCATTCAAAAAACTGTCGAGCAGGGAAAATCTATTTTGTTTGTTGGAACAAAAAAACAAGCAAAACAGATTATCAAAGAAGCTGCTATCGAATGTGGAGAATTCTTTGCATCAGAAAGATGGTTGGGTGGCATGTTAACAAACATGGCAACCATTAGAAATTCTGTAAAAACATTGAACAACATTGAAATAGACCTGGCGTCTTCTAATTCTGTTCTTACGAAAAAAGAAACCGCTTTGTTAGCCAAAAGACATCGCAAACTGCTTAATAATCTAGAAGGTGTTCGTCATATGAATTCCCTTCCAGGACTTTTGGTTGTTATTGATCCAGGATACGAGCGCATTGCTGTAGCAGAAGCTGGCAAACTCGGCATTCCTGTAATGGCTTTAGTTGATACAAATTGTGATCCGACACCAATTAACCATGTGATTCCATGTAATGATGACTCAATAAAGAGCATTCGCTTAATTGTTAACGCGCTCAAGGATGCTATTATTGATACGAAAAAACGTTCAGGTTTCGAAATTTTATCCCCTGTACGTCCTATAGAAAGACCTGCGGAAGAAATTGTTGAAGGGCTTCCTCTTCCTAACGAAGCTCAGAATGATGCTAATTCTAAAGAAGGTTTCTTAGTTTGGACAGATACTGATAATAGCGAGGCATTGAGATGAGCGACTTCTCCATGGAAACATTAAAGAGTTTGAGACAGCGAACAGGTGTAGGCCTGACAAAATGTAAAGAAGCCCTTGAACATGCAAAGGGCAACTTAGAAGATGCTGTTGTTTACTTACGAAAACTTGGACTTGCCTCTGCTGGTAAGAAAGAGCACCGAGAAACGAAAGAAGGTGTCATTGCTGCGTCGGTTGATGAGCATGGGGCAGCTATCGTCGAAGTGAATGTTGAGACGGACTTTGTTGCTAACAATAGCGTTTTCCGAACGTTTGTTACAGGTTTATTATCCGACATCCTCAACAACAAACTGAGTGATGTGGATGCTTTAGCTCAAGTAACGTCCTCTCAAGAGCCTTCTTTATCTGTAGAAGAGCTCAAAGCTGTAACGATGCAAACAGTCGGAGAGAATATTCGTATAAGCCGCGCGCTATATACACCTGTTAACTCTAATCAGAGTGTAGGAATCTATTCTCATGGAAATGGGAAAGCCGTTGCCCTGGTCTTTCTTTCCGGATCTGACAAACAAGAAGCGTTAGCAAAAGATATTGCTATGCATATTGTTGCAAGTCAGCCACAGTTCTTAAGTAAAGAAAGCGTTCCTCAAGAAGTTTTAGAGAGAGAAAGAGAAGTATTTTCTTCCCAACTATCAGGAAAACCCCAGGAAGTAATTGAGAAAATTACTACAGGGAAATTTAAGGCCTTTTTCCAAGAGACTTGTTTATTAGAACAAGCGTTCATTAAGGATCCTGACGTTACTATTCAGGAATTGGTTGATAGAGCTGCAAAAGCTAGTGGAGAGCCGCTAAAAGTTGAGCACTTTGTCTTTTGGAAGATAGGCGCATAAAAACCAAGTGGCGAGATGATGAAAAAACGAGTGAAACGAGTTTTATTCAAGATCTCTGGAGAGGCTCTTTCTGACGCTAGTTCTAGCGACAAAATCAGTGAAGAACGCCTCTCTCGATTGATTGCAGAACTTAAGGTTGTTCGCAATGCGGATGTTGAAGTTGCGGTGGTAATCGGTGGAGGGAATATCCTTCGAGGGCTATCACAGAGCCAAAACCTGCAGATCAATCGGGTTTCAGCTGATCAAATGGGAATGTTAGCGACGTTGATTAATGGGATGGCATTAGCGGATGCTTTAAAGACCGAGGATGTGCCTAATCTATTAACATCGACTTTATCTTGCCCACAGTTGGCAGAGTTGTATAACCCGCAAAAGGCATCTGACGCTCTCAGTCAAGGCAAGGTTGTTATATGTACTATGGGAGCAGGAGCTCCGTACTTGACAACTGACACTGGTGCAGCTTTGCGTGCTTGTGAATTGAAAGTTGATGTTTTGCTTAAAGCTACCATGCATGTGGATGGTGTTTACGATCGAGATCCTCGAGAGTTTGCTGATGCGGTAAGGTATGACCACATCTCTTATAGAGATTTTCTCTCCCAAGGGTTGGGCGCGATTGATCCTTCTGCAGTGTCTTTATGTATGGAAGCAGGAATCCCAATTAGAATGTTTAGCTTCACCAAACATTCCTTGGAAGAAGCCATTTTTAATACCGTTGGTACAGTGATATCTTCTACAGAGGGAGGACAACTATGACACTTACTTCTGCGGAAAAAGAGATGTCTGGCGTTTTAACGTTTTTCCAAAAAGAAATTCGTGGTTTCAGAACTGGGAAAGCACATCCGGCATTGGTAGAGACTGTTACTGTTGAAGTATACGGAACAACCATGCGGTTGTCAGATATTGCATCAATCAGTGTTTCTGATACGCGACAGCTTCTAATCTCCCCTTATGATGCAGGGAACGTTTCTGCTATTTCTAAAGGGATTTTGGCAGCCAATTTAAACCTTCAGCCTATAGTTGAAGGAGCTACGGTTCGAATTAATGTACCTGAGCCTACAGAAGAATACAGACGCGAAGTAATCAAGCAATTGAAACGTAAGAGCGAGGAAGCTAAGGTTTCCATTCGTAATATTCGACGTACTTGTAATGATAGGTTGAAAAAAGACGATAGTCTAACAGAAGATGCTGTGAAAGGCTTGGAGAAAAAAATTCAAGAGCTCACAGATAAGTTTTGCAAGCAGATAGAAGAGCTCGCAAAACAAAAAGAAGCTGAATTGTCTTCGATATAGACAGCTTCTTTGCAATCGGACTTTTCTTTGAAAATAAATGAGTTAGAAGAAAAAGAAGATTGCAGAAAAAAGGGGTTTAATAGTAATATTAAGCCCGTCCTGGCCCCATCGTCTAGCCTGGCCCAGGACATCGGATTTTCATTCCGGTAACAGGGGTTCGAATCCCCTTGGGGTCATTACAAAAAAGAAATACGGGTCTTTAGCTCAGCGGTTAGAGCATCTCACTTTTAATGAGAGGGTCGCAGGTTCGAATCCTTCAAGACCCATTTCTTTTTTCCTCAATATCAAAAATATTTCCTTCCTTTATCTTTTCTGTTATTGCTGAAAGTACTTCATTGTATCTACATGGCTTTCGGTATGAACCCCTCAGAAGAGTCTTCTGCTCTTTGTTATAACTGCCAGCAACCAGCAACAATTTGTTTTACAGAAATTTCTGAAAACATCACTTCGCGATGTTATGTATGCAATAACTGCCCATACCCTTCTCGATATTATGATCGAGAAACGGTCCTCGCTTCTCCTACAAATGAAACCCTAATTTTAGAATGTGGCAATTGTAAAACTAAATGGTGTATCCGCGACACGGATGAGATTTTATTAGGATGCGCTCTATGCTATAGAACTTTCAAATCTCTTATTTTATCCAGGCTCTTACGCTATCAAGCCATTTCATCCTATACTGCAGACAAAACCAATAACTTCCATATCGGGCGTTCTTTAGGAAATATAGAAAAACCTACTGTTAATCCTGCTATGCGTCTGATCGCTTTACATGAGGCCTTACAAGAGACTCTACGACGAGAAGATTATGAGCAAGCTGCAGAAATTCGTGATCAAATTAATCAGCTAAAAAATCAGAATACAACCGATGCTCCCTAACCAAATTCTCACAGATATCACAACAGTCAAACACTCTTTTAAAGCAGAAACGTTTCGTCCTATTTCCACACTCTCTTTATCAAGAAATCTCTCTGTTTCCAAATTTGTGCCCTGTCTTTCCAAAGAAAACAAACGCGATGTTTTAGAAACCATTGCCAAAGAGTTTTCGAATATTGAGGGAGAAGAATTTTTTGTTCTGCCACTCAAAGATTTACCCATCTGGCAACGAGAATGCTTATTAGAGCATTATCTTTGTCCTTATGATTTAAGTGGCTCTTTAGAAGGCGAAGCGCTTATTGTCAATCGAGCAGGGACCTTATTAGCAGGCATTAATCTTCGTGATCATTTGGTGCTACACGGAATAGATTTTGTCTGGCAGCCAGAAATGTTACTACAAAAATTAATAGATCTGGATATACGCTTGCAACAATCGCTTTCTTTTGCATTTTCTCCAGATTTTGGCTTTCTAACTACAGATCCTTTACGTTGCGGAACTGCGCTTGTAGCTCGGGCTTTTATCCATGTTCCTGCGCTTAGATATAGAAACAAACTATCTGAACTCTTAGTCCCCCATCAACGCGAGTTCGCTTGTTCTTCTTTGCTTCCTTTATCACAAGAATCTTTAGGTGATATTCTTTGTTTATCAAATATTTGTTCATTAGGAGTATCTGAAGAACAAATCCTCTCTTCCTTAAGGCTTGTGGTATCAAAAATTTTATCTGCAGAAACAGAAGCGCGCAACCTACTACTAAAAGAAAATTCCACAGAAATTAAAAATCGAATCTTGCGTTCTATAGGAATGCTCACACATTCTTGTTACTTAGATTTACAAGAGGCTCTGGATGCCACAAGCTGGATACAGCTAGGGATGAGCATGCAATGGATTGAAGATAGTGAAAAACATCCTCTATGGAGTCCCATGTTCTGGGATCTACGACGGGGTCACCTCGCCCTGTATAATCAGGACCCTGCAAATAAAACGATCGAGAAAGAAATAATCGCCCAGATACGAGCTCAGACAACAAAACCCCAGGCAGAGCGACTGATCCTTCGAGTCTGAAAAAGGAGGACGAAGGAATGACTTTCCTCTTTCATGCTTAGACACTGACGGCTTGTTACATGAACAATATATCTAAGCAACTATCGTAATCAATACCCTACCTAGGCATGCCCAAAGCCGGGATCGAACCGACGACCTACGCGTTACGAATGCGTTGCTCTACCAACTGAGCTATTTAGGCTAACTTACAAAAAGCCAAGAGAACTGGAGACACGGCTAACTCCAGCCCATCTTGGCTTCCCCCTGTGCAACAAACACCAGAGTCAGAAGCTATTCCATGGCGTTAGAATACCAACTTGCAACCTTTATATCATTATTCTGCTTCTATTTCTAGCATTTTAAAATCACTTTCTGTCTGAACCTTAGGAGCATTCTGACATTCGGGAGCATGACGAGGAGCAACTTCTAAAGATCCTCTTTCACTTTCCCAATTATAACGATATCCTTCCGAGTTGGATAAGACTGTTCCTTCCTCAAAGCTACTAATGACTTTTGGCTTAATGAAAATCATAATATTGCGCTTTTGGCGCTGATCGATTGTTCGGCTAAAGAGTCCTTTGATTAGAGGAAGAGAACTGAGTAATGGCACCCCAGAAACAATTTTTGTGAGTTTATCTCGAATATGCCCACTCATAACAAGGAAACATCCGTCAGGAACTTGTAATCTTGTAGCAGCAAACGTTTTATCCGTTACAGGAGTGAGAACTCCTTGCGCTGAATGCAATTCAGAAATCGTTTGCTCGATCTGCAAAGTAACGACATTATTAGGAGCAATAGTTGATGTTACGACCAGATTCACTCCGATATCTTCGTATTCAATATTTTGTGTAACAGAGCCAGTTTCCTGGATAACCGTACTCGTTGTTTGGAAAGGAATTGTCTGGCCTACAAAGAAGGACGCTTGCTGCGTATCTTGCGCCATAATTCTTGGATTAAGCACCACTGTTGTATCACCATCTTGGTCTAGGGCACTTAGTAATCCTCCTAACGTTAGATAAGACTTCCCATTATGACTGAGAACATTCCCAATAATTCCTAATCCAAATGCAGAAGATCCATACATCATATCACTGATGCCAGCTAATTGACCTGGAGTTGGCAACGAGATATTCCCTGGGTTTGGAGCAACGGGAGGAGTCTGATTACGCAAAGGATCCACCACTCCTGTGTTACTCAACAAACCAGAAGCATAAGCTACTTTTCCTTGTTCATCTCCAAGAGCTGCCCATTGCACCCCAAAGTCCCAAGATTTTTCTAAACTCGTCTCTAAAATGAGAACTTCAATATACACTTGTTTTGGAGGAAGATCTAATCCGTTCAACAGACTAACAACCTTATCCACATTAGCCTGATTTCCGATCACAACGATAGAATTGTTAATAGGCAACCATTGAATCGTGTTCAACGTGTTGATGAAATCTTCATCCATCGCCGTTGTCACATAAAGGTTATACCCAATATCCTGGATCGCTTGAGCAATAGCTGATCCATCCTGATATTTCAATTTATACATGAAAAAGCGCATGCTCTTAGGATTAGCGGATCCAGAGCTACCCAAAGCAGACGCAGGGCTCGTCACATCATCCAATGTATGCGCCATTTCTGGGATATCTAAAGATTGTAATAATTGGATCGCTTTCGTTGTTAATCTTGGAGATGAAATAACAAAAATTTTATTCGTCCCTGGCTGAATAAAAATTTGGAAGCCCTCTTCTTCCGTCATTGCTCCAAGGACATCCTGACAATAGCTAACTAATGCAGCAGGATTAGCAAACTGCACTTCATACTCAGACATATCAATAGACGCTCCAGGGCTATCTAATGCCTGTATCAACTCTCGAACTTTTTCGATATTTCCTGCTATATCCGAAACGATAATATGTCTAGTGGACTCGGAAGCACTAATAATCGCATCATGGGAAAGTAACGGCTGAATAATTTCTACCGCAGCAGAAGGACTTACGCTATACAAACGAAATACTCGTGTAACCACTACTGCTTCACTAGTATCTTTGGCAGAGCCATCAGTCACTACTGTTGACAGTTGTGAAAGCTTCGGATTGCGATAAATTAATACGTTATTCCCCTGCTCCATGACTTTCAAGTCATGCATCTTCAAAACTTGCAATAGAATCGTTGCTAAATCATCCACCGAAGTAGGATCGTGAGAAACTATCGTTACATTGAATTGCAAGTCATTGCTATCAAAAACGAAATTTGTTCCGGAAATCTTACTTACAAACTGCAGCAATTCCAAAATAGAAATGTCTTCAAAATTGACGGTATAGCCAACTTCTTTCAAATCCTGACAAGTAAGAGAATTCTTGTTCAATCGCTCCAGAACTTTTTTCTCTTCATCTTGGTCATGGGAGCTATCTTGTATCGTTTTAATGGAAAGATCCTCGGATGTGTTTGGATCTTTTCTTCCAGATTGAGAATGTCCGTTTCCTTTATTAGACACGGATTTATGCTGCTCTTCGATTTGTTTTCTTACACTGAAGTTAATCGCATTTACTGCACGACGCGCATAATTCTGTTTCTCTTCCCAGAGTTTAGACGCTTCTTCATTTTGTTTGGATATCTCTTGTTCAAGAGCTTTTTTCTCCTTCATAGCAGCAGCCTGTCTAACTGCTCCCTGTAAACGTCTCGGCTCTGCAGGGCGTTTTCTTTCTTCAGGCTTATCTGTTGCTTGCGTAAAATTAGGAGAAAAAATCTGGTGATTTTTTTTGAAATGGCGAGTTTGCGTTACAGGAGATTGAGGCCTTGCTGGAGCAGCTTTAACCGATGTAGGCCGTGTAGATGGAGTAGGCCCCACCACAGGCTTAGATCCAGGAGAACTCTTGCCCACTGAGTGTCTCGTGCTATTCTTAGGACACGCGGCTACCTGCTGATCTACTTCACGATAGTTCTGCAAAGAAGCTGACTGGTTAATTAAGCTCTCGCCAGACTGTGAATTCACACTTAACAACGCTGCATCTAGAACAATTAACGCAGACAAGAGGCCTAATTTCTTGTTATTTTGAATGATTCTTAAAATCTTGCTTCCTATTTTCGACGTCACTATGTTCACCGGACTCTTTTTAAGCTGATAAGTGTTGAAGGATAAAGACTTCCGTCATACTTCTGCCTCACTTCCTTCTGAAGGTAATCTGTTTGGCAGAATATATCCATTTGCCCTCTATCTTGCAACTTCAGGAAAGAAGGACAGTATAAATATACCAAATCTCTAGCCCTCGGGGTGTGTACGATAAGCTCATCACCAGGTTCCCACAAAAAAGATTGTTTGTGGATCTCCAGGGGTCCCTCTTCCCCTATTCCTTGCGATTCCGCTTGAAAACGTTGCACTCCCCTCGTTTGCTTTTTTAACGAGAAATCAGTTTTCCCACAAGAAAAGCACATGAGTTCTTGTTGGAAAAATATAAAACAGCAGCAGGAAATCCCTTTTTCACAAAGCGGAATATGCATTGTTTTACAAAGAGTATCCAATGTTTTTATTACTGTTGGGATATCTTGCGCTTTCTCTGTTCGCTGATTAAGAAACTGTTTGATCATACTAAGAGCAAAACTACAGTGCCCCTGAGCATAACAGAACCACAATTCTACTATATCCTCAGACCTAAGTATATCATAGTAAACATTATGTAAATCACAGGGCTCTTTTTGTGAATAAATGTGCAGAGCCATCCCTTCCGGCATGCAAAGCTTATCTGGAGCCAGCCACATATTTTGTTGCTGCAACTGTTCAAACTGCATGATTACGCGATCTTTTTTACGATAATCTTCGTGCACATCATGCATAAGATAATCTTGCAAAGCCGTAGCAAACTCTTGCATAGAAGGAAACCGTGCTTCTGGGTCTGGTTGCAATGCTTGAGTTAACACTTTACTAATCTTTACGGGGAGTAAAGATAAATAGACCTTTCCTAAAGAAAGCTGCCCCATAATCAGCTCATAAGCTAACAAAGCTAAAGCATACACATCGGATGCGGGAGATAGCTTTTCCTGCCTGCTCTGTTCGGGACTCATATATGCAGGCGAACCCCAATGATTAAATTGCCAGGCTGAAAGCCCATAATCGATCAACTTGACCTCTCCCAACCGAGAAATCATGATGTTTTCAGGTTTAATATCGAGATGTAAAACATGATGTTTATGAAGAGCCGTTATTGCCTGCGCTACTTGTAAAACAATAGAAACTGCCTTATCCAAAGCGAGATGAGATGAAAGGATAATATCTCGCAATGAATGCCCTAAAATATATTCAGAAACGAAATAACGTCCTTGCTCCCACTCACCTTTTTCTTCTAATCGAACAAATGCCGGATGATCTACAAGTTGCATAATCCTAGCTTCTTCTTCAAAAGCACGAAGAAAACGCTGGTCATGAATCCCTGGAGATACCAATGCTTTGATCACCACAGGACGAGAAGAACTCTCATCCACTCCTTGATAGACAGTCAAGCCTACCTTACGACTAAGTTCTCGTGTCAGAAGATATTTAGTCTTGGAAGGAAACGATACGCCTAATTCAAGCATAAAAACTGATACAACGCTATGATCTCTTCCCCGAATACAAAGCTTCTACTCCAGGAACTTTCCTATTGCTTTCCCAAAGACTAGAGGCTCTCCCCCTCTATTACAGAATGATTTGTTAACAGAAAGGTCTTATACTTCTAAAACTCGAATTCCTAGCACATCTTGCAGAGCAATAATATTGCCACGACCCACTTTAGCCCCGTTCAGAATGATATCTACCCCTAAAGTAGGATGCATGCCTTCAAAATGCAAAATGCTTCCGGGTTCTAGCTTCAAAAATTCTCCAACAGAAAGAGTATAGCGAGCAACCTCTGCAACAATTTTTGTCGCGGATGGTAAAGGAGCTGCTGGGCCTCCTTCGCTGTGTTCCTCAGGAGCATCTTCTGGCTGAAGTTCTTGCAATCCAGTAATTTTAAAATCTCCCGACTGCTTGTCTAAAAACCGTCCACCAAAAAACCGAGTACGCTGAATCGATAAGAAAGCTCCCGCATCGCCCGTATCTGGATCATACAAACAAGCATCTAACAAAATAAAACTGCCGGGAACAACTTGGTGCCAATCTTCTTCTGAGATCTGACAAAACCCTACTTCTACAGAGAGAGTAACAGGAGTTTGCATATCGATTTTTTGGATATCGAAAGTCTGATTCTTCTCTTCTAAGAATTTATAGACACTCTGGGCTGTTGTGTCAGGAACCAAAACAGAAAAACGCACATAAGAGCTATCTAAACGACAAGTGACTTGCACAACATGATAGTCCCCTTCTAAAGCACGAGCAGAAAATGCAACATCCCCTGTTACCTTCACTGCCATGGAAGGGATCCAAGAGACCTCTTGCAAAAGCTTGCAGATCTCGGCAACAAAATAGTAATGGAACCCCAATAACCGATCTTTTTCATAGAAGTAAGAAGCTAGGGAACTATCATTAAAAATGGTCCCTATCAATGCTTGCAAATCTTCTTCTGAAGAAACAATATAAAACTCTCCTGATTCAAAGGGATTTGCCAAAAATGGCTGAAGCAAAACATGCTCTCCGTATTCCTGCACAGCAGGTGCAGCAGACAAGAGCCCTTGCGACTCAAAAGAGAGTTCCACCTCTTCTAAGTGGAATTTCTCTTTCAGTTTCTGCTCACACTCCTGCTTTGGGAAAACAGGAAGGGAGAAACTCCCTTCGTCCTGTTTTTGCAAAGAACTTAGTAACTCGTCTCTAGCTTTCAACCAATTACTACTAGGCTCTGCTGCAACTGCCATGGGAATACCTTATATCTGAGCTTCTTCTAATTTCTTCTCTTGCTGGCGACCTTGATGTTGTTCTTGACGTCCTTCACCTTCTTGGTCTCCTTCCTGATCATGATGACGAATAGTCGCTGCAATCATGTGTAATGGAGTTTCTACTTTTTCAAGAACAGGTAGGCTAACGGCTACGTTACCTACAACTAACTCTGTTAAATTTAACTGACGAGACTTCAAAGACTCAACTAAAGAAGTTAATTGCTCGGGATTCTGTTGAACCAGTTGCATAGCTTCTGCAACCTGATCCTGATCTACGAAATTTGAGAAAGTAACAGCCACATCCTCCCCTGTTTGCACTAGGGTTAAATTAGCTCCGCAGAAAGCCTCTGGCACTGTACTATTATTATCTAAAACAATCTCTACTAATTGCTTTCCATCTACATCAGCAACTAACAAGGATTCTACTGTAGATAAAACAAGCTGTTCTACCCATTGCAAATCAATTTGACTCATGGTCACAGCATTGGTCTCTATCATCACTTCGCTAGCTACAGCCATAGGTGTATCAGTAAAAGCTACTCCTGCAGTTAAATTACCTCCAGACAAGAATCCATCTCTGTTTTCCTCCTCTTCTTCTCGAGAAGAAACTTCTGCAGACTTATCTTCAATACTACCTTCCTTAGAACTTCTTGAAGTTTCATGACGCGAAGAGGTTCTTCCTGATCCATGGTCTAATTTTTCTTGTTTAGAGGAAGATTTTCCTCCTAAAGAAAATACCTTAACATCTCTTTGATCTCTTGGCTCATGAGATTCTGCCTGTGCATGATTATGCTCAACCTTTGCACTAAACAAAGATTCTGTCGTTTTATTTACTTCCATAAATTAGTTCCCCCCAGATTCCCGTTGTTTTTGCTTACGTAACTGATGAAGCAATTGCCCCATTTCATCTTGCTCTTTTTCTTCCTGGCGAGCTTCCTCTTTAAGAGCTTCTTTCATCCATTCTTCTTTATGCAATCGCGTTTTCTCTTCTTCTTTGCGTCGTTTCGTTAGCTCTACTTCAGCCCTTTCTAATTCTTTTGCTGCTGCCAGTACACTTTCTTTCTGTTTATTGACTTTTTCTTCTTCTTCGGCAAGTTGTATAGCTACAACTTTGATATAAGCCTTCATTTTAAGAATCACATCACTAGTAGTTCCGTCATCCAGTTGCTCACGAAGTTGACGAATTTTTTGCATATAGTGATTCTTAATTTTATCACGCTCAGATTCGCACTCACGCAATTTTTCTTGTTCTAACTCTAAAAGTCTGCGCTTCTCCTTAACAACCTTTTCTGCCCTGTCAACACGATCTTTCTTAATGGATAAGACAGGTTCTAAAGGATATCTAACCACACAATCCTACTATTTTCCAAACTTACCGGAATATTGCTCTCAACTGCTGAGCAGCTTCCTCATAATTTGTTTTTTCATGAATATCTTGCTTGAGGAAACGATTCAATTTATCAATATGGTCAATCGCGAAATCTACCTCACGATCAGACCCTCGACGATATTCCCCAATACGAATCAACATCTCGTTCGCTTTATATTTCGCTAAGACTTCCCTAGCACGACCAATAATTCGACGTTGTTCTTCAGGAACAATTGCAGTCAATAATCGGCTAATAGAAGCCAGCACATCAATCGCAGGATAATGATAAGCTTGAGCTAACGCGTTGGAAAGCACGATATGCCCATCCAAAATAGACTTCACCTCATCAGCCACCGGCTCATTCATATCATCCCCAGCAACTAACACGGTATAAAATGCCGTGATAGTCCCTTTCTCCGAAGCTCCCGCTCTTTCCAATAATTTGGGCAATGTTGAAAATACGGAAGGAGTATACCCAGCACGAGCAGGAGGCTCTCCAGCTGCGAGCCCTACTTCCCGTAAAGCTCGAGCAAACCGGGTCACAGAATCCATCATAAGCACAACTGTCTTACCCTGGTCCCTAAAATATTCTGCTATAGCTGTTCCCACATAAGCAGCGTTCAATCGAAGCTGAGAAGATTGATCGGAAGTAGATACCACAATGACGGAACGTTTCATTCCTTCTTCACCAAGGTCATTTTCTATAAACTCCCGAACTTCTCGTCCCCGCTCTCCAATTAACGCAATCACGTTAATATCGGCTTCTTCTGCGTTACGAGCAATCATGCCTAACAAAGAAGATTTTCCGACCCCTGCTCCCGCAAAAATCCCGATTCTTTGTCCTTTGGCAACAGTAAGCATTCCATCTATACAACGCACTCCTGTAGATAGAATCGTACGCAATTTTTCTCGATGCAAAGGATCTGGTGGAGCTTTAAAAATGGGATAAATGGAATCGACATTCTCCAAAGGTCCTTTGGTCTCTATATCAATAGGTTCTCCAAGACCATTCAATACACGGCCTAAAAGTCCTGCCCCTGCTCGAATGTGCAAAGGCAATCCCGTGGCGATCACTTCAGAAGAAGGACTCACTCCAGATAACTCTCCTAAAGGAGAGAGAAATACAAAGTTCTGCGTAAACCCGACAACCTCTGTTACCAAAGGCTCCATTCCATGACGTTTCACCAGGCAAACTTCGCCCACCCGAACATCCGGAACGACAGCTTTGATTAACATCCCGACAACTTCGATAATACGCCCAACAACTGCCGTCAATTGAACTTCTGGCAATTCAGTCATGAGCGTATCAAACTCGGTCGTTAGCTCTTTCATGTTAACCTAATTGTGTTGTCATGATCGTTTTTATACTACTTACCGAGGCTCCTAAAATACTGGCAAATAACTCGGATCGCTGTGTAGCTCTTTGAACAGCATACTGAACTTTTAAGAAATCCGCGAGCGATTCTCCTTCTCCATTACGAGAACACAAATACAATAAAGCCCGATTCAGAATTTCTTCTCCTGAGGAAACCCAATCTACAACCTTACGCGTAATGGATTTCTCTTTATTGTTAGCCTGATCCATACTTTGTTGTGTATGTTCAGCAATCGATTGAAAATCTCCATGAATCAAATCAATAATAGTCCCTAAAGCATCGATATGCTCTGAGGTAAGCTTATCTAGATCTTGATTCTCTATTCGTGTTTGCGCATCCCACAAACGACTTTTCAATAAATTAATTTGTTCTTGCAACTCTTCGGAATTAAGAGCTTCTTCTAATTCTGGATCGATCAGCTGCGAATTTTTATCCTGCATCATTGCCATTAAAGATGGTTTCTCTGCAGAAACTCCCGAATCCATTGCTACATTTCCTCCTCCTAGCGAAAATAAAGCAACATTCTTATTCAATTCGCTAGACATAGGAGATGCTGAAGGCTTGTCAACCACAGCACTCTCCTTATCTCCATCAAAATTTGGAAAAAGTGTCAGAGGATCTATCATGCACCACTCCAATTTTCCCTTAATTTAATTCAAAGGACCACAACTCTTAGCAACTAACTCGTCATGCCAATCCAAAACAGACCTTGCTAAAGCTTTTGTGGACTCTATTTTACAATTTTCTAATACCTGATCAGCTAAACGCAAGCATTGCTCTAAACTTTCTCTGCGCACTTCAAAAGAACTTCCTTGATGAAGCACAATCATCATTAATGTTAATGATAAAAATGCCTTTGCACTCCAGTTCTCGGGATCTTTTTCAACTACAACACGAAATAAACTTTCTGCCTGCGTTAACTCCATCTTATGTAAATGAATTAATCCATTTCCTACTTCGTAGGCTGTATGTTCAGGATCTAACACGTGTAATACTTGAAACAAAGCTTGAGCACTAACCTCATCTCCTTGTTTGATAGCAACCAGTCCTGCTTCAAAAAACAGCGCAAAATCTTCCCTAAATGCATCTAAATTCGCCATGACCATACCCTTCCTATTTTTTTAATTAACTTCCTTTAGCAGATCTTGCCATAGTGATCATCTCTGTATGCACTGCTGTCAAGATGTTGGATGAAGCCTCCATATATTGACACAAAATTTGCGTACGGTATTGCAAATTAAACATCGTCCCTAAGTCTACAGTTCCTTGCGTGGATGTCTCTAATTCTGTTAGATACTGTTGCACTCCTAGAACGTATTTACATACACCTTCCGACATCTCATTGAAATTCAAAGCCGAACAACTTTTCGCCATAAATACTCTCTCCTTTATCGTTTACATTACACCATTTTACGGTTGATACGTCCCAACACTTTTTGAAGAGCTACATATCCCGCAAGCAATGTATGTTGTTTCTCAAAAGACTCTTTAGAAGCCCCTTCTCGAAGAGAAGCTGTCACCTTTTGTACCTTACTCTGTACATTAGTGTTAATTTCATGGGCTTTCGTTAAATCATGCATATCTTGTTCTAAATCAAACAATTGCTGACGAGCGGCTGTTTTTTCTTTAGCTGCCGAATTTTCCATATTAAACATAAAATTATTCCTACCTGGAAAGAATTAGATAAACCTTGAACTGCCTATTTATTGTACTCAATTTTATATTTCAACCCTTCGCGTTCTAAAAAGATACTGTGTGGTTGAATGCTTGTTACTGTCATTCCATCTAAAACATCGCCTCGGGTCAAAATACGCCCATTCACTACAACATTGATGCTAATATCTCCGCATTTAGAAAAACCTGTTACCCGATAACGCCCTGGATACCGCATATTCAGATCAATAACACCCTCTTCTGCAGGCAACAAAACAACAAAATTCTTTACCACGCGAATCCCAGCAATGTCTTGAAGCTCTTGCACAACTGCTCGGAACTTATCCGCATCTTTATTGTTAATGTACCCAGTCAAAACAGCTTCACCATTGGTAAAAGCAACATGGACGTTTGCGAAACCAGACTGTATCAAATGCCCTGCAAGCGCTTTGATTACCTGCGTTTCTATAACAACCTTATTGTCCAATAGCGAAAGATAATTAAAGTGTAAGTTTAAGTAATCTGACAGACATGCCGCTTGCTCTTCTGTCTTCAAGTACCCACTGATAACAAAAACTCCTGGCTCTGGAGACAGCATGCTGATCCCTTTAAACTCAGGCTTCTTGGAGAGCAAAATATTCATTTCTTGCCATACAGCCTCATCATCAATCACGTTATCATCAACAGATTTGACAAAAGGCAAGGCATCTACCTTATAAAGCAATTCACTCTTATCGATGCTATTTTTTACGTGACCAATTAAGAATAACTGCCCGTTATTCTTATTAAAGGTAAACCGTACAGTTGGAAACTGTTGAATCACATGCTCAATATCATGAATTAAATCTACTTGATCGATAGAAACTACTTCTTTCGTATGGAATAGAGAAGCTGTTCCTATTCCAAAAAGGAGTGCTAGACCTCCTACAAATAGGGTCAAAATAAAAGCGCCTGTTGGTAATGTTGCCCGCTTTCTTTTCTCTTCTTCCTCTTCCTCTTTTCTTGCAGCAATTTCTTCTGGAGATTGCGGACGACCAAACAACCCGTAATCTTCAGAAGAAATGGTAGCCATTACTGTGTCAGAAGGAGCTGCGTAATCAACAAGTAAGAACAATGTTGTTCCTAGAGCAACAACTTGGTTGGCGGAAAGAGTAGACTGATGCTCTATCTTCCGGCCTTCAACAATCACGCCATTCTTACTGCCTAAATCTTCAATGAGAACAGAGCTATCATTGCCAATAATAATTTTCGCATGTTGGCGAGAAATGCTCATATCACTTAGAACAATATCAGCAACCTGAGGATCACTTCCGACTATATAGCTTCTCCCGCTATCCAAATGAAACTCAGCACCAATATTAGCCCCAGCAAGTACTTTTAATAAAAACCGAGAAGGCTGAGTGAGATCTACAGCAACTTGTTTTTGTGCAAGATCTTCTATCTCTGCAGGGAAAATACCTTGATCAAATCGGAAAAGATCCTGCACATTGAAAGGCGCTAGAACCTCTCCTTTTTCTTCTTTTTTCTCTTCTTCTGCAGGAGCTTCTACCGTTTGCTCCTCATTAGATTCTCCTTCGGAAGATTCTTCTTCAATCTTTTCTTCCTCGCTCGATGCAGAATTGTCTCCTTCCGCCTCTGGGAGTTTCTCTTCCGGAGTTGCAACACTTTCTTTTGTAGCGCTACTGGAATCTTCTGATTGTTTCGGATTTTCCTGAGATGGAGAAGAAGATTGTGAAAGTTGCTCTTGATTCTCAGCACCTTTAGCATCTGGTTCCGAATCAGAAGAAAGCTGAGGCTGCTGATTTTGATCGGGTGATGGTCTGTTTTCTTCCATACTCACGTTTTGAGATTGAGTTAGTTCACCACTGCCTGATGGAGTAGCTTGTTTTGGTTGTTCTTGATTTACTGAAGGAAGCTCGAGATTCATTTTCTCTTTTGCGGGAGCAGCTTGTTGATTTTCCTGCAAAGAGACTTCTCTATTAGAGTCTTCTTGTACAGCTCCTGTCCCCTTCTCAACAGAAGCTAAAAAGGATTCCGCTAACTTTTGTTCTTTTTCTGCTGCAGAAGCTGAAACTCCGTCTGCAGACGAAGCTCCTGAAGAATGGCCTCGAGGTCCTGTGTTCGTTTTTGATTCAACTTGAGAAGATCCTTGCGCTTGCTGTTCCGCTTCTCCGCCGTTTTCTTCTGTCTGGAACGATAACTCGATATCTCCTTCTACTTCTTCTCCTTTAAAAAATGACCACTCGCAGCTTCCCATTACGAAGGGAATTCCCTCTTTTAATAGGGTCGGAGCTGTAATAGCGACTCCATTAACCAGGACTGGCCGAGAAACATCTAAATTTTCTAGGTAATATTCGCCATCTTTTAAAGTAACGCGAACTTGAGCAGGAGCAAGCTTTTCATCTTGCAATAAAATATCGCTTGCTTTGCCGTCACTTCCAAGAGACCAACTCGTCCCGTTTTCCAAAATAAGGACGGTTCCAGACAAGGGCCCTTTATCAACAACTAAGCGTATACCCATCCCTTACTCTTGCTCCATTTTACTGAGTCCTAAATCTTCTAACCATGCCTCAGCATGATTTAGGACACTTTCTATGTAATTTGCAAAATCTTCCTGAGAAACTTCTCCTGGCACCCGCCGCACAAGCACTGCATGCCCATCACTATCAAGCCCTAAGGCAGCTCCTCCGGTTTCGTGACCAAACAGGTTGCCTTCCATCATTCGAGCATACGCTTTTTCTATATCCATAGATGCAGGGATCTCTCCCAAAAACGCACTGATTATAATTTCCTCATCAGCGTTCTGACGAACACGCATCCGCACAAGATCGCTAATCGGCAGCACATAGGATCCATCAGCATCGAGTTCCAACTCAGAAGCAACTCCCATGTAAGCCACAAAATTTTTTATCAATTTTTCCAACATGTGTTCACGTGCTCATCTTTAACTGAGAGCTCTGAGTCCAAAATACTCCTCTCCCTATGGAATAAGGCCGGTTAACCTTACGCCGAGTTATGCCAATACCTACTTTAAAAAGAAAAACGATTTCTCATCTTAGCCGTAGTGCCTTTCCCGTTTTCTCTGCCATCCTTTTCAATTTAAAGCACTAAAGAATTTCAGAAAAAAATAAGGAATCCTTAACCTGTTCTTTTGATTTCTAAAGACCTATCCCACTACTTCATTACCACAAAATACGCTCATCGGGGGTGGTCCCTATATTGACCATATGCGCAATAGGCCTCCCAACGAATCATTTATGTGTATATGCGAAACAGTATGTATCCAAGAAAACTTAAGAGAAGCTCTCTTTGGTCTTTATTCTTAGGTCAAGCGCAGCTTAACAGATCTCCCCCTTCCCAGCTTTCTATAAAGGCTTTGCACTCCATTATTCCAGGAATCTGCAAGCTTCTGAATGAAAGGCTGAATGGTGCAACGTACATTTAATACATAAATAAAATCAACTTGAAAGTTCACGCTTTAGAAAGTCTGGAACTAAATAGAAGAAGTTTGTGATTTCCATTGAAAGGTCAGTTACAGACCTTTAACATATCGGCATTCTTTTCGGGGGAAAAACCTGCATTGTAATCATCCGAGATTAGGCTCACACGCTTGCATAACGACGCCGTGCAAGCCTTCTATTCAAAGATTCCCAATAACGATAACCCACCTCTCTCAAACTATCGAGTTGCAATGGGAAGACTTCTTTTTGATGCTGTCTCAACCAATCGCTAATCTGTTCCATATCGATATAACGATCACGGCAAGCTGGCTGTACAGGGAGAGCACGAGGAACTGCAAAATCAAAAACCAGCCGTCCAGGAAAATCCCACACACCTTCCCAGAGCGATCTAGGAAAAGCATGCCGCAGTTCAGAAGAACCCAAAAATATCACATGATAAGGATCTTGAAAACACACCTCTTCTCGCAATACTTGATCCATAGATCGAAGCGAAAGTGGCTGACGAGAACAAAATGTAATGCGAGAGAACCCTTGCTTTTGTAGATAATAGGCTACAGAACGATTGATTTCAGAATATCCCATAAACAGCAAAGATGCGCTCCTTGCCATCTTTTGTTTCTGCAACTCGTGCTGTACAAAAGCTGGAATGGTAATTTCTGTAGAAGGCGAGCTTCTTTTTGTTCGGAAAACTTTCCCCTCTTTCAGTGCTTTTTGAAAGAGAAAATGAAGAGCAAATGCAAGCTTTTGCTCTTCAATAGCTTGTAAATAGGCTCGCTTCACCTGCCCTTGAATTTCAGTCTCTCCAAGGACTAAGCTATCCATACCTCCTACTACACAAAACAAATGTGAAAAACAATCCTGATTCCGATAAAAGTAGGGGATAGCTCCCATTTCCCGAATTTCTTTCTCCAAAGTAGAAAAGATCGCCTCGGTAGCCATGCCGTATAGCTCCACACGATGACAAGTAGATAACAAAACGCTACGCCCTTCTTCCTGGGGAAATTTTGGATAAAAAGAAAGCTGAGCTTGTTGTAAGAATTGGAGGACTTGTTCTCGCTGCTGCAACGCAGTCTCGCGATAACTTACGCCGATAACACCCAACGAAAACTCCTCGTCTATGTGCTCTTCCCCTTCCCTAACCATTGCGGTTCCGCTTTGCTCCTTCAGCTTCCTCTCTTGGTTGGCCTATTCTCTCTTAGTTTCTTAATTTTATACCAATATTTTTGATAGCTCTCGCGTTACCTCATTGAAAAAATTTTTGTAGTCTAGAGCCTAAAATAGAAAAAACGTTAAAAGAAGACATTTTCTTTAGAGTCCAGAATCTCACTATCTACCCCTCTAATGAGAAGTGAAAGAAATACTATGTCTTACATTATTTTTCTAAAGAGAGCATAACTATTAGCTGCTTGTTTTCTTAGCAATTAGAACTCACATCAAACTCTTATCAATTCTACGAACTTTATGCGAAAAAAAACTGCGTACTCAGAAGCCTCCATCATTTCTTTAGCTTCTCTAGATCATATTCGCCTCCGTGCAGGAATGTACATTGGAAGACTTGGAGATGGTTCTCAATCCGAAGATGGTGTGTACACTTTATTCAAGGAAGTGGTCGACAATGCTATTGATGAATTTGTCATGGGACATGGGCATACTATTTTTATAACTGGAGACTCACAAAAACTTTCCATTCGAGATGAAGGCCGAGGGATCCCTTTAGGTAAGGTTATTGACTGCGTCTCCAAAATTAACACTGGGGCAAAGTATAACCAAGATGTTTTCCATTTTTCTGTTGGACTAAATGGTGTAGGGCTTAAAGCGGTTAACGCATTATCACAACACTTTTCTGTCCGTTCTGTGCGGAACAAAAAATTTCTCAAAGCATCTTTTTCTAAAGGCATCCTTTTGCATACCGAACAAGGAGACACTCAAGATGCTGATGGCACAGAAATTTCCTTTTCTCCTGATAAAGAATTATTCGAAAATTTCTCATTCCATGATGAATTTTTAAAAAAGAAAATACGTCAATATACCTATCTCCATCCAGGTCTCACAATTCTTTATAATGGAGAAACCTTTGTCTCTAAGCTTGGGTTAGCAGATCTTTTCGAAGAGGAAATTCAAACACCCCTTCTTTATCCTCCTATTGCTTTCCAACATCCTGATCTCTCCTTTCTTTTTTCCCACACAGAAACCTCTTCAGAGCAATACTTTTCCTTTGTAAATGGCCAAGAAACCACTGATGGAGGAACCCATCTCATTGCTTTTAAGGAAGGAGTTGTTAAGGGCATTAATGAATTTTTCAAGAAAAATTTCTCTGCTCAAGATATCCGTGACGGCATTGCTGGGTGCATTGCCATTAAAATTGCTTCCCCCATTTTTGAATCACAGACCAAAAATAAACTTGGGAACACTAACATTCGTGCAGATCTAGCTAAACGTGTGAAAGAAGCGGTGATCCTTACATTAAAAAAGCACCCGTCAAGCGCGGATCGCATTCAAGAAAAAATCAAACTCAATGAGAAAACTCGGAAAAATGCTCAGTTTCTAAAACAAGAGCTAAAAGACAAACAGAAGAAGCTCCATTATAAAATCCCGAAACTCAGGGATTGCAAATTCCATCTCACTGACAACTCTTTATACGGCAACAATTCTTCTATTTTCATCACTGAAGGAGAATCTGCTTCTGCCTCTATTCTAGCTTCCCGTAATCCGCTCACACAAGCAGTCTTCTCTTTACGAGGGAAACCCATGAATGTCTTTTCTTCAAAAGAAGAGACTATTTATAAAAATGATGAACTTTTTTACCTTGCCACAGCTCTGGGGCTCCATAAGAATTCTCTACAGAATCTCCGCTATAATCACATTATCTTAGCTACAGATGCCGATGTTGATGGCATGCACATTCGTAATTTGATGATTACTTTTTTCCTAAAAACTTTCCTGCCTGTAGTCGAACAAAATCATCTATTCATCTTAGAAACACCGCTTTTTAAAGTCCGCTACAAGGATGAAACGTTTTATTGCTATTCAGAAGAAGAAAAACTCTCTACCATAGAACGGCTGGGGAAAAAAGAATCTTCGCTTGAAATCACTCGATTTAAAGGTCTTGGTGAAATTTCTCCTAAAGAATTTAAATCTTTCATCGGACCCGACATGCGCTTAACTCCAGTCTCTCCCCCCAATGCAGATACTCTAGATGCACTTCTACAGTTCTACATGGGGAAAAATACGAAAGAGCGGAAGCACTTTATTATTGAGAATCTAGTTACTAACCTATAGCGACAAACACACTTATGAGCAATATCTCGGATCTATTTAAGACTCATTTCACACAATACGCGTCTTATGTCATCTTAGAGCGCGCAATCCCCCATGTTTTAGATGGACTCAAGCCTGTTCAAAGACGACTCCTTTGGACCTTATTCCGTATGGATGATGGTAAAATGCACAAAGTTGCCAACATTGCGGGACGAACGATGGCATTACATCCTCATGGCGATGCGCCTATTGTGGAAGCTCTTGTTGTTTTAGCAAACAAAGGTTTCCTCATAGAAACACAAGGTAATTTTGGCAATCCCCTAACAGGCGATCCACATGCTGCTGCTCGTTATATAGAAGCACGATTAAGTCCATTAGCCAAAGAGGTGCTTTTTAACACAGATCTCATGACATTTCATGATTCGTATGATGGAAGAGAGCAAGAACCAGACATTTTAGCTGCAAAAATTCCTCTATTACTTCTTCATGGAGTGGATGGAATTGCAGTAGGTATGACTACAAAAATTTTCCCTCATAATTTTTGTGATTTGCTGAAAGCTCAAATAGCCATACTCAATGACCAACCTTTTTCTCTTTTCCCGGATTTTGCTTCTGGGGGTTCGATGGATGCCTCGGACTATCAAGACGGATTAGGATCTATCGTTCTTCGCGCAACTATAGATATTGTTAACGACAAAACCCTGTTAATCAAAGAGATCTGCCCATCCACAACTACAGAAACTCTTATTCGCTCTATTGAAAACGCAGCTAAACGTGGAATTATTAAGATCGATTCTATCCAAGATTTTTCGACAGATCTTCCACATATAGAGATTAAACTCCCTAAAGGGGTCCATGCTAAAGATCTATTGCAACCCCTATACGCTCACACAGAATGTCAGGTCGTTTTAACCTCTCGTCCAACAGCAATCTACCAAGGAAAACCCTGGGAAACTTCTGTAAGCGAAATCCTCCGCTTACAAACAGAAACTCTCCAAAGCTACCTAAAAAAAGAATTACTTATTTTAGAAGATTCGTTAACTCGCGAGCATTACCACAAAACTCTTGAATACCTATTCATCAAACACAAGCTTTATGACACTGTGCGCGCCATGCTTTCTAAGAGAAAAACTTCTCCCTCAGCAAGCGTTATTCACAATGCAGTCACAGATGCTTTAGCTCCGTTCTTAGGAACACTCCCTACACCTGATAAACAAGCAACTACACAACTTGCTTCTTTAACAATCAAAAAAATCCTATGTTTTGATGAAAATGCTTATGAAAAAGAGCTTCTATCCTTAGAGAAAAAGCGCTGTAACGTGCAAAAAGATCTTGGACAATTGAAAAAATATACGATTCTGTACATCAAAAAACTGCTCGATGCTTACAAGCATCTCGGACATCGAAAGACAAAAATTGAAAAATTCGAAGACGCGCTTTTAGGAAAATCCATCCATAAAAAAGCAAAAGAAGCATCCACCATCGACCAAGAAGAATCTCTGGTCTAATAAACCCTCGAGGGCCCTAGAGTTCACACCTCCCGGGCCAACAGTGCCTATCGATCTCTTTTTGCAACAAAAAAGCTATCAAGAGCTCTTATCGCTCTTCCATAATTTCTAGACTGACCTTCACATTATCTCGGCTTGCTACGGAGACAAGCAAGGTACGAATTGCTTTGATCGTTCGTCCTTCCTTCCCGATGATTTTACCGATATCTCCCTTAGCAACAGTCAATTCGTAGATAATCGTGTTCGTTCCCTGCACCTCTTTTAGATGCACTTCCTCCGGCCTATCAACAAGATTTTTTACAATGTACGCTAAAAACTCTTTCATGCGAAGCAAATCCTACACAAGCTTTTTTCTGAAGGTGAAAAAGAAAAATAAAATAGTAATTCTAATCTAATTTTATACTTCTTACTTAAAAAACAAAACTACCTAATGATTTTAAACCAATCACACGAACCACCTACTATAGAGACACCTTCTCTAAATTCCTTTTCTATTAAGGAAGTCATGTCGTCGGGCAGCTTTGTCACTAGCTCCACTCGCTCCGCACTCTCCGGATGAGTAAAAACCAAGCTATAGGCATGCAATTGTTGTTTGTCAAGACCATAACGAAAGTTTATGGAGGGAACACCATAAACAGGATCTCCAAGAATGGGAGTTCCGAGGTGCTTCATGTGCACACGAAGCTGATGAGTCCTACCTGTTTCAGGATATAAAGCAACTACACTTAATCGTCCATTGGAAGCAAGAACATGACAATGCGTGATCGCTTCCTTCCCTCCTTCAGTGTCTTTAGAAAGCACAGTCATTTCCTTTCGTTTTACGGGATGACGCGCAATTCGTGTATGGATATGCTTTTGTGCCGGAGAGTTGATACAAATAGCAATATACATCTTTTTCATCTGCTTAGAGGAAAAAAGCTCACTATATACAGCTTTAGCCCGCCGTGTTTTTACAGTAATCAAAAGCCCAGAAGTGTCTTTATCTAAACGATGTACGATTCCTGGACGCCAGGGCTCCTCGGGGAACTCTTGTTTTAAGCGCTCTCCTATTTCATGAAGTAGAGCATGCACTACGGTTCCTTGTACATGCCCTGGAGCTGGATGCACCACCATATTTCTTGGTTTATTGATAACCAAGATCATATTGTCTTCATACACCTTATCCAAAGGAATATTCTCCGGGGTTAAAGAAGAGGGGGTCTCTTCTTCCACCAATTCTAAATCGACCAAATCTCCCTGAGATAAAAGATACGAAGCGCGCGTTTGTACTCGCCCATTTACTCGGACACGACCGAGGTCTATCTGTTGCTGATAAAAAGCTCGAGAATACGCATTATTATGCAGGACCAACCCCTTATCTAAGCGGCCTATTAACCTCTCATCAACAACAAAAGAATCAGTTGGGGGAAAGATTTTCAGAGGGAAGTCTCCTTGAAGCAAACTCTTATTCTTTAAACCCAACCATGATAATGTTCGAAGAAGTTTTATTCAACCTCAGCACCGTTAAGGAATCTTAACAAAATCATTGAGCACGCGCTCACTCATCACGAGCTTAGATTCACAAACGAGCAGGATCGGATCGCGATTCAAAAGAAAAGAAAATTGTTGCCTCAACATACTCATGACATGCCGAACGTGTAATTCCCACGTTTCTATTGTCATAGGGAAGCTTCTTATCGGTTTGGCTAAATAAACACTCTGTTTATAACGAATCGGAATCAAATACTTTTCTGCATCAAACTGAAACTTTTCACAGCAATTAGCCAGCTTTTGCATTTCTTCCTCATCAAGAGGAACCGCTAAGAAATGGAGAATATCCACTGCTACTCTCTACATTGCCGCACGCATTCGCTTAGACGCGCGCTGAGCCCGGTCCATCCCCCTACGCATAGTGGAAAATACGGAAACTAATAAGGAGTTTATGAATTGATCATACATCTCTAACCCCTTTTCCTCTCCCATTTTAATAATGAGAGCGTTCTTCAACTGGTCCAAAGTCCGAAKTGGTCCGTCAAAAACCAGATCTGAAGGGGCACCGGATTTCCCTTTTAAGTCTCCAGAAACAGCAAAAGCCCCTTGGCTCTGAACAATCCGACCTGCTACAGACTGCGTATCCATATAAGCCCCCAAAAACACAAAGATCTTTTTGTATTCTTACTCGAGTCAAAAGTTTTTTGCACGAAAGAAAAGCCGCGAACCCCAAAGGAAATGAAGCATGCATCTCGGACCGAGCAGGATTCGAACCTGCGACCATCCGCTTAGAAGGCGGATGCTCTATCCACTGAGCTATCGGTCCACAATCAAGAAACACTTCTGATGTGACAGAAGAAGACACTATACCTCAGACTTCGATTTTCTGGAAGTACTCTTCCGTCTTCTGCTTGTGCACTTACTTGCTCTGTTTATGTATCATGCTTCTATATCTCTTTAAAAAAAGCCTCTTTCCTAAGATTTTAAAAGGTTTCTCATACCAATCAAACGTAAATGGTGTATAGTCGAGTTTCTGTCAGCTACGAATATCTTTAGAGCCCTGACTAAAAGCGCAATTTCACTCTAAAACAAAGGATCACCCTTTATGTTCCCAAACAACAAAATGCTCTTGATAGCTGGACCTTGTGTGATTGAGGACAATTCTGTTTTTGAAACCGCACGAAGATTAAAAGAAATTGTTGCTCCCTATTCTTCTTCTGTTCATTGGATCTTTAAAAGCAGTTATGACAAAGCGAACCGCTCGTCTTTGCAAAATTATCGCGGTCCTGGGTTGAAATTAGGGTTACAAACATTAGCTAAAATTAAAGAAACTTTCGATGTGGAGATTTTAACAGATGTGCATTCTCCTGACGAGGCTCGAGAGGCTGCTAAAGTCTGTGATATTATTCAAGTTCCGGCTTTTTTGTGCCGCCAAACAGATCTCCTTGTTACCGCAGGAGAAACTCAAGCTATCGTGAATATTAAAAAGGGACAATTTCTTTCTCCTTGGGAAATGCAAGGACCTATTGATAAAGTCCTCTCTACCGGGAATAACAAAATTATCTTAACCGAAAGAGGGTGCTCTTTCGGTTACAATAATCTTGTGTCCGATATGCGCTCTATCGAAGTTCTCCGGCGCTTTGGTTTTCCTGTTATTTTTGACGGCACACATTCCATACAACTACCAGGGGCTTTACAAAGTCAAAGTGGTGGACAAACCGAGTTTATTCCTGTCCTAACGCGTTCTGCTATAGCCGCAGGCGTACATGGATTGTTTATAGAAACACATCCTAATCCTGCTTCCGCTCTAAGTGATGCCGCTTCTATGCTCTCTTTGAAAGATCTAGAACGATTATTACCATCTTGGGTACAACTGTTCACATACATTCAAGAGATGGACACCGTTTCTATATGACAAAGTTTCTTTTTCACGGCATTTGGTGTACAGTCGTCCTAGTATTATGTGCTTGTATAACAGCGTTAGCTGTTGTCAAAATGGGAAATTTCACGAATCCCACACTCGTACACCAAGACCCTTCAACTCCTCCTCCTCCGTTCTTAAAAATAAAAAAACTAGGAGTCCGAAAACGCATTATTTCCCCAGAAAAGCAATTCTTTTACTGCACGATAGATAAATCTTGCATGGAACTTCATATTTCCAATACAAGTTTGCATTGTCGAGAGCTTTTATCGCATTTAACAGGAAGTCTGCAGACTGAAACCGCAGAGCGGGCTATGTTTTTTCGAGGAACAGGGGGTCTGCTTAATTACAAAGATTATTCTTTGAGCGTGTATAATTGTTGTTTTTCCATTAATAGCCCAGATTCCATAACTGAAACCGGTAAGGGGATTGCTGAAGGCGGAATGAAAGTCCTCTCTCTCTCTTTACTTAAAGACTAATTTCTTATGTCAGTACTGTCCGTTTGCAACCTAATCAAAAGATACAATAAAAAACCGGTTACTAACGATGTGTCCTTCCAAGTGAATGCAGGAGAAATCGTTGGGTTATTAGGTCCTAACGGAGCAGGGAAAACAACAGCTTTTTATCAAACTGTAGGGTTAATCCGTCCAGATTCTGGTAAAATTTTATTCAAAAACACAGACATTACTAAGAAGCCCATGGACTATCGAGCACGTCTCGGTATTGGCTACCTAGCGCAAGAGCCCACTATTTTTAAAGAGCTTACTGTTAAAGAAAACCTGATCTGTGTTCTTGAAATTATCTACAAAACACGAAAAGAGCAGACCCATCTACTAAACGCCCTAATAGATGATTTGCAATTGACCACTAGCTTACATAAAAAAGCAGGTTCTTTGTCCGGAGGAGAACGTCGCCGACTGGAAATTGCTTGCGTTCTCGCTTTAAATCCTAGTGTTCTTTTACTGGACGAGCCCTTTGCTAATGTGGATCCCCTTGTGATTCAAAATGTCAAATACCTGATTAAAATTTTAGCAAGCCGAGGCATTGGCATTTTAATCACTGACCATAATGCTAAAGAACTTTTATCCATTGCTGATCGTTGCTACCTGATCATTGATGGCAAAATCTTCTTCGAAGGATCTTCCGCACAAATGATCGCAAATCCTATGGTAAGACAGCACTACTTAGGGGACTCTTTCTCTTAACCCCCTAATCATTGGCCGGTGCAAACATTCATGAGCCCCAGAATTTGAATCCTGGGGCTCATTGCAAATGGAAGGAGTTTATCTTTGTGGATCTTCTTCGGAGAGCACCTCATTAGCAATTGCAGCTATAGTCTTCAGCCCCTCAGGGAATCCTATAGCGCATAGCAAATCATGAATGTATGCTCTTTCTGACTGCAGCTGATCATTAACAAACTCTAAACGGGCTAGCTCTTGGTGCATCTGCGATAATTGATCCATTACATCCACTCCTTCTTTCTGAAATCATTCATTCATACTAGGAGCAAAAAGTGTGCCAGTTCTAATTAGTAACGACCTTTTTTCGAAATCACCATATCTAAAGTCTCTTTATCCGCCCAAATCTCCACACATTGCTTCGTCCTCGTGATAGCAGTATAAAGAATAGCAGAATCAAAAACTTCGCTTCCTTTCGGAAGAATAACAATCACACGATCGTATTCGCTACCCTGGCTTTTATGCACCGACATGACATAATTGTAGGAATAATAAGGGAAATCTTCCTTACGCAGAATCTCTCCATTCATGAAATGCAGCTGTTGCGTTAAAGGATCTAAAATTCCAGTATCTCCGTTTGTTAGTCCCCAGGTTTCATATCTTTCTGTCACTATAATAGGAACAGGAGCCTGAGGATGCTTCTCTTGCATCTCATTAAACAATAGCCGGTTCAACTGTAAAAACCCCCAAGGCCCCTGCCGCATTGGAGTCAAGGCACACAAGGATATTCCTGCTTTAGCAGTTTGTACAAAAGCATCAGATAACCTGCGGATAGCCTCCTTGCGGGAAGGTAATGGCTGAAATGGAATAGGCTGTTTATGAAGAACGGATTTTGCCAACTCCTGCAACTCCTTGTGCTTAGCTCGATGACTAGTAGATAAGAAGAATGCCTGTTGAGTAAATTCCGATACCAATTCATGAAAAGGATTCCCAACTCCAATGCCTATAGGAGGAAGCTGATTCACATCTCCAAAAATGACCATTCTATCAGCAAATAACTTCCCTTCTCGAATCTCCCCCCGTATAGTTTTTATCAGTCCATGTAGAAGATTCATAGTAACCATAGATCCTTCATCTATTAGAAGTAAGTCTACTGGGGAACGTCCGTTATTCACATCTTTCAAAAATTTATGAATGGTAACTACTTCTACGGAAGCGCCTATAATCTCCTGAGAAGATAATACACTGTGCAAATGAGCCGCTGCTTTCCCTGTTGGGGATGCCACCACAATCTGTGCTGAAGGGATTTGTGAAAGTATCAATCGAATCATCTGCACAGCTAAAAATGTTTTTCCTGTTCCAGGTCCACCGCAAACAAGAGAAAAACAAGAATTTAATACATTTCCTAACACTGCGTTCTGTTCTTCCGACAGCTGAGAAACATTTTCAAAAATTAAAGAAGTTCTTGGAACCGCTTCTGCTAGTGTATGCAGTTTTTGAAAGACTTTTTCTCTCAAAAGAAACAATGAGCGTAGATAAATTTTATCATCACACACTTCAAAAAGTGTCGCTTTCACATCAGAAGGCAATGCCTGGAACCATTGGAATAATAGCCTATTTGAAATTCCTGGAAGCGTAGGGCTTATTGTTGCTTTATGGATAGTAAAATAAGGATAGCCGCAACGCAACAGTGCTGACGCTACAACTAAAAAAGCCTCGGCCTCTCGATTGGAAGAAGATGTCTGAGCCAAGTGCTTCTGAGCGAAAACTAGATCAAAAGGAAGGAGAATGTGTTGAGCTAATAGAGATTGGAGAATATTTTGTACGTGTAAAGTTTCATTCACGGAAGAAAGTATTTTTTTGTTGTCGTGTTATATATTTATGGCACAAAAGCAAAGCCTTCTGCACTTGGGAATCACAAGTATCCTTACCTAAAGGAAGCTTTTGTAAAATTTCCCATGCCTCTTGATATTCTTTTTGTCCTGCTAGGCTCAACCCAAGCAATCGTAAAACTTCTGTAGAAGGAGATACTCGTGCTAACCAAGAACTATATATAATACAAAGACGATAATCTTTCGTAGAAAACAGATACTGCGCATCTGCTAAACAATTTGCTATCTCAGCATCACTAACTAATGCCGTCGTCAACCCCACATCATCTAAAAAATCTTCTATTAATATTAAGTGTGGAAAAGTCCGCATAGATAAAGCCTGCGTATAAAAACGCTTAACAATTCGCAACACTTGATTTTGACAAACCTTGTCATAATGAGAGAACGCTATAATTTCTTTTAATAAACGCACACAGGCTTCTTCCTTGCCAATTCTCCATAAATTCTCTGCGCTAAACAAGAGATAGTGCACTAACTGTTGCCGATCTACATCGGCAACATCTTGCTCTTCCCATAAAATAAGATAGTCTTTCAGTCGTGAAAAATGTTCGTCATCTTCGCAAACTATTTTTACAAAATCTTGCTCAGAAAGTAGTAACTTATGTCCCCAAGAAGCCCTAGGATCTAAAATTTTTAACAAAGCTAAATATTGATTAGCCCGCACCGTGTTTCCTTGAGCAACCCAAAAAACGAGTTCCTTACTGAAATCCTCTATGGCTTCCTCTTTTAATTTTTGAATTTTTGAGTCGGCGATTGCCTGACATATTTTTAGAAGATCCGGGGAGCCTTGTAAGACTTCTTTTTTTATCCCCTCCAATACTAAGGAATAATTCGGATTTACATAACTATTCTCCCAAAGAAATAACGCATCCATAAAAAGAGGCAACATCGTTTCCGGAACAACAAAAATATGTTGCATAATTGTAGGGATTAAAGCGTTTTCCGGGAAAAATGTCCTGTATGCTACAGCATCAAATCCCCGCATCTGCTTCTGATAGAAAACCATGGTTTTATAATATTCAGGTAACAAATCGCTACGCACACCTTCTTTCAACTCCAGAAGGTAGCTCTGACCCAACATCAGTACTAACCGGTTGTACATATCTACAGACCAAGCATATTCCCGAGACATGATCTTGTGGAAAATTCTGTTAAGAACAATCCGCCCTTCTACATACCGACCGGAACCAATCAGACTTTCTGCTGCAATATCCTCCAGAACATAGGAAGGGAATAACTCATAGATATTCGTATCCAAACACAAAGGCTTGGTCTTTTCTATGTGTTCAAACCAGTGAGAAAGCTCATCAATTGCTACGTTATATTTTTTTTCACGATAGGCATGTAAAGCTTTGAACAAACAAATATGTGCTTCCGATCCAGCTTCTTGTTCTAACTCCGCAATATAGCCTGCCATTAATGGAATGTTATCCAAAAAATAGGCGTTAATGATACGCCCCTCTAATAGCTCTCGCTTTAAAAAAAAGGGTGAAGAGGTTTTCTTTTTGTAAATACGAGAGAAAATTTCTTCCGATTCCTTAAATTTTCTTTGTGTTTGTAAAGTAAACCCTTGGCAACAGAGTAAATACATTTGCTCTTGTTCGATGGGAAGCCCTTCTGACAAAGTACTTTTTTCTCTTAATCGTGCAACAGCTTGATGTTTCCCATCATATTGCTCTGGAGTAGTCTCCCAAGAAGAAAAAAATAGATACAACTTGCTTCCTGCGGAGAAACAAGAAAGGAGAAAACCCACTAATAAAAAAACGCGAACCACAAAGCCTTTTCTCTCGTAAAAATGCTTGATCTTCAGCTGAACTCTATGTTCAGGTCTCATCTAGACCCAATACCAAGAAATAGCCCACTAAAGTGCCGCGAAGTTTACAACAAAAATTTTTAACCTTTCAAAGAAAAATTATTAAACAGAGATTTAGAGAGAAATTGAAACACAACCTTTTAGGTCGCGACTTGAAAATGCAGAGGGGGGAAAATATCAAGGAAAAGAGAAATCTCTTTTCCTTGATTACAACAGTACAGAAAACGTTGCTTTATTTCGCTGCTTCTGCTACTTCTCGAGCCTCCTGGTCCAAGCAAGCAGATGCTAGCGCCTGTGATGAGGAAGCTTGTACAGACTCATAAATACGGCGCTCTAACTCTTGGAATAACTCTTTATTCCTTTTCAGCTCTTCGCGCACAGCCTCTCGGCCTTGACCCAACTTACGATCTTGGTAATTGAACCAAGATCCTTTCTTATCAATAATGTTTTTTTCTACAGCAAGGTCAATAATGCATCCCGCAGAAGAAATCCCTTCATTGAACAAAATATCAAATTCAGCAGTTCGAAATGGAGGAGCTAATTTATTTTTTGCGACCTTCACCTTAATTCGGTTTCCTATATCGAAGTTTTCGCCTCCTTTGATAGCACCGATACGACGAATATCCATACGAATAGAAGAGTAAAATTTAAGTGCCCGCCCCCCTGTTGTGGTCTCAGGATTCCCGAAGCTAACACCTATCTTCTCTCGAATTTGGTTAATAAAAATCGCACAAGTGTTCGTTCGTGCCAACGTCGCCGTTAATTTTCGTAAAGCCTGAGACATCATGCGTGCTTGTAAACCCACATGCACATCTCCAATTTCTCCTTCCAATTCGCTCTTTGGAACCAAGGCTGCCACCGAATCGATAACGATGACATCAACAGCTCCCGATCGAGCCAGAAGCTCTGCAATACTCAAAGCATCCTCTCCACAATCGGGCTGGGAGATCATTAAATCATTAATATTAGCACCAATTAGCGCAGCATAATTAGGATCTAAGGCGTGCTCAGCATCAATATAAGCTGCCACACCCCCCATTTTTTGGGCATTAGCCACGATATGCGTTGCTAGAGTCGTTTTCCCTGAAGACTCTGGGCCAAAAATCTCTATAATTCTTCCTTTAGGAACTCCTCCTATTCCCAGAGCTAAATCTAACGACAATGCGCCAGTTTTAATAGTTGATATCTCATGAGCAGAAGAATGCTTCCCTAAACTCATGATAGATCCTGCGCCAAATTGCTTCTCGATGTAAGCAATGGCAGCTTCCAAAGCCCTTTTTCTGTCGGGAACGCTCATGTATACTCCCTTGTTGCGCTGTGTCTAGAAGACTCTACTTTAGGAGGTTGCCACCCGCACTCCTCCCCTGTATTTCGTGGCGTCAGTTTGCAATATTTCAAAGCCAACAGTCAAGTGCTAGAATTTTTAAAAAAATCCCCATATTTTGAATGAAATCGGATTCTTATCCGGGCCATGCAATCCAAAAAAAACATCGGGAATCAAAAATCTTTTTCCTTCTACGTTAGATACAATGTGTTTAAAGGAATATCGTGAGATTCTCTAGGAAGACTTGCGATTAGCTGCTCTTTGAACCCCACCCCTACGGTCCAAATACGCGGGTATCTAGCGAGAAAGCGATCATAATACCCCCCGCCATATCCCAAACGAAACTGCTCCTGATCAAAAACCACAGCAGGAACCAAGGCAGTTGTAACCAGATGCGCACCTACCTCGTTTCCTGCCATTTGATTCACATCTTTAGGAGAAGAAAGATGAAAAATTTTTGCAAAGGAAGGCTCGATCGGAACGATCGTGTTCCCTTGCATTTTCGGGAGAAGCAGACGATTCTCTTGAGCTAACCACAGATTAATCGCTCGAACATCCAACTCCGAGCGAAAAGGAATGTAGGATAATACGAATCCCTGCGGAATCGTTTGCTGAACGAAATCCATCAATGAAAGAGACGCCTCTTCCCTTCTTTTAGAAGAAAGTTGTTTCCGCTTAGCTAACCCTTCGTGACGCAAACAACTTTTCTGCTTTAGAATTTCATCCATATCTAATTCACAATAGGTTTCCCATCTTCATAAGAAACCTTCTTCAAAAGACCGCCTGTTGCACTAAAAAAGACCGCGGTCCCACACCCTTTTTCAACTTTAGCATAAGGGTATCGGTCATCCGGACGAAAATATTCGCCTTTTATCAGAAGATCTTCCACATATTCCTCAGTAGCCATGATTTGCCCTGAAGGGTAATACACCATAAGTAACCCGTTCTTCTTATTTTGGACCAACTCTTTACTACTCTCTAAAGCCCCATTAGGATACCAAGTTTTGACGGATCCCTGTAAAATCCCCTTAGACCAGGTGAGCAGCATTTTCTTCCCTTCTCCTCCTGGATAAAAAAAGATTTCTTCTCCCTCTTTTTGTCCATTTATCAAAGAATAGGTTTGTAAAATAGTTTTTCCACTTTCATCAAATAAAACCACCTTACCATGAGGAGAACCTCGAAGAATTGTGCGAGTTTCTATAACCGCATATCTCCCATAAATTGCTTGCTCTCCCTTACCATCCACGACACAAGCAATGACTTCCTTGGTAAATGGATCGTAATACTTGCCTGATCGGAGCTTCCCTTGAACATACTCTTCTTCTGCAAGCAATAACTGTGACCCGGGTTCGTAACGCAAAGAATGGCCAGATAACAGCCCCTTACAATACGTTTGTTTTTTCAATAGGTTCCCTTCTTCGGTGAATACGAAAAAATCTCCGTGAGCGACTCCTTTATGATAAGGACATTCCTTCCACACATTTCCATTGGAATGGTAATACACAGAAGTCCCTTCTAAAAAGCCCTTTTCATAACAAATAACCGCCTCTAACCGCCCATCGCTATCATAAGCATAAGTTGTTCCATCAAACAACCATCCAGCTTCTGCGGAAGGATGTAGGTCTGCTATTCCACCAATGACTTCTGCCTGGATACGGATCTTTCCATTGCTATGCCATTCACGATAACGCCCAAAAGCTCGATTATTCAAACACTCTAAATACTGTCGAATTTGACCATTCGGATAATAAGTAGTTAAGCAAGCAACAGCCTCTCCCGATGCGTTTTTATAGGTACGCATTACCTTTTGATAAGGTTGGGGAGACAAAAAATCCACCTTAGCATATTTCTGTAACTTTTCTTTTGAACAAATCGTTTCAGAAAGCCCATTCCTATCAATAATATTAATACCCGTAAGCCGAAGTTTATCGTAAACCCCCGCCTCTAAAAGCCCGCAAGCTAAAAGAAAACATAAACACAATCTTATGCTTCTACCTAAACACATCGTCCCCAAGCCTCCGCGTGAACAACCCACACCTCGTTTCCTAGTGATGAAATCTGTTTAGTCATTTCCCAGTAAGAAAGAAAAACTATAGGTATTTGGGCCTGCCTAGAATCAAATAATGCCAATAACAAAGGAATATCTTCGCTATCTATCTGGATAGCTTTCTGCAAAGAATAGAGAGTGCTCCCTCCTCCTAAAGCTTGTTCACTCCACAACAGCCGATTGTCTTTCAAAAAAGCTTTTCGCTCTTGAATTGCACGACTTCTTGCATCCCAAGCTGCCACAGGAAATTTAGCCAATGCTCCCCGTTCTTTATTTAAAAAAACTAACTGTTCCCCTCGCTCTATCCAATCAGAGAAACTCACTTGTTGCCGAGCAGCTTTTAAGAGAGTGTTGTTCGCAGATAATTGATGTAAGTGATCGCGTTTGCGCTGAATAGCTCGCATATCAAGCAATAAGCTTCCCCAAGCCTCCGAAGAACACTGGCGCCAACACCACACCCCTAATGCAGGAAGAGAAGCTACACAACTTGCAAAGAATAATAATACTACAACTCCAATCCGGCGCATTTATTCCCTCCCAAGTAAAACCATCCGCACATCAAATTGGCTATTTGCCAGCTTTTTAGAAAGGACTTGAGCACCTAACCAAGCCGATAACTTATCTATAAAAGATGAAAAATCTTCTTCATTAGCAGAACCTTGTAGAGAAATATAGGCTTTGTACCCACCCAATGGACGTTCTTCAGAAGGAATATCCTCTAATTTATACATATAGTGAGAGAAGGAAATAGAAGGGAGATTCGCAGTCATACGTCCAAGAACATCCATCACTTCCTGATTTGTTGGAACTGTTGGAAGATAGGCATATTCCCTAGCGGGATCAGATTCACAAATTTCTTTAACAGCCTGTTGAGCTGAACCAAGCGTGCAGGGCAATTTTTTCTCAGAAGATATTTCCCTGAACATCCTTTGAGCTTGGCGAACTAAAAAAAACGATTCTACTCCGCTGCCTATGAACATCAAGAGAGCACTTACCATAGCAAGTTTTGTGAAACCAAAGAGCTTTCTTTTTATCCAATGGCCAAAAGCCTTTTGAGAAAAATCTGCCCAGCTATAAGTAAAGCATGTTTTGCTACTACGAATTCCTTGATACGCTGCAGCCACAGCATCGCGATAAGAGTCTTGATCAGCAGATAGATGAGGAAAGAGTGGACTTATAATCACAGGAACTCCGGCCTGCCGACTCAATACGGTTCGTAACGAACTCGATAAGTAAGCTCCATGAATCTCCGACAAACGGATTTTATAAACCTCTTGAACATAGGCAAACGAGGCTAATAAATCCTCCAATAAGCCCTCGGAATCGTTCTTAAAAGAACGAGCTAATAACACAGAACCTTCTCGCACAAACAAACAGGTTGTTTCATCGATGCCTTCATACACAAAAAAATACGAAGCAAGACGGTTTAAAAGAGTGTGCTGAAGGGCAGAAAAGATATCCTTAGCTCGACAAGAAATATGAGTGGCAAACACCCCCTTTTCTTCCAAAAGGGCGGTTTGTGTAGCAATAGATTGTCTTTGCAGCATCCATAGCGTAAGAGCCCGCTCTTGATCAGAATTCCATCCTCCTAGATGGTGCGCGATTACCAACTCCTGCAAAGGGAAAGCAGCAGTAGCTTCTTGCTCCGCATAAACTACTTTTAAAAAATTGTTTTTGCTTTTTAAAGAAGATAAGACACTTTTTACTAAAGTTTCCTGTCCCTGTAAGGACAAAACTACCTTTGCAGATAGAAACCTTTTTGGCAAAGACAACGCGACTTCTTCAGTAAGCTTATCGCAACAACACAGACGCCACCCTTTACAGGTTTTCTGTAAAATTGCTATCCTGGTAACGTTTTCTGCATCTTGAGTTATCCCCATGCAGTAAATGGGCAGCTTAAAATCCATTTAGCGTTTTTGATCTTTTTTAAAATGAAAAGCGCATATTTTATAAAATAAAACCATCTTTTTCAAGAAAAATATTATTAATTAGTAAACAAAGTTTGTAAAATGCTTTCTTATTTACTTAGAACTGTAGTTAATATTTACAGCTTTTTAATTTTAGTTTACGTTCTCTGCTCTTGGCTGCCAGAATGCCACAACGCACAGTGGTATCATGTGATTCGTCGCTGGGTAACTCCCTATCTTCGCATTTTCCATAAATTCGTTCCCCGTATAGGGTTTATTGACATTAGCCCAATGATCGCTCTCCTTTGTCTCGGGACTATTCCTTTCGTGATTCTAAAAATTGTGCGGTTCATTGTTCTAAATATTTTTCAATCACCATGGCTTCTCCAGTATTTATAAAAAACCTTCCCCTTAGGTCCCAGATAGTTTACGCCCCTCTTGCAGGATTTTCTGATTACCCCTATCGCCGTATGTCGGCCCTATATCACCCTGCATTGATGTTCTGCGAAATGATCAAAATGGAAGGTCTGCACTACTGTCCTAAACGTACGTTGCGCTTGTTAGATTTCTCAGAATCTATGCGCCCTATCGGAGGCCAGCTCTGCGGTAGCCGACCTGATCTTGCAGGAGAATCTGCAAAAATTTTAGAGGGATTAGGCTTCGATCTCATCGATTTGAATTGTGGATGTCCTACAGATCGCATCACCAAAGATGGAAGTGGCTCTGGGATGCTCAAAACCCCTCAATTAATCGGGAAAGTAGTTGAGAGTATTGTAGAAGCTGTTTCTGTTCCTGTAACAGTAAAAATCCGTTCTGGATGGGATTTCGAACACATCAATGTCGAAGAAACCGTTCATATTATTAAAGAAAGCGGCGCAAGCGCTGTCTTTGTACATGGAAGAACTCGCTCTCAAGGATATCAAGGCCCCAGCAATTTGGAGTTTATTGCACGAGCAAAGCGAGCTGCTGGAGAGCACTTTCCAGTATTTGGAAATGGAGATGTCTTTTCTCCTGAAGCAGCTAAAACAATGTTAGAAACTACTCACTGTGATGGAGTCCTTGTCGCTCGCGGTACAATGGGAGCTCCTTGGATTGGAAAACAAATAGAAGATTACTTAACCACAGGGACCTATTCTTCCCCATCCTTCTCCATGAGAAAGCAAGCGTTTGTACAGCACCTACAGTGGATAGAAGAATACTACCAAAGCGAAGAAAAGCTCTTAACAGATACCCGCAAACTGTGTGGTCACTACTTAATTCTTTCCCCAAGAGTTCGTTCTTTACGCGCTAGCCTAGCTAAAGCTTCCTCATCACAAGAAGTTTATCAGCTTATAAACGATTTTGAAGAATCTGCAGAAGGAGAAGAATCCTCTCCTGAATAGAAGAGGATGTCTTTCTAAAAAAATTCTTACTCTTGCTTCGTTAAATGCGCTTGTATTTTTTTAGATAGTGCGAACATATCAATCGGATCATCACCGATTACATGCTTCATTTTGCTATCAGGGACAATGACTCTTTTGTTATTCGGCGATTGCAATCCCTGCTCTTTGATATACGCCCAGATTTTTTTCGTAGCTTCGGGGAAACCATCTATTGGGTCAGGACCAATAACAGCAGCTAAAGCAGAAGAAGGTGTATAGGTTGCAGTCTTTCTGTTTTTCGTCGTTACAGTAGATTTTTTCTTTGTTTTCGTAGTAGAAGCCTTTCCTTTTGTTGCTTTTCCCTTTTTAGAAGCTGTTGCTTTTTTAGCTTTTATCTTCTTCTCATAAGGAGTTTTAGGAGTTCCTGTATATTTTTCAATGACTGCATCTACAGAGTTCCCAATAACGCTGCACGCAGGATACTCTGAACAGGAATAAAACATTTTATTAAACCGCGATCTTCTTTTAACGAGATGACCAGTACAGCCTTCTGCAGGACATGATACGATCTCTTCAGGCTCTGAGCCAGCTTCTCCTTTTTTAAAAAGATTCACAATATAATGACATTGTGGGTAATTCTCGCACCCGAGAAAGCTTCCAAACTTCCCATGTCGCACTTTCATTTGCCCCCCACAAAGAGCGCAAGGAGCATCCCAAGGAGTATCGTCTGCATACTCGCTTTTATCGAAAGTGAGCTCTTCTTCCGAAGTTTTGTAATCACAGGTAGGGTATTCCGAACAACCAAAGAAGTATCGATTTTTAGACCAAATTTTTACTAGTTTCCCTTTATGACATCTTGGACAGTCCATTTCTGTGACAATACGAGGAATAAAAGCTTCTTTTTCAGCCGTCACTACAAAAGGAAGGAATAATTCACAAAATTCTTGTAACAGCTGTTTCCAAGGCTTTTTATTATCAGCGATAAGCTCTAGCTCATCTTCCATTTTAGCCGTAAAACCAATGTCCATAATCCGAGGGAAATTCGTCTCTAAAAATTGACAAACTACCTTTCCAAGCTCGGTAGGACGTAATCGTTGGCCTTCTTTTAATGTATATTCCCGACTCTGAATTTTATTCATAATCGTAGCATAAGTAGAAGGTCTTCCTATGCCAGATTTTTCTAATTCCTTAACTAAAGAGGCCTCTGTGAAACGCGGTAGAGGTTTAGTATGCGATTGTTCAGCTTCTATTTCCTCTTTTTTTAGCTCATCACGCTCATGGAGCTTAGGAAGCTGAATATTCTCATCCTCATCTCCTTCTTCATCTCTTTTCTCTTCATAGACAGCTAAAAACCCCTTAAACTTTAAGCAAGAACCTGTAGCCCGGAGATCTATGCCTTTATTTGTCGCTATTTGAATGGCAAGAGTATCATAGATGGCCGCAATCATTTGTGAAGCTACAAAACGCTTCCATATCAAAGAGTAAAGTTTGTACTGATCTTCTGTTAACTTTGTACGTATGGATTCGGGAGAAAGAGAAACATCTGTAGGACGTATAGCCTCATGAGCATCCTGAGCCATTTTCTTCGTGGCATACATATTTGGAGAAGAAGGCACATATTCTTTTCCAAAATGGTTCTCTATATACTTACGCACCTGTTTGATAGCTTCAGGATCTGTCCGAACGGAATCGGTTCTCATGTAAGTAATTAATCCCACAGCGCCTTGACTATCTAAATCCACCCCTTCGTATAAAGTTTGAGCGATATTCATCGTTCTAGAGGAAGAAAAACGATAATGTCGACTGGCTTCCTGCTGTAACGTAGAAGTAATAAATGGAGGATATGCGTTGCGCTTTTTCTCTTTAGATTCAACGCGATCTACGCAATAAGTTGCTGATTCTAATAGGGAAACTAAATCATCCGCTTTTTCTTTAGAATCAATTAAGACTACGTCTTCAGAAGACTTCCCCTCTGGAATTTCTTTTTCCCATTTTTTTCCATTTACAGAATGTAAATGCGCCCAAAACGTTTTCTGACTTTTAGGATCTTGGAGATTAACGCGAATATTCCAAAACTCTACAGGAACAAATTGTTCTATGGCGTATTCTCGATCTACAACTAATTTCAAAGCTACAGACTGCACTCTTCCTGCAGATACTCCCGACCATCGCTGCAACTTGCGACCCAAGATTGGAGAAATTTTATACCCCACTATGCGATCTAAAAAACGTCTCGCCTGCTGAGCATTAACCAACGCCATATCAATTTCTCGGGGATGCTTCAACGCTTCTGTAACAGCCCCTTTAGTGATCGCATTAAAAGAAATTCTCTGAATTTTGGTATTCTTAGGCAACTGATTGGCAATATGCCATGCTATAGCCTCCCCCTCTCGGTCTGGATCGGGAGCAAGATAAACAACGTCGCATTTCTTGGCTTCAGCACAAATTTTCCGAATAACCTCTTCCTTCCCCTCTAGAATTTGGTAGTCCGGAATAAATCCTTTTTCGATATCAATACCAAACCCTTTTGCTGGAAGATCTACAATATGACCCAAAGAAGAGTCGAAAATAAACCCTTCTCCTAACAATTTTCGTAAGGTTTTGATCTTAGCTGGGGACTCAACGATGATTAAGGATTTTTTCATACACCAATGCCAACAAGCGGGATCCTGGTCTCTCGCACAAAAGCTTTTTAAAAAAAAAAAACCTTTTTCTTATACGATTATATTAGTCCCTCTTCATTTACCTTTTATGATTTTTATTCCCTTTCAAGGGGCTCTTTTTTCTTTAGCTACTCTTTTTCAAGCGCTTACATCTATTTATAAGCTGATTTTATCTGGGGGGAAAACCAAAACCAAAGCAGCGGAAAATATTAGAGAATTTTTGTTCCCTATTTTGATTTAAGGCTTCCCATATTTAAAACATGCCTATTCCCATAAACAAAAAAGTCTTCAAATATCAAGACTCACAACCCGAACCCAAACACCCCCAACCTCTTCGAATAGCGGGGGCTACCAATCTCTAAGGAGTAACGGAAGCGCGCTTGTAAAACAACAACATAGAAAACTTAGTTTTTTACAAAACTTTGATTGCATAGCCACATATTACAAAGCCTTCTTTCGAAGGCTTGCCAGAAAAGCCGAACGGAGCGCTAACCTCTCCACCAATAAAAATTTGATAAAAGAACTGCCGGGGAAAAATCTCTAATCCTTCCGGATTTAACTCTTTGGAAAGAGTTTTGATTAACGACTTTTAACAGTTATGCACAACCTTCCAGCAGAATCAAGAATTTGCAGGACAGCAAATCTTCCCAGAACACAATATCATTGGGTCTCAGGAAAATGTCAAGGAATTTACTTTAATGCTCTAGACTTTTTGAAGCCCTATAAATCACAATCTTGTGTAACATCCCTCTAACAAGGGAGTTCTATCTTTTGCCGTTATGTAAGATATATGTCCTAGAAACACTTTACCATACCGCTTCCTTTGGCAAAAAACCCATACTAACGTATGGTGAAGTCTTTTCTAAAAAATGGCATCGGAGCCGTTCCTTTACTGTAGAAGACCAAAATTTTGAGAGTAATCTTGAACACGCTTGAGTTTCTTTCTTCCTCTTCTTTAAATCCCCTTGATGATCTACTGCAACTTAACAAGGAGGGCTTTATTGCTGGCCCTGAAGAAGAAAAACCGGCTTTTTTCCTACGAGTAGAAAACACTTTGGCAGAAGCCCCAGAAACCCCTACTCCTTTCCCTCTGGAATTACAAAAACTTTTTGATATCAATCCAACCTTTTTAGAAGTTTCCTACTCTAATGAAAGCCTTGATGCCTGGGAAGCTGGGTGTACATGGATTATGGATAATCGGGTAACCATTCAACTGCGTAAACGGTTTAAAAAAGCTCCTTTTTGGTTTGGTTTTTTCTCCAAAGAAGAGGTGCTCTCTCATGAAGCCGTCCATGCCGTCCGCATGAAATTTTATGAGCCTGTTTTTGAAGAAGTTCTTGCATACAGCACTTCTAAGTATTGTTGGAGAAGATTTTTTGGCCCATTATTCCGCTCTGCAGGGGAAACGTATTTTTTTCTCTTTTTTGTTTTGTTTGGAGCTTTTTTACTTCCTTGGTTTCCCTGGATAGGAGCTCTCTGCATACTTTGTCCCAGTATTTTCTTTTTTTTTCGCCTATTCCGAACGCAAAACCTATTCCGTAGAGCAAAGAAAAAAATTCGCAAACTGTTGGGTATAGAACCTCTTTGGGTTCTACTACGCTTGACAGACAAAGAAATCCGCTTCTTCGCTACTCAACCCACAGCGGTGCTAGAAGACTTCGCTAGAAAAGAAAAAATCAAGAGTATTCGGTGGAGACAGATTTATCAAAGCTACTTTACCTAACTAAACCAGCTAAGATAAGCACAAGCACTTATTCAGATAAATGCAAAGAATACTTCGTTCCCGCATCTCGAACTAATGTTACATATTGAGCAGCTAGCCCTGAAGCGCGTAACTGAGCAAAGAAAAATTGACTCTGTGACTGATCCCCTAAACAAACCACCCCTAAAGAAGGTTGCTTTTTCAATAACTGGCGAACTTCCTCTACTTGCTGATCTATCCAATTAGTAAAGGCTGTACCCTCCACGCCATAAGAGAAAATGGTAGTTACACAATGTGGTATTAAGTAAGTAGTCCATCCTGGTTGCAATTTTTTATCCAAGATGAACACACGACTCCGCACTGTTTTAGGGAATAAGGATAAAATGCGTCTTGTTTCCCTATAGGAGGTTGCAGGAACAAAAAAGCAGCGCACATCATCAGCTTTTGGAGAAGCGAAACTCTCACCCAACTGTCTCTTCAAAACTCGAGCTAACAATAAACGATATACATGCTCTTTGAACAACCAAAGGGAGAGTACTGCCAAACACATAACCAAAGATCCCATGTATAAAAAACTTTGATCAGGTGTTAAACGCAAACCAGAACCCAACAGTCGCACAAACCCGGCGGCTAATAGGACGCCTGAAAAATCTAGAAAATTATTTAAAGCTAATACCTGCCCTCTTTTATGTTCGGGGCTCACAAACTGGATATATGCGTGCAAGGGGACTTGATAGATTCCGCCAAAAAGTCCTAAACAAAAGAGAAGAATAAGCACTGCTGCGATCGAAGATGAGAGTAAACACAGCACCATCATAGAAAACCCTACCCCTACAGCAGCTAATGGAGAAAATCCTAGCTTGATATCCTTTCCAGATACCCACCCTGCCATATAAGAACCTACCCCCATACCCACTGCTACAATAGGGAATAAATATGCTCCATAATGTTTTGAATACCCCAAGGTAAATTCCACAAAAGGAATGATCTGTAACTGAACGTAAGCTCCAACAAAAAGAAAGAAAGCAACCAGAAAAACGGAAGTTGTAAGGTAGGCGATATTTCGAGTTTCTTTAAAAACACCCCATAAATTTTTAAAGCTTACATAAGCAATCTTTTGTTGTTTGTTTTTTACATTACTTGCGCGGATCCGAAAGGCTATAAACAAACTTAAAATAGAGGAAATAACACAAAACCAAGCAGATAATTCATAGCTATTTGCAATAAAATCTTGTGTTAAATCAACCATAAGAGGGGCTAAGCAAGAACCCAAAATACTCCCAGAGTAAGTCGCTGCAGTCATCGCTCCATTGGCTTTAGATAGCTCCTCTATAGGGAGCATCTCCGGCAATATACCCATTTTTGCAGGGCCAAAAATAGCGGAATGGCAGGCCATTAACACTAAAACAAGATACCCACCCAAAACAGAATGAATGTGGAAAAAGTATACGCCTAAAATCGCACAAAAAATTTCCGCTACACGGGTCAACAAAATAATATTTCGTTTTTGAAACCTGTCTGCCAAACTCCCAGAGAAAGGCGCAAGCAAGATGTAAGGAAGAGCGAAAAAGAAACTAACCAAAGAAAGAATTTTGGCATTCTCTTCTAAAGTCTTCCCTTCCAACAAGGAAAAAACTAAAAGAAACTTATAGAGATTGTCGTTTATAATCGTAAGAAAATGTGTAACGACCAACGCCTGGAAAGATCGTTTCCTAGCAACAATACTCATGAATGCAAACCGATGAATGAACTATCTCACAGCCAAGCAACGTTTAGTAATTATCCTGAAGTTCTATTAGCTAAACTTGCTCAAGATCTGTTCTCTATCAACCAAACTCCCATGACAAAACGATGGATTCTGGTGCCGAGCTCAGACACAGATCACTGGTTACGAAGAGAATTGGTAAAGGCTTCATCCAATCACATCTTCATGGGGACACATATTTTTGCTTCTTTCGATGCTTTTGTCAAATACTTATTTACGGGAACTCGTCTTGCAGATCTCTCTACCCCAGATCATATTACCCTCCCTCTAAATATTTATAACCTTTTGAGAGAGTCCTCTTTTAACTCATCCTCGGACGTTTCCTATGCTCATTTACAAAAACTTTCTTCACTCTTTAAAAAGTTTTACACATTTTCTCAGGAGCCATCGACTAACAATCCTTATTACAAAAACTTGTTTACGCAACTCACAAACGCATATACTCCCTTAGAAACGATTTTTTCTTCTATTTTGGCTCATCCTCCAAAATATCCCTGCTCCCTGCATATTTTTGGATATCCTCAGCTCCCTCAGCACGTGGCCTCTTTTTTCATTTCTCTAGGGAAATATTTCCCTGTGCATTTTTACTGTTTTTCACCGAGTGCCGCCTATTTTGGGGATCTTTTATCCGATAAAGCCATGGCCCTCCTCTCCCACAAAATCCCAGAACCCCAACAGGAGACATGGGAAAAATATGTATTAACAGATCGACTGGCTTTGCTGGCTAATCTTGCGCATCGATCTCAGTCTTTACAAAATTTCTTTTTAGATTATAGCGTCCCCTACGAAGAACTTTTTCAGCCATACGAAAACAACTCCTCCCTAAACATTGTAAAAGATAGTTTTTTCCATTTACGTCCCATAGACCAGAAGCTGTTTGCTGATTCACCTCAAACCATTTTTGTACGTAAAGCTCCTTCAGCAGCTCGAGAAGTTCATCAACTATTTTCCATCATTTCTCAACTTCTAAACTCTGGGGTCTCTACAGATGAAATATTTATCGTTTCTTCCAACCTATCAAAATATGAACCTCTTCTAAAAGGCATCTTTGAGCCGCATATTCCTTTATATTTAACAAAATCAGAAAAATCTCAGACCCGAGATCTAAAAAACAAACTATTATTACTGGTAGCGTTTTTGTTCTCTAAATGCACTCTGCATGATTTACTAAAGCTCCTTTCCTATCCAGACCTTCGCACCCCTTTAGAAACAACGAAAATCAGTTTCCTCACCCACAAACTGTCTCGTTACTGGAAATCTTTGTCACAAAAAGACCCCCTTATTTCCCAACTCATCCACCACATTTTCGATGAATATCCATTCATTGATGACTCAGGAGTCGTAAATGAATCCGAAACTTGGGAAATCGTTGTTCCTCTGCTTGACTTATTACAACAAGTAATCACTCATTACACAGACTCAAAAGACAAGACCTATGAGGAGCACTCTCACCTTATCTTTTCTACCCTAGAAAACATCTTCCTTCTTTCTACAGAAGAACATGCTTTGCTAGTTTCATTATCCAAAACTTTACAACCTTTTGCGCACTCTTCTTGTTCGTTAACGATTTTCGTAGAATTTTGCTTAGATTTCCTATCACATATTCCTGGATACAGTCAGTTATACAATCAACCAGGACCTTTTATTGGGTCCATAAACAGTCTCAGCCTAATTCCAAAAGGCTATACGTTTATTCTTGGGGCTAACAAAAAGAATTTCTCTTTGGACACAAGTTTCCTTATAGATCCTTCTCTCATACAGGAAGATTTTCTCTTTTCTTCAACGGAAGATGAGGACAACCTTCACTTTCTACAAACCATTGTTTCTACAAAACACCAGCTTCATATCAGCTATCTCTCTTCTTCAAAAAATCCTGCATTACCCAGCTCTGCTCTTAAACATTTATTAGATGCTGTACCTATTCGAGAAGAGAATCTTTCTGGAAAGCTCTATGCAAAAGAAAATTTTTCTTCCCAATCATTACATCAATCTTATCAAGTTTACTACCGAATGGCTCAAGCTGATCCGATACAGAACAAAGCGCCTTCGCTTTTTGAAACTGCTAGCCCAAAACCTTTGCCAACACATCTATCTCTAAAACATCTTGTAAAAGCTTTTAAAGATCCTCTTAACTTCTTTCTTAACACCCAACACGGTCTTTCGTTTCATCCCAAATCTTTGTTTTCAAAAGCAGAGAAAGTGTTCCCTAGTCCATATGATGCGAAATCTTTTTGGGATCATCAGCTGGCGCCTCACTCTCCGCTTCCTACTACTAACTACCTCTCTTCTTTTACAGAATCGCTATATACTCAAACACAAGACTCGATAATCCAACGTGTGGAAACCCTGAAAAAAGATCCCTCAACAGCCCCTTTTTCTGTTGTATTTTCTCATCAGATTTTCCAAGAACCGAGCAGTCCTCACGATAAGTATGTTCCCCCCTTTCCCCTCTCCCTCCATAACCAAACCATTTCCCTTCAAGGAGAGATTCGTGGGGTGTGCTCACAAGGAGTGTATTTATTTTCTATGAATCCAGGAGACTCTTTTAAGAAAGCAACCAAATCCCATGGTCTCCCTAAAAACTCTTTTGAACTAGAATCCTGTCTAGAGGCCTATTTATCCTTAGCACTACTCCAAGCTTCACACATTCTTCCCAAAGACTCTGCAATACTACGAGTCACGCCTTACGACATAGAACCCATAACCCCTCCTTTTTCTTCTCCAGAATCCTATCTAATCCTTGCGGTTGGCCTATATGAACATCTGCAAAACAAAGCTATCCCCCTTCCTTCTGCTCAGGCCTGGGAGTACATTAAGAAAACAGATGTGGCTTCGAAAATTATTAAAAAACTTTTAGATAATGAAGAAGATCCCTTAACCAATAGCTTTTGGTTATTCCATAACCGAGATACGGAAGAGATTTGCTCAGAGCTTTCCAAAGATCTGCTCTCTCAACTCCTCTCTCTCTTTATAAATCAGGATACTCAATAGAACGGATATGAGCTCTTTCGATATTTTTTCTCCGACAACTTCTGTTTCCGGAAAATTTTTCCTAGAAGCATCCGCAGGAACGGGAAAAACATTTACCATAGAACAAGTTATCCTCCGTTCTCTATTAGAAGGAAACGTTGAACAAACTAAGAATATTCTCGTAGTTACATTTACGAACGCAGCTACAAATGAATTAAAATTACGTATTCAAGAAAGCCTTAAACAAGCTTTAACGCTCTTCTCTCAAGCTCTTTCTCATCCCGAAACACCTTTACCCCCCTATGTTTCTTCTCAAGAAACCAAAGTAAAGCAGCTTTACARTAAAAWTCGTAATAGCCTAGCCACTTTAGATGAAATGAATATTTTCACTATTCATGGAMTTTGCCGTTTTACATTAGAACAACACTTCCCTTGGGTGCAACCCATTCACCCTTCTTCCATGTTCTCAGAGCCCCAAACCATTCAGCAATATATTCTGGATTACTTAAGACAAAATAGCTGGGAAAACGTTCTTTCTCCTAAACAATACGCCTTCTTATCCTATCATCATCGAGCCACTACCCAACAAACTCGTCATTTAGCAGACAGACTGCTTCAAGACTATGCTTCTACACCCAACCTTGCTCTCCCCCCTCTATCTATAACTCTTCAAAAAGTGAAGAACTGGTCTTCTCAATATAAACACCTTTCCCCTCTTTCTCTTGAAGAGTTACAAGATTTTTCGCTCCGATTTAAACAAAGCGATCTACCAATCGATCGGGAATTACCCGATTTTGTGAAACAATTCGAAACAGACCCCAATTCTTTAGACATCCTATTTTTCCCGGGAATGGTTCAGAAATTTCAGGAAGAAAATCGAAATAAAAAGAAATTGGGACCCCCTTTTTCCCCTTTAGATCCTTTTCTCAAAGACTGGTTACTAATAGCCCAGCCCTTCTGTCAAAAAGAACCTATTTTCCATACACTGCTTAAAAGCGTACAACAACACTTAAAAACGTATTGTGCACAATCCTACTCGCATGATGAAAGCATAGCCACTTTAGAGTCTTTGCTAGCACAGAATGACCACGTTGTTTCTCAGCTACGAAAACAATTTCAATTAGTTTTGATTGATGAATTTCAAGATACAGACAAACGTCAGTGGAAAATTTTTTCTAAACTCTTTGCTTCTCCTGATTATTCAGGATCACTATTTCTTATTGGAGATCCTAAACAGTCTATTTATGAATGGAGAAACGCAGACCTTCCAACCTACCTCCAAGCAAAAAACTCCTTTCCTAAGGAGTCTCAGCTAATATTGGATACGAATTACCGATCCACTCCACAACTCATGCAAGCTCTAAACCATCTTTTTTCGCTCCCCTCTCCTTTTTTAGAAACCCCACAAACTATTCTTTACCACCCACTCCAATCTAAAGGAAGCGCCTCCACTTCGTATTCAGAGTTTCGTCCTATCCATTTCTTTACTACACAAGATTCCCAAGAAGAAGCTCTCTGGATTTCAAAAACCGCTTCTTATCTACGTTCTACATTCGCTATTCCCTTTGGGAATATGGCAGTCTTAGTCCAAGACTATCCGCAAGCACTCAAATTGATCACTCATAGCACGATTCCTATGGCGTATTGCAAAGAAAAACGCATTTTTGATCGCACAGAATCGCCCTATCTCCTCATTCTTCTTTTAGAAGCTCTTCTATACCCAGAAAATCAACAAAAGATTCAGGCCATTTTACTGAGTCGTTTTTTTCATCTTTCTGCTACAGATATTCATCAGCATTTAAAAATTTTCTCCTCTCTGTTTTTTATGCTGAATACGTATCTCCACCAATACTCTTTACTAGCTACGTTTTATAAATTGATGGGAGAAACCGTTTTCTCCCAAACCATAGGAGAAACGTTATTACAAACACCCCTTGGTGACATTATTTTCCAAGAATTAGAAGAGCTTTGTTTGTATCTTGATAAAACTACGGAAAATCCTCATCACAAGCTATTTCATCTTATAAACATTCTAGATACTGGAAAATATGATGAAGAGCTTTCCTTTTCCTCTCAGTCTAATGACGATAATGTGCTTAAAATTACCACAGTCCACTCTTCAAAAGGCTTAGAATACGATGTCGTTTTTTGTTCTAGTCTTAACAAAGTTAAAGAGAAATCTCCTTCTGTTCACATGAGAGAAATGTATGTTGCTTGTACTCGTGCTAAGAAATTCTTATTCATCCCTTTCTCCTCTATAGAGAAACGTTTACAAAGCAATAAAAAAGTTTCTGCTCTTGCTAACTATGCCAATATTACACAACACGATAACATCCCTCATTTAGTAGAAACTCTGACCGCATCCCATCCAGAATTTTTCTCTTCAGGTACGCAACCTCCGGAAAGCAATATCTCTATTTTCTCAGAACCTCTCCCCGAACAAGAGTTTTTTTCTCTTCCAATACTATCTTCCCAACCCATCTATTCTTTTTCTTCCACAACAGAATCACAGTATTTTACTGAGCCTTTTCAAGAGATTTCTTCCTCTTCTTTATTTCCTGGGGGATCTCTAACAGGAACTCTTATTCACAAGCTTTTAGAGTCGTTATCAGGGAATTTTAACGCCTCTCTTGAGGAGATTACTCATAAAGCCCAAACTTTATTGAAAAACACAATTTTGGAAGGCTTCGAGTCTATTATTTCAGAGAAAATCTACACAGCTTTCTCAACAAAACTCCCTTTTGTTTCAGGAAGCTTTGCTCTTAAGGACGTTCATCCTTACAATATTCGTGTGGAAGAGACTTTTCTCCTTCAAGAGAATGGGGAGTTGTGGCAAGGAATTGTCGATCTTTTTTTTGAACACAACAATAGATTTTTCATTATCGACTGGAAAACATCTTTTCTAGGGGATGAACCCTCTCTTTACTCTCCAGATAAACTCCTTCTTTATATCCAGCGCCAAGGATTGGATAAACAAGGGGTGTTATATAAAAGAGCGGCTAAAAAGTTCCTGCATCAATTCAATTCTTCTCTTCAAATTGAGATGGCTTTCGTATTCATTCGAGGAATTGATGACAAAGGAAATGGATTCTTACAACCTAGCCCTTAAAATGGGATGATTACTCCCAAATTAATCCGAAAATGTCCGGACGATCATTAGGATTAAAATCCATGGGAGGCAATACCAAAAAGTCAACTACAGAACAATCTGGAGCCAAAGATTGTGCTTTTATCTTTAAAGAACAAGCCCCCTCACTCTTCGGTAAAATTTCGCTGACTGTAGCAACAAGTAATCCTGGAGGAAAAACGCCATCCAATCCCGTAGTAACAAGAACATCTCCAACCTCAATAGTTTTCCCATCTACAAAACCAAAATCACTCCCAGTTAGAACGGATGCCTCAGGTTTCCAAATAGGGTCCCCTCTACCACAAACAATCCCTCGAAGAGCAAAATCATTGTGTTCAGACGAGGATAAACAGCTCTCTAATGCTTTTAAGCATTGTAAAGCTTGCTGCTTATCACTATCTGCAAATGCAGATGTCGGAAGGTTTGTCACATTTCTTGCTAATGTACGTAGCTGATCCTTCACTACCCAAGTTTGAAGCTCCCCCCTAACAGCCATAACGGAAGGTTTTATTCCCACATCAGTGATTAATCGTACCCTTGATTGAGCACTGCCAACAAAGTCCACTAATCCAACAACAACCTTTCCGCAAACAACAGGAGAATTTTTTTTAACCCCATGCTGCTTCCCAATATTAATCCAACAAGAACTCCCCCAATGAGCGGGATCTCGGAAAATCACTCTCCCCATGATCGGAGATTGAAAGTAAGAAGACAAAATTTCAGGAAATAATGGAGGAGATTTTGAAGTCTCTTCCATAGAAAGTATGCGTTCTTCTAATAATCGGATTTTTTCTTGCAGAAGAAAACTTTGACTCTCTTCAATAAGGGCCTTTGAATTGGCCCTTTGTTGAAAAGGAAGGAATTTAGAACATACACTTACAAATTTATCCTGAAGCGACTCATAAACGCTTCTAGGAAGATTCCAACTTACAATAATTCCTGAAGCGACAAAGAGATAAGTAATAAACCGAATACGTTTATGATACGGACCGAGAGTATTCATAGGCCTTAGCAAAACCGTGGATAACACGATTTATATTTTTATCTGTAATGCCATTTAAATTGAATCTTCCACCAGCTGTTGTATAAATACCAAGCTCTTCTCTAAGGAACACAACCTGCTCTTTTGAAAAACCTGGATACCCAAAAAATCCTTTCTGAGACGCGATGAAATCAAAAGAATGTCCCGCTACTTCTCTCATTGCAATAACAAAATTCGCTCGAATTTCTTCCAAAGACTGGCGAATACCATTCAGTTCAAGCCCCCACTCTTGTCGCAAGTAGGGATTCTCTAATATAGAGGTAACGATTGCAACACCTTCTCTAGCAGGAGAAGAGTATTCCCCACGGATCTGCTCTTCCAAGAAAGAAAGTATCCTGCTCAAATCCGTTTTATCTTGGTGAACAACCCCAAAAAATCCTACCCGAGAACCATATAATGAGAAGTTTTTACTACAACTTCCTGCAACAAAAGTAGCAACTCCAGCCTCTATGCAAAGCCGAACAGGTCGGCGATCCTCTACTATTCCGTTAGCAAAACCTAAATAAGCCATATCAAAGAAAGGAATGAGGCCTCTGTCCTTTATAATAGCAATAATTTCAGGCCATTCAGAAAGGGGAATATCCTTCCCTGTAGGGTTATGACAACAACAATGTAAAAGAATTAAAGAAGCCTCAGGAGCATCCCGAAGAGATGCTTTTAATCCTTGCAAATCGAGATCTTTTTTTTCTTGATCATAGTAGGGATAATGTTCTAGGGACAATCCTAGACGAGAAAAAATTCTAGAGTGGTTCCCCCAAGTTTGAGCTGGGATATAGACTTTACCTGCAAGAGAAGATTTAGCATACACTAAGGCGCCCAAATGTAAGGCTCCAGTCCCACCAACAGCTTGCACTCCAGTCCATCGATTAGCATCAATCTCGCCAAAACATAGAGCAGCCATCTGGTCTAAAAAAACTGAGGATCCTCTGATGGGAAGATAGTTTTTATCTTTCTCATCACCAAAAAACACTGTTTGAGCCTTTCTGACGCTTGAGAATCCTCCGTATCGGCTTTTTTCTCGCTCGTAAGTACCCAGTAATAAATTAATTTTATCCTCACGAGGATCTTCTTGAAAAGCTTGTGCTAAACCAAGAATAGAATCCGGAGAGAAAGAAGGTAACTGTTCAAAAAGACTCACAATAACACCTCTCTATAATGAATCTGCCGATTATTATCTTTTTTTTCTGATAAGACCACAGCTTATTGTCCTAAATCGTACAAACATGATACCCTAGTCTCTTCTCTCGGGGTATTAGCTCAGTTGGTAGAGCGCAACAATGGCATTGTTGAGGTCAGCGGTTCGATCCCGCTATGCTCCAAATTCTTTTAGTCCCATATGGAAGAGATTTGTTTTATCTTGTGCTTCTTCCCTTGGAATAGCACACTCTCTCCAACTGTCTTCCCAACCATCTCTTGCGCAAGTTTAGATTTTAACGATAAAATCTTTTCCTCTGGATTGGCGTCCCAAGGGCCTAGTATTGTGTAACAATCCTCTTCCCCTTGCTCATCCTCAAGAACAACCTTGCAACCAACTCCAACAGAATTTGTAAACACAGCATCTTTTGTTAGAATTTTTGCGCGATTAATTTCCTCAGACAATACTCGAATTTCTTCCTGGAGTCTAGCCCGTCTTTCCAAAGCAAATTTGTACTCAGAGTTCTCTCTTAAGTCTCCTAGAGCTCTTGCATCCTCTATCTCTTTGGCATTATCCACCATTTCCTTCCCAATAAGAGACTGAAGTTTTGCCTTCATTCGAGTAAAACTCTCAGAGGTTGTCCAAAGGATATTTTCCTCTTCCGCAACCCTTCGTTTAAGAGCGGGTTGCACAACTTCTGCTAAACTTCTCAAAACTCCAAGATCTCCTTGAGTAAACTGAGGGCATTTTGAAGATAATAAAACAAATTCTTTAAGATAATCTATAGAAGCATTTTCTATGATCTGACGAATTGCAAGAAATCGTTGACCGACTAAGAATGAGTAGAGTTTTTTCCCAAGATCTTTTTGAGGAGAGCCAGCCACTTTATGCATAAACTCTAAAGCACTAGCTAGCATCTGTCTTCCAATTTCCTTCCTATCCGACTCAGAAAACAGCCCGTCTTCCCCAGAAACTACTCGCAAAAACAACCAAACAAACAGCTCAGGATAAAGCAAGGGTTGCTCAATCATAGCTGATACTTTTTCTAAGATGCTTTCTCTAGCCTTTTTATCTACAATCAATGCTTTAAAGACTTGATCGCGAAGAATAGAAGTACTTGTTGTCAGGAGAATTTTTGTAAATACCGATACCCAAGCTGGAGAGCAAGAGTGTATTAGCGATAGGAAACTCTTCTGAAAAGATAGAATTTCAATATGGTTGACAATATCAAACATTTGATCTTCGGAAAGCTTAGCAATGTTTTCACAATCTAATTCTGAAGACTTATCTCCGAGGAATTCAGATAATAACATCGCTCTCTGAATGGATAAGGCGGAATCCGCTGGCAAATCTAAAGATTTTAACTCTTTTATCACAAACTGCCGATTAGCCTCATCCTTAAGCTCACTCCCAAGATCTCTAACAAATGTGTAACAAGAAGCGATCTTTTTACTAGCATCGTTGCTTCCCGACAAAGAAGCTTGTAATTGAGAAATGAAAGAAAAACCTTTTGGATCAAAAATATAGGGATCTTTAGAAGAAGTAGGCGCCAGGATATGTGAATCCTTCTTCATTTTAATCTTAGCGGACTGCCACCATCTACTCCAATCCTCCTCTGGAATCACAAGTCCAACCAGCTCATTACGGATTTCCTTAGCATTTTTGGGTCCAAGGTCTTTTAGCAGACATTCTATGACCGCAACAGGATCTTTTCTAGCAAACGCCTCAAATGCATCGGGATCCCCAAACCGTCTTGCTAAAAAGTGATCTTTTTTTAGAGGAGACAGCATGCGAAAGGCTGTTTCAAAAGAAATATCTTTTGCTGTAAGAACTCCCTCAAACTCAACAAGGACTTTCTGCTGAAGGAAAGAAACTCCCATAATCTCTCCTACTCCCCATCCTCCCTGATGGAAAACAAAGTTCCCTTCACAAAGATGCATAAGCAAAGCAAAATGTCTTAAGCAATGAGTAAAGAAAATCCCATCTCTTAATCCGACTATCCGCAAAGCTTCTTTATAATTTGGTGAGTCCTCGTACTTCTTAACCTGTTGAAGAGCTAGTTCTAATAAACGCTTGCTGTTTGTTGTTTGGATATCAAAGACTAGAGAAAGCACTTTATCTTTTTCTTCACTTTCAGGAAGTTGTTCCCAAAGAGGAATTACGCTTTCTGCTATTTTCCCAAAGGCAGGAGCTATACTTGAGCTTTTAATTTTTTCCAGCAAGACTATCAACTCGTCTCCACTAACGACGTCATTAAAGCAATACTCTTCCCACAAACTAAAAAAATCCGAAGGATGATTTTCCATTAAGGACTGTAGCTTTTCTAGATAATCCATGATAGCTCCCCTTTTTAGTCCGGAAATATACGCTGAACAATAAAAAAGAGCAATATTACGTCACAAAAAAAACAAGAAAAATTTTATTATTAAATAAAACATCAGGTTTTTTGTTATGAAAAATAATTCCGCTCAAAAAATTATCGATTCTATAAAACAAATTCTTTCTATTTATAAAATAGATTTCGATCCTTCCTTCGGCGCTGTTCTTACAGATGACAACGATCTGGACTACCAGATGCTCATCGAGAAAACCCAAGAAAAAATCCAAGAGCTCGACAAACGTTCTCAAGAAATCCTTCAACAAACTGGTATGACTCGCGAGCAAATGGAAGTTTTTGCTAACAATCCTGATAACTTTTCTCCTGAAGAGTGGCGAGCTCTAGAAACCATCCGATCCTCTTGCAATGAATACAAGAAAGAGACCGAAGAGCTTATAAAAGAAGTCACCCAAGACATCAGCCATACCTCAGGAAAATCTCCCACTCCCAAAGCAAAATCTAGCTCTCCGAAAAAAAGTAAGAAAAAAAATTGGATTCCCTTATAAAAACTTCTATAATCCCGAGACATGAAGATAATAGTTTCTCGTGGATTAGATCTGTCTTTAAAAGGAGCCCCTAAGGAATCGGGTTTTTGCGGAAAAGTGGATCCCGCTTTTGTTTCCGTGGATCTGAGACCTTTTGCTCCCCTACCACTTGGTGTGAAAGTTTCTCCAGGAGACCAGATTACAGCTGGTTCTCCCTTAGCGGAATATAAGTCTTTCCCAGGTGTTTTCATCACCTCGTCGGTTGATGGAGAGGTTATCGAAATCCGTAGAGGAAGTAAGCGGGCTCTTTTGGATATCGTGATTAAAAAAAAGCCTGGGGTTTCTCAAACGAAGTTCTCTTATGACCTCCACGCTTTATCTCAAAAGGAGCTTTTAGAAGTCTTTAAAAAAGAAGGGCTTTTTACCCTTTTTAAACAAAGACCTTTCAATATCCCAGCGCTCCCAACACAATCCCCTAGAGATGTTTTTATTAACTTAGCGGACAATCGTCCATTCACCCCATCTGTAGAAAAACATCTAAGTCTTTTCTCTTCAAAAGAAGATGGTTATTACATTTTTGTTGTGGGAGTTCAGGCTATAGCAAAACTATTTGGTCTCAAACCACATATTGTTTCCACAGATAGGCTCTCTTTACCTACCCAAGATTTAATATCTGTAGCTCATTTACATACAATAGCTGGTCCTTACCCTTCGGGATCTCCTTCGACCCATATTCATCATATCGCACGAATTCGCAATGACAGGGATATCGTATTCACAATTAGCTTCCAAGAAGTCCTCTCTATCGGCCATCTATTCTTAAAGGGATTTTTCCTAGGACAACAAGTCGTTGCATTAGCAGGATCTGCTCTCCCGCCTTCTCAAAGGAAATATCTGATCACAGCAAAAGGAGCCAGCTTCAAAGACTTGTTACCACAAGAAATCTTCTCTTCCAACGATGTCAGTTTAATTTCGGGGGATCCTCTTACAGGAAGATTGTGTAACAAAGAAGAAAATCCTTGTTTAGGCATGCGGGACCATACCATAACGATTCTTCCAAACCCTAAAACCCGAGAGATGTTTAGTTTCTTACGATTAGGATGGAATAAACTTACGGTCACCAGAACCTATCTCTCTGGATTCTTCAAGAGAAAACGCGTGTTCATGGATATGAATACCAATTTACACGGGGAAAAACGCCCAATCATTGATTCTGAAATCTATGAGAAAGTTTCGGCAATTGCAGTTCCTGTAGCCCCTCTTATTAAAGCTTTAGAAACTCAAAATTTTGAAGAAGCGTGTCGCTTGGGACTCTTAGAAGTCTCCCCAGAAGATTTTGCTCTACCAACATTTATAGATCCTTCTAAAACAGAGATGTTTGCTATTGTAAAAGAAGCTCTCATCCGTTACGCGAAAGAAAATGTTTTGACACCTCTGTAATTTTTTAGGTGGTTCTTCAAAGAACTTTTTCCTTAAAAAGGAAGAGCGTCTCTAGCTAGCCATTCTAAAACCCATGGAGTTGCATAGCTAATTATAGCCGTAGCCCCAGCTCGTTTAATTGCTAACAAAGACTCCGAGATAGCTCCTTCTTTACTTAACCATCCATGCAGACTGGCGGCCATAATCATAGAATATTCTCCACTGACTTGATAGGCAACTACTGGAAGATGCGTACATTCTTGAGCTTTCATGATAACATCTAAATAAAACCCAGCAGGCTTTATCATTACCATATCTGCTCCCTCCTCTTCATCTAGCCGGCATTCAAGCAAAGCTTCTCGAACATTGGCAGGATCCATTTGATATTGCCGTTTATCCCCAGATTGAGGATGCGAAGAAAGAGCATCTCTAAACGGACCATACAAGTAAGATGCATACTTTGCGCTATAAGAGAGAATTCCTGTATTAACAAAGCCCATCTGATCCATTTTTTCTCGAATATGCCGAACTCTCCCATCCATCATATCGCTTGGAGCAACAATATCCGCTCCCATTTCTGCATGCAATGTTGCGATATCTCCATATACGCGAACGCTTTCGTCATTTAACACTTCATTGTTGTAAAAAATGCCATCGTGACCACTAGTCGTAAAAGGATCTAAAGCTATATCACTAATCACACACAGTTGGGGAAAAGATTTTTTGATTTCCTGAATTCCTCTACAAACAATGTTATACGGATGCGATGCATATGCTCCGAATTGATCTTTTTTCTGATCCTCTATAACAGGGAAAAGGATAACCGCTTTTAGCCCTATAAGACAGAGTCTTTCTAATTCTCTAGATATGGTATCTAAACTCCATCTGTATACTCCAGGCATACTGGGTATTTCTTCTCGAATTCCTGAACCTTCTTTAAGAAAAATAGGCCAAATTAGATCACTTGAAACCATATTAGTTTCTCGAATCATAGATCGAATAGCAGCACTTTTCCGATTTCTTCGAGGTCGTTTGAGTAGAGGAAGTCTTGTCATAAAGTTTCACACTTATCGAAAGTTTCCACACCCACAGAAGAAGATTCTTAGAGATATTTATTAGTCTCTTCTTCTTTAGGTGGTGTGGAAAATGTTTATAACTTTATTTCTTCGAGAGAAAAAGTTGTGAAAAAACTGTTTATAACTCTGTTTACAGATTGTTCAAACTGTTCAGAACAGGAAGTTATGCCTATTTGTGAACAGGCGGTCAACAATTTTTTCAACAAGCTTTTTTGCTGAAAAACTTTGAGTGTTTTGCTATGTG